>DGXN01000010.1:0-342 GCA_002396335.1 Bacteroidales bacterium UBA4231
TCCCCTTATAAAAGCAGTTTACAACCCATAGGGCCGTCGTCCTGCACGCTACTTGGCTGGTTCAGAGTTGCCTCCATTGACCAATATTCCTCACTGCTGCCTCCCGTAGGAGTTTGGACCGTGTCTCAGTTCCAATGTGGGGGACCTTCCTCTCAGAACCCCTACCCATCGTCGGTTTGGTGGGCCGTTACCCCGCCAACTGCCTAATGGGACGCGAGCCAATCCGGTAACGATGAATCTTTTAAACAAGGATCATGCGGTCCCTGTTGTTACGGAGTATTACACGACGTTTCCATCGACTATCCTCCTCTACCGGGTATGTTGCTCACGCGTTACTCACCC
>DGXN01000010.1:527-4400 GCA_002396335.1 Bacteroidales bacterium UBA4231
TATATTCTATAATGCTTAGCTTGTCCCTGACATTTCTAGTTTCCTAAAGAAACTGACGCTCGTTTAAATTAAGAAATTTGTTACAAATTTCCGGTACTTGCTTGTACTTTCCTTTCAGTCTTTTCAAAGATCTTTTCAGTGCCCTTTCCTTTCGGTTGGGGGCGTAAAAACCCGCTCGTTTCCGAAGCGGGATTGCAAAGGTACGAACTTTTTTTGAACTGGCAAATTTTTCTCGCAAAAAATTGGCAATTTTTTTATCTTTTTTCGCAATTCGTTGGTAATCAAGCACAAAAATTCGTATCTTTGTGTAAAGCTTGTTTGATATGAAAAAAATCCTCGTTGCAGTGGCCTCCATGGCCGTTTTTTTCGCCTGCAAAGCGCCTGAGACCACCTGGTCTCCCGCCGGCGACCACATCCGTACCCGCTGGGCACAGGAAGTCAATCCCCTGAATCCGCTCCCGGAATATCCCCGGCCCCAGCTGGTCCGTGACCAGTGGCAGTCCCTCAACGGACTGTGGGATTACGCCATCGGCCCCAAAGAAGGAGAGCGGCCGGCGGCATTTGACGGCCAGATCCTGGTGCCTTTCTGCGTAGAGTCGTCCCTTTCCGGCGTCGGAAAAACCGTCACGGCCGACGATGCCCTGTGGTATCGCACCTCGTTCACCGTCCCCCGCGGATGGAAGGACAGAGTAATCCTGCACTTTGACGCCGTGGACTGGGATGCCACGGTATGGGTGAACGGTAATCAGGTTTGCCGCCACACCGGCGGATACACCGCCTTCAGCGCCGACATCACCCCTTATATAATAAAAGGAAAACAGGAAGTAGTCCTGAAGGTCCTGGACGGCACCGACAACGACGAGCAGCCGCGCGGCAAGCAGGTCGCTTCCCCTAACGGCATCTGGTACACCGCCGTCACCGGCATCTGGCAGAGCGTATGGCTGGAGAGCGTACCCAAAGCCGCCGTCACCGCATATAAAGTCACGCCCGACGCCGCTGCCGGCACCCTCACCGTCACCGTCCAGGCCGACGGCGGCGACGCCGTCCTCATCCAGCTGAAAGAAGGGGCCGAAGGCTACAGCACCGAGGTTCCCGGCGGCGCCCTCATCGCCGAAGCCACCGCCGCCCCCGGTACGCCCGTCACCCTGCAGGTGGAGAACCCTCAGCTGTGGTCGCCGGAGCATCCGTACCTCTACGCCCTGGAATTCACCCTCCTGGAAGGCGGGAAAAAGGCGGACACGGTACGTGGCTATACCGCCCTCCGCTCCAGCACCTGCGTCACCGACTCCCAGGGCAGGAAGCGCATCGGCCTCAACGGGGAGCCTTACTTCCAGTTCGGCCCGCTGGACCAGGGCTGGTGGCCCGACGGCCTGTACACGGCCCCGACGGACGAAGCCCTGCGTTACGACATCGCCCAGACCAAGGCTCTTGGCTACAACATGATCCGCAAGCACATCAAAGTGGAACCCGCCCGCTGGTACACCTGGTGCGACCGTCTGGGCATCGTGGTCTGGCAGGACATGCCTTCCATTGCCGACAACCACAACGGCCACTGGGAGCAGTTCCGCATGGACGACCCCGCCCGCGACGACCATCCCCTCAGCGATGCGGCCCGCGCCACCTATTATAAGGAATGGGGCGAGATCATCGGCCAGCTGTACAACTACCCCTGCATTGTGGTGTGGGTGCCGTTCAACGAGGCCTGGGGGCAGTTTGACACGCCCCGCGCCGTGGCCTTCACCAAAGAACAGGACCCCACGCGCCTTGTCAACAGCGCTTCCGGCGGCAATTCCTTCCAGGGGGTCGGCGACATCTTCGACTCGCACAACTACCCTGAGCCCGTGATGAAATTCTGGAGCGAAGGCACCCAGATTGACGTCCTGGGAGAATACGGCGGCATCGGCTGGCCCGTGGAAGGCCATCTGTGGCAGCCGGACCGCAACTGGGGCTACGTGCAGTTCCGCAGCTCCGACGAGGTGCTCCAGCAGTACCAAGCCTTTGCCGACATCCTCAAGCAGACTATTGCCAAAGGCATCAGCGGCGCCGTGTACACCCAGACCACCGACGTCGAAGGCGAAGTCAACGGCCTGATGACCTACGACCGCGCCATCACCAAGATGGATGCCGAAAAGCTGTGCCGGATCAACCGGGAGGTGATTGCATCGGCCACGAAGTAGGGCACGGTTTTCGCAGAAAAAGCGTCTGTCATGAAAAGAATCCTTCTTACCGGAGCCCTGGCGCTCCTCACTGCCCTGGGCCTCAGCGCCCAGAGCTACAAGCTGGTTTTTCCGGCCGACGACACCATCCCCAAGGCCGCCCTTCCCATCGTCCAGCAGCGCCTCCAGCAGATGCTGGAAGCCGGCGGCTTCACCGTCTCCGAGGCCGAAGGCACCCCTGAGCTGGAAGTGTCGGCCATCGTCACTTCCCGGATGGAGACGCCCGGCAGCATGAGTCAGGTCGCCCTGACCATAGACCTTGCGGTTAAAGCCGGCGGCATCAGCGAAATCTTCCCCCTGAAAGGCGTAGGGGCCGATGAGGCCGACGCCTGGACCCGTGCGGCCAAGATGCTCCTCCCCCGCTCCAAAGCCGCGCAGGCTTTCGTGCAGAAACTCAGATAGGGCCCTTCTCTCAGGGCTGACAAAATGGCAGTCCCGGGAGGCTTGGCACAGCAGTTGATTATTTTTCAGCCGTCCGTTCGGATCTTCCGGGCGGCGGCTGTTTTTTGATACACTAAAAACAAAACAATATGCTGAAACCGTTAGGAACAAGAGTTGTCGTCGAGCCCAAAGAGGCCGAGACAATGACCGCCGGGGGCCTTTACATCCCGGACAATGCCAAAGAAAAACCCCAGCAGGGAGTAGTAGTGGCCGCAGGCCCCGGCTCCAAGGATGAACCCATGGAGGTAAAGGCAGGCGACGTCGTCCTGTATGGCAAATACGCCGGCACGGAGGTCACCGTAGAAGGCAAAAAGTACCTCATCGTAAAGCAGTCTGACATTTTAGCAACCCTGTAATTATGGCAAAAGAAATCAAATTCAATACTGACGTACGCACCGCGATGAAAGAAGGTGCCGACGCCCTCGCCGACGCCGTAAAGGTAACCCTGGGACCGAAAGGCCGCAATGTAGTGATTGCCAAGAAATTCGGCGCTCCGCAGATCACCAAGGACGGTGTCACCGTCGCCAAAGAGGTGGAGCTGGAAGACCAGTTCCAGAACATGGGTGCCCAGATGGTGAAGGAAGTGGCCTCCAAGACCAACGACCAGGCCGGTGACGGCACCACCACGGCAACCGTGCTGGCCCAGGCCATCATCAACGTGGGCCTGAAGAATGTCGCCGCCGGCGCCAACCCCATGGACCTCAAGCGCGGTATCGACAAGGCTGTCGCCACCGTCGTGGAAAACCTCAAGAAACAGAGCCAGCCCGTCGGCGAAGACTACTCCAAAGTAGAGCAGGTGGGTACTGTGTCGGCCAATAACGACGCCCAAATCGGCAAACTCATTGCCGACGCCATGGCCAAGGTCAAGAAAGACGGCGTCATCACCGTCGAGGAAGCCAAGGGCACCGAGACCGAGGTGAAAGTCGTGGAAGGCATGCAGTTCGACCGCGGCTACATCAGCCCCTACTTCATGACCAACGGCGACAAGATGGAAGCCGTCCTGGACGACGCCTACATCCTCCTGACCGACAAGAAGATCTCCTCCATGGAAGACCTGATGCCCGTGCTGGAGCCCGTCGCCCGTGAAGGCCGCAGCCTTCTGATTATCGCAGAAGACGTTGAAGGCCAGGCGCTTACCACCCTCGTCGTGAACCGTCTGCGCGGCACCCTGAAGGTGGCCGCCGTGAAGGCCCCCGGCTTTGGCGACCGCCGCAAG
>DGXN01000010.1:4466-69161 GCA_002396335.1 Bacteroidales bacterium UBA4231
CGCCGCAAGGAAATGCTGCAGGACATCGCCACCCTCACCGGTGCCGTAGTCATCAGCGAGGAGCGCGGTTTCACCCTCCAGAACGCCAACGTCCAGATGCTCGGCAAGGCCGAAAAGGTCACCATCACCAAGGAGAACACCACCATCGTCGGCGGTGCCGGTGATGCCGCCGCCATCAAAGACCGGGCCGACCAGATCCGCGCCCAGATCGAAACCACCAAGAGCGACTATGACCGCGAAAAGCTCCAGGAGCGCCTGGGCAAGCTGGCCGGCGGAGTGGCCGTGATCTATGTCGGTGCCACCACCGAGGTGGAAATGAAAGAGAAGAAAGACCGCGTGGACGACGCCCTCAACGCGACCCGCGCAGCCGTTGAAGAAGGTTACCTCCCGGGCGGCGGCGTCGCTTACATCCGCGCAGCCGAATCCCTGAAGGGCCTCAAGGGTGAAAACGAAGACCAGACCACCGGTATCCGCATCATCGAGCGCGCCATCGAGGAGCCGCTCCGCCAGATTGCCGCGAACGCCGGCGTGGAAGCTTCCGTGATCATCAACAAGATCCGCGAAGGCAAGGGCGACTTCGGTTACAACGCCCGCACCGACGAGTACGTGAACATGTACGAGGCCGGTGTCATCGACCCCACCAAGGTAGCCCGCGTGGCCCTGGAGAACGCCGCCTCCGTAGCCGGCATGTTCCTCACCACCGAGTGCGGTATCGTGGACATCCCGGAGCCCACTCCCGCAGCTCCCGCCATGCCCGCCGGCGGAATGATGTAATAATCGCCTCATAAAATGTCCGAGGGGTGCACCTGGAGGTGCACCCCTCGCTTTTTTTTCGCCAAAAAACGCTATATTTGTGAAAATGTAAAAAACCTCATGCAAAACTTCAAAGACCAATATTTCGAAGGCGAGCGTCCGCTTTACTGCTGTCGCGACGGACTTCGTCTGGAAAACGTGAAAATCGGCCCCGGGGAATCCTCACTGAAGGAGGGCGCCGACATAGAAGCGGTTCATTGCGAATTCGCAGGCAAATACCCCTTCTGGGAATGTGACGGCTTCACTGTCCGGGACTGCATTTTCCGGGAAGGAGCCCGCGCCGCACTCTGGTACACCCGGAACTGCAAGATGTACGACACCCTGGTGGAAGCACCCAAGATGTTCCGCCGCATCGACGGCGCTTATCTGGAAAACGTCCGCATGCCCATGGCCCAGGAAACCTTCTGGGACAGCCGGAACATCAAGCTTCGGAATGTCTATACGGCCGATGCCAACTACATCTTCATGCACTGCGAGAATGTGGACATCGACGGCTACGAGCTGCACGGAAACTACTCTTTCCAGTATGTGAAGAACGCCGTCATCCGCAATGCCAACCTCCAGACCAAGGACGCCTTCTGGGAAAGCGAGAACGTCACGGTCTACGACTCGGTCATCAACGGAGAATTCCTGGCCTGGTATGCCAAGAACCTTCGCCTGGTACGCTGCCGTATCGGCGGAAGCCAGCCCCTGTGCTACTGTGAAAACCTGGTCCTGGAGGACTGCACCTTCGAGCCGGACGCCGACCTTGCCTTCGAGTACAGCTCCGTCCAGGCCACCGTCAAAGGCCACATCCCTTCCGTCAAGAACCCCCGCAGCGGCCACATCCAGGCCCAGAGCATCTGCCAGGTCATCCTGGACGGGAACATCAAAGCGCCCGGCAACTGCATCATCGAACAAAACCTGTAAACTATGCAATACAACTTCGACGAGTGCCCCGACCGCCGCGGCACAGAAAGCGTAAAATGGGACCTTTACCCCGGCACCCTGCCCCTCTGGGTGGCCGATATGGACTTCACCGCCGCCCCTGCCATCCTGGAAGCCCTCCGGAAGCGGGTGGAGCACGGCGTCTTCGGCTATGAGCTTGTTCCGGACGACTATTTCCTCTCCATCGGAAAATGGTTCAGCCGGCGGCACGGCTGGGAGGGAATCGGCCGGGAGAACATCATTCCCACCACGGGCGTCATCGCGGCGTATTCCGCGGCCATCAAGGCCATGACCGTTCCCGGAGACAAAGTGCTGGTGCAGACCCCCGTCTACAACGCTTTCTTCCCTGCGATCCGCAACAACAAGTGCGTGCAGCTGGACTGCCCCCTCCGGTACGACGGCTCCCGCTACATCGTAGACTGGGACCTCTTCGAAGAGAAGACCAAGGAAGCCAAAGTCTTCCTTCTGTGCAACCCCCACAACCCTGCCGGCAGGGTCTGGACCCGTGAAGAGCTCCTCCTGATGGCCGAAATCTGCCGCCGCAACGGCGTGTTCATCATCTCGGACGAGATCCACTGCGAGCTCACCTACCCCGGCCACGACTACACCCCCTTCGCCACCCTCCCTCAGGAGTATGTACGGAACAGCGTGTCCTGCATCTCCCCCACCAAAGCCTTCAACATCGCCGGCATCCAGATTGCCAATCTGTTCGCCTCGACACCCGAGTTGTATGCCAAGATGGACCGTGCCATCAACGACATCGAATGCTGCGACGTGAACGTTTTCGGCGTCACCGCACTGAAGGCTGCCTACAATGAAAGCGAAGACTGGCTGGACCAGCTCCGCTCCTACCTGTATCACAATGCACGCGCGGTCGCCTGCTTCCTGGAAGACGAGATGCCCCAGATAAACGTCCTCCCGCTGGAAGGCACCTACCTGATGTGGCTGGACTGTCGCGCCGCCCTCCACAAAGGAGAAGCCCTGGAAGGGTTCAGCGCCCGCCTGGGAGAACACCTCCGGAAAACCGTCGGCCTCACCCTCAGCGACGGTTCCATCTACGGCGCAGCCGGTGAAGGTTTCATGCGCCTGAACATTGCATGTCCCCGTACCCGCCTGCTGGACGGGTTGGAGCGCTTAAAAAAAGGTTTGGAAACTTACTGATCATGCGTAAAATATTCCTTTCCGCAGCCATCCTCGGGCTTGCCGCCCTGTCGGCCTGCGGACCCAAAAAGGCCACGGAGACCCCGTCGGCCCAAGATTATTCCGCTTACGTAAAAGCATACACCGGCGGCATCGTGGGTGAAGATGCGGTCATCCGCGTCGTCCTCGCGGAAGAGAAAGTGACGGACATCCAGCCGGATGCCCTGTTCCAGTTCCAGCCCCCGGTCAAGGGTGCCGCGAAACAGGACGGCGGCGACTCGTTCAGCTTCGTCCCCGACGAAGGCGCCCTCAAGGCCGGACAGACCTACAGCGTCTCCTTCGCCCTCGGGAAACTCTTCGGCAAGGACGCTCCGGAGCATTTTGACTTCGGCATCACCGTCCGCGGAAAAGCGCCGGAAACCCTGGAGGCCGACGAGACGCCCCAGGCCGGCTTCGGCGTCCGGAAGGCCGTCCTGCAGGATGACCACATTGACGTGGAGCTGAGCGCAGCGCCTGTCAACGCCGCCCTCAAGGGCATGGTGGAGCTGAAAGGCTGCACCCGGAGCTACGTGAGCGTTGAAGGGAATACTCTCCGCGTACACTTCGAAGGCCGGAAAGAGGACCTGACCCTCACGCTGGATCCCTCCATCAAGGATGAGCAGGGCCGGACACTCGGCACCGCCTATGAGCGTACTTTCCCGCTTCAGGAGGAAAAGCCCGCTGTGGAGATCCCCGTTCAAGGCAATATCCTGCCCGGCCAGACGCAGGTGCTGCTTCCTTTCCGTGCCGTGAACCTGGGCGCCGTGGAAGTCCGCGTGATCAAGATCTACGAAAAGAACGTGCTCATGTTCCTCCAGGAAGGGAGCCTGAACGGCGGCGGAGAACTGCGCCGCTCAGGCCGGCTCGTCTACCGCGGCGACGTGGCCCTGGACCCCACCAAGAACCTCAGGGAATGGAATACGCACAGTCTGGACTTGTCCGGCCTGTTCAAGCAGGAGCCCGGCGCCATCTACCGCATCCGCATCAGTTTCCGGCAGGACCAGAGCCTCTACGGCGGCAAACAGTATCTCCGGTCGGCCAATGCCCCTTCCGGAAAGCCCACCGCCGAGGACGAAGCCATCTGGGACCGCACCAGCTCCTACTACTGGGACAATGACTACGACTGGGACAGCTACAACTACAAAGAGGCCGACGACCCCGCCAAGCCGTCCTACTACATGGACAGCGACCGCTTCCCCGCCGTGCAGCTCATCTCGTCGGACCTGGGCCTGATGGCCTCCTACGCCGGCGGCGACCGCCTCTGGATCACCGCCACCGACCTTCTCACTACCCAGCCCGTCCCCGGCGCCTCCGTCGAAGTGTATGACTACCAGCTCCAGCGGATTGGCACCGGAAAGACCGACGGAAAAGGTCTGGCCGACGTGAAAGTATCCCGCAAACCCTTCGCCGTGGTGGCCAAGGCCGGCGGCAGCACCGCATACCTGAAAGTCACCTCCGGGAACGAACGCCTCCTGAGCCGATTCGACGTGGGCGGCGAAGTGGTCCGCCAGGGCCTCAAGGCCTTTATCTACGGTGAGCGCGGCGTCTGGCGTCCCGGCGACACCCTCCACGTGACCATGCTCCTGAGCGACAAGGGCCGCGCCCTCCCGGAAGGACACCCCGCCATCCTGGAAGTCTACACGCCGGAAGGCCAGTTCTACACCAAGCAGGTGCGCCGCTCCACGGACGGCTTCTACAGCTACGACATTCCCACCAAGGAAAGCGACCCTACCGGTTACTGGAACGCCTATTTCAAAGTGGGCGGCAGTTCCTTCCATAAGACCCTCCATATCGAAACCGTGAAGCCCAACCGGCTTAAAATCCGGGCCGACTATCCCTCCCTCCTGGAGGCCGGAGAGAAAGTGAGCGTTCCCGTCAGCGCCTCCTGGCTTACGGGCGGAGCGGCTTCGCTGTGCCGGGTACGCTCCCAGCTGACCCTCCGCAAAACCGTCGGCTCTCCTTTTGCCGGATTCGAGAAATATACCTTCAACAACCCTGCGTCCCATTTCACCAGCGCCGAGGCCGAACTCTTTGCCGGACAGCTCTCCGACGGCGGACAGGCCACCCTCTCCGCCACCCTCCCGGCCGCTGAGGACGCCCCGGGCCTGCTGAATGCCTTCATTGTCACCTCCGTCCAGGAACAGGGCGGTGACGAGAGCTTTGTGGTGGAAACCCTTCCCTACTCTCCCTTCAGCGCTTACGTGGGCATCCGCGTCCCCGACGGCGACTTCCTGGAAACCGACAAGGACCAGCCGGTCCGCCTGGCCGTCGTGGATGCCGCCGGCAAGCGCGTGAAAGGCCACAAAGTGGAATACGCCGTGCTCCGAGTGGGTTGGAACTGGTGGTGGGATGCCACGGCCGGCTCCTCCCTGGACACCTATGTCGCCGGCACGAGCGTGAAGAAAGTGCTGGAAGGGACCCTTACATCCTCCGACAAAGACATCAGCTTCAACATCCGGGAGAACTATCCCGAGTGGGGTAGATACCTGATCCTGGCACGGGACGTGACGAGCGGTCACGTCAGCGGCCGGCTCGTTACCTTCGACTGGCCGGAATACCGCGGCCGGGCCGGCCGGAAAGACCCCGACGCCCTCACCATGCTCACCTTCTCCACCGACAAGGCATCGTACAAGATCGGCGAAAAAACCACCGTGTACATCCCTGCGGCCAAGGACGGCCAGGCCCTGGTGACGCTGGAGAACGCCGCCGGCGTGGTGAGCCGTGAATGGGTATCCACTTCCGACAAGGATACCCCCTATACCTTCACGGTGACCCCGGAAATGGCCCCCAACTTCTATGTCGACATCACCCTCCTGCAGCCCTACGGCTTTACGGCGAACGACCTGCCGCTGAGACTCTGGGGCGTACAGCGGGTCCTCGTCCAGAATCCCGACTCGCATCTGACCCCCGTCATCCAGATTCCGGACGTCATCCATCCGGAAGAACCGTTCCTGGTGAAGGTTTCCGAGAAAAACGGCAAACCCATGACCTATACCCTGGCCATCGTGGACGAAGGCCTGCTGGACATCACCGCCTTCAAGACTCCGGATCCCTGGGCCGCCATGAACAAAGTGGAAGCCCTGGGCGTGAACACCTGGGACCTGTATGACCAAGTCATCGGCGCGTACAGCGGACGGCTTTCACCGCTGGCGGCCATCGGCGGCGACCAGGATGCCATCCGCAGCGCCCGAAAAGACAACCGCTTCAATCCCGTGGTGCTGTTCCGCGCCCCAAGGACCCTCACCAAGGGAACCGACATCTTCAAGCTCAAGCTCCCGATGTACGTGGGCAGCGTCCGCGTCATGGTGATCGCCGGTCATGACGGCGCATACGGCAACCTGGAAAAGACCGTCACCGTGCAGAATCCGCTCATGGTGGTCACCACCCTGCCGCGTGTCCTCGGGACCGACGAAGAAGTTTCCGTCCCCGTGAACATCTTTGCCATGGAAGAGGGCGTGAAAGAGGCCACCGTCCAGATCAAGGCCGACGGACCCGTCCAGATTATCGGCCCCGCCACCCAGAAGCTGAGCTTCTCCGGCAAGGGAGACAAGCTGGTCCGCTTTGCCCTGAAGAGTACCGCAGAAGGCGTGGCCAAGATTACCGTCAATGCCAGCGGTTCCGGCTACAAAGCGTATGAAACCACCGCGCTCGAGGTTCGGAACGCACAGCCGTTCACGACCCAGGTGCAGCGCTTCACCCTCCCTGCCGGCAGCAGTGAAACCCTCACCGGCGGGCCCGGAAAAACCCTGCAGCTGAGCGCCTTCCCTGCCGCAGACGTGAAGCAGATGTACGTCCAGATGCGCGATTACCCCTACGACTGCGCCGAGCAGCTGAGCGCCCGCGGCATCACCCTCCTGAACCTCCTGCCTCTCCTGGATAAAGAAGATGCAGACCAGGCACGCAGCCTCATCCCCGGCATCATCGACCGCCTGTATGCCCGCCAGCTTCCGGACGGAGGTTTCTCCTACTGGAGCGGCGGAAAGGCCGACACCTGGGTCACTTCCATGGCCGGACTCTTCCTTACCCAGGCCTCCAATGCCGGATTCCCCGTGAACGAAGGCGTCCTCAGGCTGTGGAAGAGCTTCCAGCAGAAGACCTCGCAGGTGTACCGCATCACCGGAAACAGCTTCTTCTCCCATACCGACGAAGCCTTCCGCCTGTACACCCTCGCATCGGCCGGCGCCGCTTCCGTCGCCGGGATGAACCGGCTCAGGGAGTCGGCCGACAAGATTGGCGACAATGCCCGGTGGATGCTTGCAGCAGCCTACTGCCTCAGCGGAAAGACCGCCCAAGCCGACGCCCTCCTGGATGCCACGAGCCGCGTCTTTCCGGAATACGAGCCCTACAACCTCACCTTCGGCAGCGGACTCCGCGACCGCTTTGTGGCGATGGACGCCCTCACCCTCTCCGGACGGACGGCCGACGCCATCGCCTTAGCCCAGTCGGCCCTTTCCGGACTGCGGTTCTCGACGCAGGAAACGGCCTTTGCCGCCATTGCGCTGAGGCATCTGCAGGACCGCACGGCATCGGCCGTAAAAGCGGCTGTCGGCGACAAAGTGCTGGACACGGACAAGGCTGCCGTAAGCCTGGCGCTTCCGCAGACGGCCAAAGTGCAGAACAACAGCGACGGTCCGCTCTACGGGTCGGTGGTCACCGTTTCCCGCGAAGAGGTGCGGAAAGCCCGCTCCAACGGCCTGAAACTGGAAGTGCAGTACCTCAGCGACAAGGGAACGGCCGTCAATCCCGCCTCCCTCCCGCAGGGCACGCTCTTCAAAGCCGTCATCAAAGTCACGAACCTCCTTCCCGGCCGCCCGCTGGAAAACCTGGCCCTGAGTCTCAGGATTCCTTCCGGCTGGGAGATTGTAAACGAGAGACTCACCACCGGTTCCTCCAGTGCCGACTGGGACCACCGCGACATCCGTGACGACCGCGTGAACTGGTTCTTCGCCCTGCCTCAGGGCCGTTCCAAGACCTTCCAGGCCCAGCTTCGCGCTGCGTACGAAGGCAGCTACCAACTGCCGTCGGTCACAGTGGATGCCATGTACGAACCGACGGTGAACGCCTGCACGGAAAGCGGCCGTGCCGTGGTAACCCGCTAACCCTCCATGGCCCCGACCGTCAGACGAGTGCTCACGCTCGGGGCCGCCGGGCTGGCCCTGCTGTGGCTTTGCTGCCTTCCCAGGCAGCTTTTCCGCGGCACTTCCTACTCAACGGTGGTGGAAAGCGCGGAAGGAGAATTGCTGGGCGCCCGCATTGCAGACGACGGCCAGTGGCGTTTTCCTCCTTCCGACAGCCTCCCGCCGCGCTACACGGCCGCCCTCATCCAATTCGAAGACCGCCATTTCTGGTGGCATCCCGGGGTGGATCCGCTGGCCCTCATGCGCGCCCTTTGGGCCAATCTCCGCAGCGGCCACGTCGTGAGCGGCGGCAGCACCCTGTCCATGCAGGTAATCCGGCTGTCCAGGGGAAACCGGGAGCGCAC
Source organism: Bacteroidales bacterium UBA4231 (assembly GCA_002396335.1). Lineage (GTDB taxonomy): Bacteria > Bacteroidota > Bacteroidia > Bacteroidales > UBA932 > Cryptobacteroides. The sequence goes on from DGXN01000010.1 coordinate 12,868, forward strand.
CGTGTGGGGAAAAGTGGTGGAAGCCTTCCAGGCTACGCGCCTGGAAGCCCGTTATTCAAAGAAAGAAGTCCTGGCACTGTACGCCTCCCATGCTCCTTTCGGCGGCAATGTGGTGGGGCTGGATGCAGCGGCATGGCGGTACTTCGGCCGTCCTTCCGGGGAACTGTCCTGGGGGGAATCGGCCACCTTGGCCGTGCTGCCGAATGCACCCTCCTCGCTGCATCTGGGCCGCGGACGGGAAGCGCTGCTGGAAAAGCGGAACCGCCTGCTCAAACGCCTCCTGGAGCACGGAGACCTGGATGCCGACACCTATGCAGCCGCCTTGGAAGAGCCTCTTCCGGACAAACCGCTCCCCCTTCCCGGCTACGCGTCGCACTTTCTCACGCACTGTCCGCACGGGCAGCGTACCCGTACCACCCTCCAATTCGCCGTCCAAAAGAGCATAGAGGACCTTGTGGGCCGATGGTCCGCCGAAAAAGCCCGCGAGGGGATTGCCGACATGGCCGCCGTCGTCATGGACAACCGGACGGGAAAGGTCATCGCCTATGTGGGGAACTCCTCGCCGGAGCGGATGCGGCCCGGGATGCAGGTGGACGTGGCGTCGGCACCGCGGTCTTCCGGCAGTATCCTGAAGCCGCTGCTGTATGCTGCAGCGCTCGAAGACGGCGTGATTCTCCCGCGTACGCTGCTCCCGGACGTGCCGGTGAACCTGGACGGCTTTGCGCCCCAAAACTTCGACCGGCAATTTTACGGGGCGGTACCGGCCGCGGAGGCGCTGGCACGTTCCCTGAACGTCCCGTCGGTGTTTCTGCTGCGGCAGTACGGGGTGCCGCGCTTCCATGCCCTCCTCCGCAAATGCGGCCTCACGACGCTGGACAAAGACGCCTCGCACTACGGACTGTCCCTGATCCTGGGCGGCGGAGAAACGCGTCTGACCGAGATTACCGCCGCCTACTCAGACATGATCCGGAATTATCTGGAAGGCGGTTCCGCCTGGGATCCGCTTGCCACCTGGTACACGCTGGAAGCGCTGAAAGAAGTCAACAGGCCGGACGAACTGGACTGGAGACTCATCCGTTCCGTAAGAAAAGCGGCCTGGAAAACCGGCACGAGCTACGGATTCCGCGACGCCTGGGCGGTAGGCATGACGCCTGAGTACACGATAGGCGTATGGGCAGGAAACGCTGAGGGGCAGGGCGTTCCGGGCCTTACGGGCGCAAGTACGGCCGGCCCGGTGATGTTCGATATCCTGAACTTGCTGCAGATCAGCGAAGAATGGTTTCCGGAGCCGGATTTCAGTGCATGCGGAACGTGGGCGACGGTATGCCCACTGTCCGGATATCTGGCCGGACCCGACTGCCCGCAGAGCGAACAGATCGCGATACCTGACGCCGGACTTGAAACCGAGCCGTGCCCCTATCACAAAGGCGGGGAATTTGTGCTTCCTCCCTCCATGGAATGGTTCTACAAACCGCATCATCTGGAATATACGGGAGCGAAAAAGACCGGAAACAGAAAAGAAATGGAGTTTATCTACCCGGCCGGGGGAAGTACACTTCACCTGCCCAGACAGATTTCAGGCGAGGTGGAAGGTGCAGTATTCCGCCTTGCACACAGAAATCCGGCCGAAACGGTATGGTGGCATCTGGATAACGAATATATAGGAGAAACACGTTATATCCACGAACTGCGGCTCGCTCCTGAGCCCGGGAAACATCACCTGACGGCAGTGGACACGGAAGGAAATACGGCATCCGTGTCGTTCACCATCGTGCAATAGTTTGAACTACTTATGGAATAAATAGACCAGTGAGAACCTGGCGCTCGTGGGTGCGAAATAAAGACCTTTGCCGCTTTGCAGCCAGAGAAGTTCGCCGCCGGTCTGGTGCTCGTAGCGGCGATACTGCGTAAAGACGGGGCCGATGCCGAACTCGGCACTCATGCGCCACCAGGAGCCCAGCGCCCAAGTGTATCCGCCGCCCAATGAGAATTTCACTTCTTCGCCTTGAATACCGTTGCCCCAAGGAGCAAAGTCGTAATAGCCGGCTCCGAGGGACGCAGAGGCGAACCAGCCTGGCGTGAAATAGTAACGGGCGCCCAAATCCAGGTGAAGAATCTGGAAAGCGAAAGAGCTGGAGCGGTTTTTCCACCATGGGAAATAATAGTCGGCGGTGATGTCCCAGCGGCGGCCGACAGGCACTTCCAGCGAAACATTGACAGCCGTCACGGCATCTGCCAGAAGATTGGAGCCCAAGCCGAAGAGCGCCTTTTTCTCATGTTTCATTTTCGAAACGTCTTCCGGTTTTGAAACATCGCCTGCCACGGGCTGGTCTGTCGGGACGATTTCTTCAACTTTGGCAGAAGTGTCAACGACATGGCGAAGGGTATCGGCCGGAACCACCGGCTCAGTGACGGGAGGTTCGTCCACGGGAGGTTTGGTGACAGTCGGTTCATCCTCTTTGACGGAAGGTTCCGCGGGCACGTCAGAGAAATGGACGTCCACGGCGCAAAGCTCCGACATGAAGTTTTGCTTCAACTGGCTCCAAGTCTCCCCTCCTCTCAGTCCCAGAAGACTGCGCTTCTTCCCGACGGAAGGCGTTTCCGCGTTGGTCAGGATTTCCAGGACTTCGTCACGGTCGGCACCGAAATACTCATTTCTCACGGCGCAAGTCAGTTGATCCCAGTCCACCTTACCGGGCGAAACGACGATGAGCGAATCCGGGTACGAAAGCTCATTCACCAAATACTGACGCACGCTTTGGGCACGCAGTCCGGCCAGCCGGACATTCGCCTTCTCGCTGCCGTCCGGAGAACTGTAACCCGAAAGAACGATAGGGCCGGCATACCCGGACACAATCTTATTTCTAATCTCCGACAAAAGAGCGGCATTCTGTGCATAAGAAGGATCCAGATTCCGGTAGCCATTCGGGAAAGCCAGGCGGATATTTCCTTCAGAACAGTCCTCAAAACCCAGAGGTGTCTCGCCGGGTGCATATACGAAAACAATCTGGGACCGGCGCAGACGGGGGAAGCAATTGTTCTTCAGATCGTCCCAGGCCTCGCCCACCCAAAGCTCTTTCAGCCGGGCTTCCCTGTCGGCCGCATTCTGTCGGATGATCTTGAGAGCATCCTCCTTCCAGGGATGGGAACTGCGTTCAAGGTACTCCTCGACGCCTTCCCAATCTTCCGCGATGGTCTTCACGGAAAAAGGAACTGCAGCCAAAGACAGATACCGCTCACGAAGGAATGTCTCCATTCCCTTGGCGCGCTCCTCGGACAGGCGCTTATTATAGGCATAAGGGCCTTCCGGAGAGGATACCGACAGGATTTCCACACGCACGGGGACGGCTTCTCCCTGTAAGATCTTATCCATGAACTGCACCGTCTGAGCGTTCCCGTTCAGCTGAGGATCCACGGTGGTCTGGCTCAGGCCGAAGACGACCTGCATATTGACACGCTGCGGGTCGGGGGCTGCCCAGGACAGAAAACTGCAGAGCAAAGCGACAAGCGATATGACCAGACGACTCTTCATGAGAGAAAAAGCAGGGACCGGAAATTTAAGGAGTTACCGCAACGGCGGGGCCGAAGTATTTGATTTTCAAGAATAAACCAAGATTCTTGGCCCGGTTTTCAGCCGCCCGCAGCGGGCGCACGTCGTCAAAGTAGATGGTGTAAATCTTGTCGGTCGTGTCTTCTACGCTTACGCCATCCTCCTCCGTTGACGGCTTGTTGAGAATGTTGTCAATGAACCAGAAGTTCCAGGGGTCTCCGCCTGCACGGTAATTCCAGTCCGTGAATGTGGATGAGTAGGACATGCCGGCAAGCGTCTCTCCATCCAGTCTGTCACCGTTTTCCGTTCCGCCCATTTCTACGGCAATGCTGGCTTCCGTAGCCTCAACGGTCGATGAGCCGGAAGATCTGCGCTCGGCCTTGAAGGGGTTCAAGGTTGTGGAAGCCATGCGGATGCGGATGGGATACAGGCCCAGAGGGTAATCTCCCGGGATCCGGACATCCATCTTGTACGTGTCGCAGGTAACGCCATTCACCTGCCGGGTTTCTCCTGTCGCAACCAGCGAAAGCTCACTGCTGCCCGAAGGAAGGAAGTTAAACTTGTCGATGGTATAGATATTCAGGAAACGCGTCATGCCGGTGAGTTTGTCACGAAGCTCAATCTGGCCGCTTTGCAGGGCCGAGTTGATAGACGTACCCAGAGTGAAGGTTATGGCGCCGCGGAAGGTTGTACCGTCGTTACTGACCTGTGTGACGGTGACATTCTGAGAAGCGAAGGAGGAGCGGACATCGGTGGTCCAGGCAGCCTTGAAGTCGTCGGCCGTAACACCCGCGGTGCTTTCCCCGCCGGCGATTGCCTTGTAGTCGAAGTAAACTGTCTGCTGGGTATTCTGCAGGGCAGGGTCCTGATAAATGAGGTATGTATCCCCCTCGATAGAAAGCTGGAAACGTCCGTCATTCACCGTAGGAACCGTTTCGCTGATGGTGACCGTCTGGTTGTTGGCATAGGTGACGGAGTTGACCGCATCATCAAAACTTGCGTAACCTAGTCCTTCCCAAGGTATGCCGAAGATATCCAGCACATAGTTGTGGTTGCGGAAAATCTTGCAAGGCTCCTGGTTGGAGTTCAGCATCATCAGGGTGTGATACTTGGTCTTGGTAACGGACTGGCCAATCTTATAGACCACCTTGAGGATAATCTTGGGCGGGTTGCTTTCAAGATTCTCGTCTTCAAAGAGGAAGAGCGGATTGTCAATAGACCTTGTTCCGTCGTAAATCTGTAACATATCCTCCTCCTTGGCGGTGTAGCGGGAAGCGTCGGCCTTGTCGTACTGGGTAAGGCGGTCTTCTTTCAGCGCCGGAGTGGCCGAGGCGTCGAAATAGCCGTCGAAGTGGTCGTCGGCATCCTCGTCGTAATAAGGTGCGATGTAACCTTTGTTCAGACCATTGGAGAGAATCCAGTGGATGGACTGGATGGTGTAGTCGGTGGCGTTTTTCTCCATCGGGTAGTCGACGCCATTGATGGTGATCTTTCCTCCGCTGATCTCGTAATTCTGCCCGTTGACTGTCACAATCTTGCCATCCACAACGTCCTGGGCGGTGCGGGGGAAGTCGAACATGTAGCCGAAATCCACCTTGGCCCTGTCCCGCACAAGGTGCACGTTGCTGCCCGGTTGCTTTTTGTAGGTCACTGCGCCAGTCTCCTCGTCCACTACTGCCAGGGCAAGCCATGCCTTCATGGCTTCGGAGCTTGCTTCTCCGTGGAAGCCCCAGTAGCAGATGGTACGGTCGGCCGTGCTCACACTCACCCTTGTGGACTTGATGAGCGTATTTTCATTGCCGCCAATCTGGTCGTTTCCGGGAATATTGGAAGGGACTTCCGTATCAGAAAGGTCGATTCCGACGTTTCCGATAAAATGGATGCGGGCGGTGCGGGAAGGAACCGTTCCTTCGAAGAGTTCACGTCCGCGGCATACAAGACCGTTATTATGATCGTAGGTCTGCTCGACGCCTACGAGAACGGCTTTGCGCCAGCCCAGATAGATGCCTTCGCGGGTGAAGCAGATCAGATAGAGTGTCTTGACCAGATCGTTCTGGTCTTCGTTTCCGCCAACTATACTGGCCTTGGTGGAAGGATCCACCGCCTCGCCCGGCAGGTCAAAGCCGATCCTGACGGGCATCTCGGGCTCATCCAGGCCAAGTTCTTTAACCAGTTCCGGTGAAACTCCGGCGAAGGAGGGCACATGAAGCTCTTCCCTCATGCAGGAGACGAAGCAGCATGAGAGCACCAGAAGAGATATGAGAGAAAGCCGTTTCATCAGTTGCCGGTTTGGTTAAGGGAGTTGACTTCTGCAAGAGTAAGGTCGCGGACGCAGCGGACGTATGCGTTAGTTGCCGTACCTTCAGAACCCGTGGAAACATAAGCGGACGTTCCGTCCAGGGACCAATAATACTGTCCACCAAGAACTTCCACCATGGTAACGCCACTGGTATAGGCTCCATTCTGATAGTCGATGATCACTTCTATTTCCTGCTTGGTGGGCAGACGCCAGCCCACATACCGTGTTCCGTCCGTCCCTACCTCCATATACGTTCCACAGTGAGTTGCGGCTGTTGTTCCGGAATCTGTCGGAGTTACAGCTCCGAGCTGCGACGCAATCATAAAGGCCGGCGAAACGACTTTATCCTGGGACTGATAGTTACCATCCAGGACAGGTCTTCCAAGTACGTATTTATCACTGGTGGATGTAACCTGCAGTACATACATGTGATTGTTTGTAAGAGTATTTCCTACAATATTCCCTATACTATAGTTGCCATTATTGTAATTAATATACCTGCAATACCCGCCCGAGTATATTTTCGCATAATAAATACCTTCTGAAACTTTAGTACCTGTCTTATTCTCCCAATCTACCCAGCCGCCGGTAGAAGGATTATTACTTTCAGCGTAATATAGTTTAGAGGCATAGGCCCTGCGATAATATGTATAAGTGTAGGTATAATATCCTGTCCGAGTTACCCAATAATAATAGCCGTCATCTGCATTATAAACTGCATTGGCCCAACTGGTGTATCCTGTATCATAGCAGCGCTGATTAGTTGTGTTTGTATTGGTACTTGAAGTTGTTCCAAATATCGCTGATTTTTGAGCGTTAGTCAAGCTGGTTACTGTTTCTTGATCAGTTATGTACTTGTCCAGGCCAGAAGCGTTATATTCATCTCTTGTTACAAGATAATAATCATCTGTGACAGCATAAGAATCCCATGTTAAAGCTTCTGTCAGACTGGTTGTATATTGCGTATCATAGCTTCCGTCCCACCTGGAAGACCAGCTGCCGGTGAAGGACTGGATATTGTCCAGAGGGAAGTGCCGGATATGGATGGGAACCGCATCTACACCGCTTGCATTTTTGAGATATACCGTAAAGGTAATGTCTTTCACCGCACGGCTGGCCAGCGCTTCCGATTCGACCTTCAGCATGCCGTTGGGAGAAAGGGTAATGACAAGCTTTTCCCCATTGGCAACGGTGGCGGTGGTGGGAGCCGTCGACGTAATCACAATGTCGTGCTTTCCGTCGGTATTGGCATCCGTGGCCGTAACCAAAGTGCCGGCATCAGTCTTGATCTGTTTGGTCACCGTCCCGCGGATATCTGTAGTATTACCCAGATAATTCACATAGGATACGGCCAGCGAGGACGGGTTGATATCCACGATACGCCCGTCGTCGGTGGAGACGGAAGCATACCACTGCAGGTCCACGCTTTCATTGCCGTCGCCCTTCAAAGTATATTCCGTGGGAATGACGGTCAGGTATTTGGTGTCGGAAATCTTAACCGTGGTGGCTTCCTGGGTCATGTTGGTTTCTGTCCAGGGGATTACGTGGTACTCGATGCGAAGCTGCTCGTCGGTGGCTTCCAAAGATTCGTTGGAGGCACCGAGCGATGCGATTTCCACATCCACGATGTACACGTGGTTGCGGTCCAGGGAAGTCACGCTGGACTCGTCGCAGACCGGAATGCGGTAATAGCTTCGGAGCTGGTCGTTGTCGGAATTCCTGGTATAGAACACGGACAGCAGGACATACGGAATCCGCTTCGAATCCGAACTCCAGTCCACAGGGTAAGTATAAGTGACAAAGGCAAAGCTGTTCTCCGTATTGTCAGTACTCGTTCCTTCCTTGAATGGCGTGAAGTTGCCGGAGAGGGTTTCCAGGGCCACACTGCCGGGCAGAGGATCGGACGCGTAGGCGATATCGGAACCCGTCAGGCAGATATTCGCAGGCTTCCAGCGGGGTTCGCCGACAGTCCTTCCAACATAGGCCATGTACTCTTTGATGGAACCGTAGACAATACGTCCGTGCTCGTCCTTCTCGGGTTCGGGATTGGGGTTGTCAGGCGTCGGCTCCTTTACCATCTTGAGAGACTTGTCGTCACTGAATTTAACCGTCACGATGACCTTGGCGCAGGCGCGCTGCAAATCCACGTCAAAGACTTGTTCGGCCTTGGAGGGGTCTATCTTCCACCCTTCTATCTTCCCGTCCATCAGGAAGTCCTTCTTTGTGGAATTCATCCAGTTGGATCCGTATACAGGGTCGTCCGTGCCCGGAGAATATCCCAGATAGTACCGGTAAATATCCGGCGTACCGGTTGTAAGCGCCTGCAGGCCGGACAGATTTGACGGGGCAGCGCCTGCCGCAGTGTGCGGATTGTTGGCAGTGACGTAAATGTCATAGGGGACATCAGGCACATAGCCCTGCTCGGCCCAGTTGCTGGCGAGAGCCTGCTTGGCCTTGTCCAGAAGGCTTTCGGAGTCGTATTTGTCAGGGTCCACGATCACGCCCTCATCACCGGCATTCAGGTGATACTCCTTAAACCAGGTTTCGGTGGCAGGGTCGGACTGTCTTTTTACGAAGATATCCAGCGAGCCGAAGAAGTTTTCGCGCAAGTCGTCTCGGGCGTCCACCAAGTCGTCTTTTTGGATGCCGGCACTGGTGTCTGCCACTTTGGTGGAGACACCGTTGTCCTGCCGGATGGTGGGGCGCACGAACAGGGAAACGCCTGAGCGCAAGTGCTCCGGTTGCGACTCCCTGACGCAGCCTGCCGCAGACAATGCTGCGACAATCAGACAAACATATATCAACTTACTGCTTCTCATTGCTATTCTTCCTCCAGCCAGTAATTGTCCGGCTGGGTGCTGCCGGTTACTTGATGATTGTTTATCTTGGCGGTATATTCGGCCCGGCCGGGGTCGTAAATCAAGATGGAGGTGTGGTCCTCGTCACCGGGGAGATTGTGGTTGAAGGGGATGTTCTGGGGCGGGAGGCCGTCACCTTCATGCATCTCGGTGAGGAATACTTTTACGTAAGGGTCGGCCAGGTTCTCGTCACTTACCGGGACCACATAAAAGTAGGTGGTCTGAACCTCCTGGGAGGCCGGAATCATGAGTGTCTGGCCAATCTTGGTGTAGGAATACATGGGATTGCCCAGTGCATCCTCGCTCTGATTCATCTGCACCAGGATAAACTGGTCATTGTTAAGCTGGAGCCTCAAATCGTTTGCATTCAAGGTTTCCAGGGTGAACATGATCGAGTGCGTGGGTTTACCGACCGAGCCGCCTTCATAACCATAGGCAACCACAAGCCAGGTGTCGTCCCATGTCCAGGACTCTTTGTCCAGGTCGTAACGGAGCCACGGCTTTTCATACTTCAGTTCCGTAGAACCGTCGGTCTTGTAAGTATAACGGTCATGTCCCGCTATCCACGGAAGCACCGTAGGCTGAACCACAAGCCGGCCACCGATGAAGTAGCAATACACTGTCCAGCTGTGATTGCGGGTAAAATCCCCGGGATCCTTCATGGTGAACGAAGTGGTCTTGGTGCGTTTGGCGGCACCTGTACCCACGGTATAGCTGATTTCACCATGAAGCTGCGTATCCGTTTCCCTGAAGTAAGTCAGGCCCCACTGCGTCAGCACACCACCGTTTATGCCATCTGTGATCAGGTCTTCATAAGTCTGTGCGTCCATGCCGGCGGTATAAAGGTAGTCGCCGGGAGCGGGATTGTTGGCCGGGGAAGGCAGCGACGGGCCGCTCCAGCTCTTATCCAGGGCCACATAACCTTCTGAATCATAGAGCTTTGTCAGATAGGTATGGGTACTGTACACCTGGTCGGTAAACAGTTTCTCGCGTCTGCCTATCTGGCCTTGCAGGCTGATGCCCGTAATATGGAATTCATCAACCGGAGTGCCGGCTTCCGTCATCTGGCAGAAAATGAAGCGCAGTTTGGAAACCGCCCTGGTGAGTTCCACCGTGCTTATGCTCAGAACAGGGAAATCACCGGTCATCGGCTCGTTTTTGATGATGCCGGCCATGGGAAGACCGCCTGAGGGCACTTCAGTAGTCAGAGTATTCACCCCGAAGAGGCTCTCGTCAAGCACGAAGGCCGACAACTCCGCCGGAGTCACCTTCTCCCAGTCACCTGCGGCGCCAGTGAATTTATCGATTGTAAAGCCTGCACTTTCTCCGTTGACGACGGCATATACATCCACGTTGGTGCGGGGTTCCTCTTCAAGCAGAGCTTTGTCAATAGCGATGGAAAAACGGGCCGGAGAGCCGATCCCAAGCCCGGTGGCGGCCAGAGCATCAGGGTCCAGTTCCTTGTAGCCGATGAGTCCGGCGCTGGTAGTGGCACCGGCACGGAACACCCAAATCTGAAGGCTGCTGACCGTGCGCTCGGATGCAAGAGCGGTATGTGTACCGGTTTCAGCCTTTGAGAGAACGGCATCCGGGATATAGACGCGGACAAGGAGAGAAGGGCCGGCAGGATAGGTCAGAGGGTCACGAAGGCATCCGCCCAGTGTCAGAGCACAGAGCGCAAGGAGCGATATGAGCCTCAAAGCCTTCATCTAGTACATCGGAACTTCTGTGGGGGTGCTCTGCACCCAGTCCATCCTGGTCACTACGCCAATCTCGAGTTGAGGGTCGCGCAGTTCGGGAATGGTATTATAAGCCTTTGCAAGGCTGTTTACGGATACAGACAGCCGTGTCACATGGTCCTGAAGCAGGACACAGTCAATTCCGCCGCGCTGTGCCGGCGTCAACTTAGTGATTTCCATGATGCCCACGAGGTAAAACTTTCCGCCGGCAGGCACAATGCAGCCGTTGGCGCCATAGAATGCCGCGCCGCTGTCGTTGCGGAATTCCAGGGCGTAGTGGACGTCCTGATCCATTTCTGTCTGGACCAAAAGGGTACGTATTTCCTTGAAACCGGTGTCGGCGAACCGGATATAAGCCTTGGGCGTCGTGCCGTCCATGACGTCGGAATCGTATACGTAATAATTGGTACCGGAAGAGGGGGTGAAGTTAAAATGCTGATGGTGCTGCTCCCCTACCAGGATGCCGGTAAGCGGGAACACGTTGCCACGGATATCCACCGTATGGGCCTCGCTGTCCAGCAGATTGTATGTACCGCCGGGAGAGGCCGACGCCTTCATTTCCAGCTCAAGCATAGCCACGCCGTATTGCAGAGGATTCGCAACGGCAGCGGAAGTGGTTCCGGGTTTGACTGCGTTGCCCAGCGTGTAATGGCTCAGGATGGAGGGCCAGTCGAGGTTGGTGGACTTGTACTGGTTGTCCACGTCTTCCTCGTCGGAAGTAAGGAGCGTGCTGTTCGTCCAGTACCAGAGGCTGGGCGGATAGCAGTATGCCTCAATGGGCGCGAGCGTGCTGCTTGCCGGAGGCACCTGAACGAAAGCCGTTCCATTCCATTGGATGGCCACGGCACCGTCGGGAACGCCATAACGGCCGGGGAAATTGGCATAGTCGCTGTTGAAAGTGACCGTTGTGCCGCTGACACTCACGTATGTGCTGTTGGCAATGGCATTTATAATAGCCGAACACATCCTGTAGCCCCAGGTATATGTTCCAAGGCCAGACCTGAGGTTTGTACAACTTTTGTACAAATCTGACAGGAGTTTTTCCAGACCGTCGGTTCCGCCGGAGAACATCAGGCCTGGATTATTGTCATAGATAGATCCGTTATTGGAGAAACTGGCAAAAAAATTGGCAATATCAGTCCTCCTGCCATTGGTGTCAGTATTACTATATGAGGAAAACACTTGCGTGGTACCTCCGGAAGTTGCCCTGGCATTCGCCACGGAATTCATATACGTGAGGATACCCGCCAGCTTGCTTTGCATATCGGCCTCGTTGTTGCTGCCGATGAAGGGCTCCAGGCTGAAGCTGATCTTATCAGGGGATTCGGCGTCATAGAGCTTACTTCCCCTGAGCACGCCGTTACGGCGCTTGAAATCTACCGAATCAGACGGCGTTGTGCTTACGGCCTCGTCAATGGATTTGCCGTAGACCAGTACGGAGGCCGTACCGGATTTGACGTATACGCCTTTGTAGAGATGAGAATTGTTGTTGAGCACCAGGCCGGGAAGCGTGCCGGAGGAGGCGTCGGCCCCGAAAGTGGCGCTGATGCCCAGGTGGGGAAGCAGCAGGTTCCTGGTGAAACGCTCGTCGGACGCAGTGACGGGACGGCGTTCGGAGAACGGGATGATGAATATCTGCTCGATGCCTCTGAAGACGGTGTAGTCGGAGTTGGCGTCGGCCTGGGTGACGGCATCCGTCATCTTGGTAACGGGCTCGATTCCGGAACCCACCGACAGGGAGAAGGGCACCTGGATATCACCTCCGTCAAATACAACGCCTTCCGCCCGACTGCCCATCTCAACTGCAGTACAAGCGGAAAGAATGGAGGTCCCCAGTAGGGCTATAACCCAAAACCTTCTCATTCAGGCGTTTACAATTCAATCTCTGATTCCATGCCAGCCTGCCAATCCAGCGCTACGCTGACGGCCACTTCCGGATCGTCCGGCTGAACGGAACCGTTTGACAAGGCTTTTGCTTTAAAAATCTTTAACTGACCCGCCCTCAGCGGCTTCTTTACACCAAGCTTGGTTTCGGTTACCGTACCGTCCGGCAAGGTCGAATAAGCTCTGAGTTGCCAGAGGGAATTGTCGGCGTCGTCGGAGATAAAGGGGTCGGTAGTTTCTATGATGCTCTTGGTAGGGCGTGTATCCCTGGAGGGATAGTTTACGGAGACAAAGCACATGGCGCCGGGGACCGGAAGGTCCAGCCGGTCTGTGCGCACGACGGGCGTGTAACTGAAGTGGTACAGGCTGTCGCAGATGGTATAGTCTGTGGCAAAGCCGGTAGCAAAAATCTTCAGGTCCCTGATGTTGCTGCCCAGCGTATCCACGACCAGGGACGTGGCGCAGTTGGCCATGTACAGATGGACGTTGAAGGACTGATCCTCCCCTTCCAGGACGTCCATGGGCAGGCGGGCGGTGAACAGGCCCGTGTTGTGGGGCTTGATGGTGTCGGCCACTGCCTGGAAAAGACGGCCGTAGTGGCATCTGTCGTCATCTTGGAGGGTTATCTGATTGTTTTCCTTGACATTGGCCACCGCAGTGTGCATGTACCTGTGTACGGGGATGTACAGGGTATAGCTGCTCTGGTTGGCGTCCATGATGTGGGCTTCGTGGTGCAGGCGGACAGAGTCGGCCGATACATCGTAGAAGGAGAGGTCCACGTCGTGGGCGAAGTCGGTGAAAATGTCTTCCAGATAGGTCCTGAGAGCGTCCGATGCTGCCCGGTCCACATCCGTGGAGACAGTTGTCTCCAGCTCCGTTTCCAGCTCCGTGGTCATGTTGGTAACAAGACGGAGCTCATAGTTGATGGTGTAGTCCGTCTCGCAGTCGCTGATATCCTCGTCCACCAGGCTGCAGCCCTGAGAAAACAGCGCTGCAGCCATAGCGGCGAGAATAAGCATGGTATGACGGTACAACTTCATCGGGAAGGATTAGTTGCCCAGGATAACGTTGTTGAACACAAGGCCGGCCTGCCACTTGAGGTCTACGGAGAGACCGAGGGAGATCTGCGTGGAACGCAGGTCAGGAACAGTGGCGTAGGCATGCTGGAGAGAGGTTTCGCCCAGGATGAAATTGGCGGTGGTCATGTAGTCCTGGATGAAAACGCGGCGTTCCTTGATGGTGTTGCCGGAACCGTCGTAAGGAGGCAGGGCCTGCAGGGTCGGGTCGGGCCAGGTGATACCGTCGCTGTAGTCAGAAGTGCTATGGCCGGCGTCCGGATCAAGTTTGCCGATGATATAGAAGGTACCGCCGTTGCGGATGATATTGTAGTTGCCCCAGAAGTCCTTGCCGGAGTTGTTGATAAATTCAAGGGCAACGTAAACATCGTTCTGCTTGGAACCGGATACTCCGTTCCAGTTGTCCCATACAAGGGTATAGTTGGGTTCGGAAGCGCCGCTCACAGGGATAGCGTCTCCGAGGGGAGGCAGAGCCTTGTCGTAGATGTTGTGATCGAAAGTAGATCCGCTGACGGGGACATAATCCCAACCCACGGTTTCGGGCTGACCGCCGATGAGGTAGCCATTGAGTTTGAATGCGTTGGCAGTGATCTCGACAAGGGCGTCGGGTTCTTCGCCTGCAGGGAGTGCCGGATTCTTGGCCAGCTGGATAGCATGGTTGTTGTCCTTGAGGTGAGTAATGCCGGACTGATAACCGACGGTGCTCTTGAGAAGAGCGGAGCCGTAGTTGATGTTATACTGCATGGCGACGCTACGGGTAGTGGATACCACATGGCTGCCCTTGCTCCATGCAACATTGTTGTTGTTGATTCCTGCCGCCCACTGTGCATCGGAATCCCAGTTGGTTACGCCCTGAGGATAGTCAGCCTCGACGTGTGCGTCGTTGGTGACGCGGATGGGGCTGTTGCCAAAGTAAGTGAGTTCTGCAGGATAGTACACATTGTAGATGGAAGTGCTGGAGGTAGAAAGCAGCGGGGTGTGGGCGCTGTACTTCCACTTGATGGTACCAGGTACGGTTACCTGACCGGAAACATCCGTGGACTTGGTGGTTTCTACGAGAAGCTGGGCGCAGCCTTTGGGAATGCCGAAGCTCACGTCGGGCCATTCAGTGAGAGCGGAACCAGTACTGCCCTTACGGGTGATCTTGTCGGTCGGGCCGGTGTAGCCGGTGGCGGATTTTACCTGGTCGGCTGTCTTCCACTCCAAGGTGGGGGCGGTGCCGGTGAAGCAACCGTCGATGCGGGAGATGATATTCTCGGCAAGAGCCTTTGCAGTGGCTTCATAGCGGGAATTGGCGGTCGTCTCATGAATCTTGTTCAGGACGAACTTGAGGTCGCCGATGGTGCGCTCCACGGAAGTACCGCTACCGGCACGGATTCCGTCGGGATTGATGGTTGCGAGGGTGGCGAGTGCGTCGCCCAGGATTTCGCCGAGGGCGCACATTTCTGAACCGTCGATGGGGGCCTTGGTGGCCGGCTTGATGACACCGGCGTCAGAGATGGTTACGAAGTGGGTCCACTTGACAGAAGTTGTATAGTGATTACCACCGTACACGATGTCGGCGTCGCTCAATTCAGCTGCGCAGATATAATCGAGGGCGGCGCGGATGAGGTCGCCGTACTGGCGGTAGTCGGGTTCTTCTGCGGTAGAGACCCTGCGGTTGAGGGAGAATTGATAAGCGCTGAGGTCTTTGCCGTCCATGGTGTAAGTGACCTTTCCTTGTGCATCGTCATCGCCAGTCTTGGGGGCGTGACCGTAGAACATGAGGGTGTTGGTCTCGGTGGGAAGGGCAAGTTCGATGACCTTGTGGCTCTTGTCACCATTGGTGGTAGCATCGCTTGTGCTCATGATGTTGCCCAAGGTGTACTGCTTGTTGGCGGTAGCGGCTGAGGGGATCCACTTGCCGTCCGCGACCGGAGCGTCTTTAAGGAAGGAAAGCAGATTGCCGCCAACGATTCCGAGGAAGCCGTTGGTGCCGGGGATGGCCTGGGTGTTCTCGGCCGTCTGCTTGGTCATCGGGGTGTTGGTGGCAGCCACATTGAACACGAAGCTGGTGAGAACCTCACCGGTCTCCTTGTTGTAGTTGGGATTGTTCACCTCCTTCTCCTTGTTGCAGGAGACCAAGGTGGCGAGCGCAAGGGCGCTCACAAAGGCAATTTTGAGATGGATTTTCATATCAATGGGGTTTAATAATTACTTTCTCTTCTTTTTGGACTGTTTTTCTATATCGTTCAGTATTTCTTGTTTCAGGGCTTCCTGATAGCGTTTTTGCTCTTCGTATTCTTTGTACTTGCGAAGGAACTCTTCGGTTCCGTCCAGGTTGCCGCGGGCGCAGATGCTGCCCATCCGGTCCGCCTCACGGAGGATTTCACGGGCTTTTTCCGCACGGAGGGTATCAATCCTCTCCAACTCCACGGCGGCGCCGAACATGGCAATACCGTAAGCATTTGCGGCTTCTGCGTCCACCTTCGTGCGGTCAAGGAACGCAGGGTTGCTCTCATAAGCCTTGAGAGCCTGGGCGTACTTGTGCTCGCGGATCAGGTTGTTCACCTCGTTCATGGAGTGGGCCACTTCATCCGGCTTTGTGTAGAAGTAGATGTGCACGTAACCGGAGTTGCGCTGGTCCGCGAGGATGTTTTCCTTGAGGGCTTTGTAGAGGGCCTTGTCGGCCTTCATTTTGCTTTCGCGGACGTCGGGGTTGGGTTCGTTGTCAATCAGGTCCAGGAGCCACTGTGCCTGGGCGGGGGTGAGTCCGTCGCCGCCGTCCGGCAGCAGGCGGGAAATCTGATTGCGGAACCACGGCCAGGCTTCTCCCCTGCCTTCCGCCTCAATTTGGCTGTCTTTGAGGTTCAGTTCGCGCACCACATAGTCTTTCATGGCCTGGGCACGGCCTTCGCCCAGCTTTTTGTTATGCTTCCAGTCGCCTTCCACAGAAGCGAGACCCACAATCTGGATGAGGGCCAGGGAGTCGCGGCCGTCGGCGATAATGCTGCGGCTGGCTTCCACCACCTGGTCAAGGACGGTGGCATTGTCGGCAAAACTGCGGCGGAGATTGGTGCTGTCCACCGGGAAGAGGACATAGCGGATGCTGTCCATGGGGGCGTTGATCACCTCGTCGATGGTGCGGTATTTCTCTATCGGGCTTACCCAGTGGGCCTTGTCCGAAATATCCCGGGCCGACGTGCGCTCGGGGCCGATCTCCGCCACTTGGGCGACCAGAAGCAGCGGGCGCAGGATCTGGATGGTGTCGATCTGGGAAATGCCTTCCACAATCTCGTGGCGGGGAAGAAGGTTCCAGGCAAGGTTGAGCCCGAGCTTGGGGATGAGCACCAGTTTGCGCTCTTCTCCCAGACGGGTGCCGCAGTGATCGCATTCGAATTTGTCGTAGGCGGCAAGGCCGGCGCCGACGCCGGCTTCGGCCTCCAATCTCCAGTGACTTCCCAGCCACCATGAATAGCCCATGAAAAGACCGCCGCCGAAGAAGTCTCCCTGGATGCGGTGATCCTGGACTTCCGGGTACAGACCCAGCGGGAACTTGACGTTTCCTACATTGTAATGCGTATATATAAGGTCTACGCCTGCGAACCAGCCGTCGTAAATCTGGTCAAGGTAATAGCGGAACTCAGGGACGGCAAGAATATGCTTCCAGTGCCTGGTGTTCTCTTTGTATTCCGTGTCCCAGAACAGGAAACGGGGCCAGGATTTGAAGCCCACATTGCCGCCTATGCTGAAATGCTTGCCCAGCGGATACTCTACACCGAGGTTAGGCGTACCGGAAGCGTCGTACAGGAGATTGTTCCGGATGGACAAATCCTGAGCACGCACGGACAGTAAGCCAAACCCGGGGAAGCACAGCAAAACAAGAACCAGAAAGTATATGCGTTTTTTACAATTCATGGGGATTGTGCATATATTTCATTTCTGCAAATATACAAAAAAAATGAATTATACTATCCCCTCCCACATTTTTAAAAAAATGTAGGGTTGAAATGACGGGGATACCGCTTCGTTTACTGCCGGCCCTGGAGAAGTTTAAGGATTTTCTGGCTCACCTGCTCGTTGCCCTGGACACCCATGAAGTCCTGAGCGTGAGGACCATAGGAGAAGATGGGAACGGGAATGGCCGTGTGGCCTTTGCTGATATGGACCCCTTCCACTTTGCCCTCAGAAGGTTTTCCGTTCCAGATGGCAAGACCGCTGGTTTCATGGTCGGCCGATATGACGACGAGGGTATTTCCGTCCTCGTCGGCAAAGCGGATGGCTTCCGCGATGGCCTGGTCAAAGTCCAGAAGTTCCTTTACGGCACTGTCGAACTTGTTGCTGTGGCAGGCTTTGTCAATGCGGGCGCCTTCCACCATAAGGAAGAAGCCCTTGCCTTCCCGGGTGCGGGCGCGGAGGAAATCGATGGCTTCCCGCGTGGCTTTGGGGAGGAAGTCGGTACGGCCGTTCACAATGTAGCCGGTTTCCACGGCGGGCGGAAGAACACCCAGGCGGGAAGCGGTGGCAA
Organism: Bacteroidales bacterium UBA4231; assembly: GCA_002396335.1. GTDB lineage: Bacteria > Bacteroidota > Bacteroidia > Bacteroidales > UBA932 > Cryptobacteroides. The sequence goes on from DGXN01000010.1 coordinate 30,781, forward strand.
CCTCCTCGGAGCCGGTCTCGTTGACGATGGTGAATACTTTCTTGACAGCCTTCTGCGTCGCTTCGGGGCGCTTTTCGAAGACTTCCTTGCTGCCGGCGGCAAAGTAGGTCAGCGCAGAGGAGGGAAGGTCGGCCCAGATTTCGTCGGTCATGCCACGGTTGGGCTGGTGTGCGAAGAAACTGGCGGGGGTGGCGCCGTTCATGTCGTCCGTGGTGACGACCCCGCAGACAATGCCGTCCGGAGCCACCCGCTCAGGGATATTGGCGATGGGACGCTTCTGATCATCCACGCCCACAGCATAGTTATAGGTCTTCTGACCGGTGGCATAGGCCGTGCCGGAAGCTGCCGAGTCGGTGGTGAAATGGGAGCTGCTCTTGGTAGTCACCCAGCCCATGTGCTTTAAGTTAGCATAGGTAAGCTCTTCATTATTGGCAAAATAGCCGGCGGCAATCTGGGCAAGTCCGGTACCGTCACCGATCATCAGGATGATATTCTTCGGAAGAAAGGCCGCGCCGTCCGAGGAGAAGGTGGGATGATAAGAACCCTGGGCGGGAACGTCTTCGATTTCACCCTTGACGATTTCTTGGGCGGCAGCAGGGAAATACACAGCTGCAGCAAATGCGAGGAGGAGGAGGATTTTTTTCATTTTATTGTTCATCAATAGTAGTTATCGTATCATAAGAGTCGGCGATAAGATGCTTCTGCATGTGGCTGCGGGACCATTTCAGGAGCCAGAAGCAGCCCAGCAGGATCGCAATGGCGATGGCGCCGCTCAGTTCCGGAGACACTTCCTGCGACATGGCCACCCAGTCATAGAGGCCGTGTCCCAGGACGGGATACAGCCACATCTTCCACCAGGCACCCGGAGCGCGGTAGCGGTCGAAATGGTTTAACGAGAAGTAGTACCCCATGATCACGGCAAAGCCGAAGTGGCCCGGAATGGCTGTAAGCGAGCGTCCCAGGCCGACGGTAACCCAATCGCTGCCGGAAGCAAAAAGATACTCGATGTTTTCGAAAGCGGCAAAACCCATCCCTACGCACACGGCATAGACAATCCCGTCCATCCGCTCGTCGAAGTCTCTGCACTTGCGCAGAAAGAGCCACAGCAAAAACAGCTTTGCCGATTCTTCAGGAATGGCAGCACCGAAAAACGCTGTAGCCGCAGCATCCTTGAGCGTATGGATCTGCGCGCTGAAAAAGCCCATCTGCATGAGCGGGACAGAAATCATCAGGGAGACAAAAACAGAAAGCCCCCCATAGAAAAAAGCCTTGACCAGGTTCCCGACAGGTTCACGCTGCAGCTTGTCCTGCTGATAGGTAAAATAAATCAGAATAAGGGCCGGCAAAATGGCCAGGGCAATAATAGGAAGCATACTCTACAATAAATTGGGTTTGTAAAGATAATGCTTTTTTACGGGAATAAAAAGAGCTGCTTAGCGTTTTAGAAAATGTAACCTAATTCAGCTCCAGAACGCCGTCTGAGACGTTTGAATGTTTGGCAAGGTACTCAGAAGGAGTCTCGGAAAAATAATCCTTGAAAGCCGTTGAAAAATAAGAAGCGGAAGAAAAACCGCACTGCTGCGCCACCTCAATCATGGAGAGTTTCCCATCCAGGAGCATCCGGGAAGCTTTGTTCATCCGGATCACTTTGAAAACCGTCGAAGGAGAGACCCCCGTCTCAGACTTCAACTTCCGGTTTACATGAATACGGGTAATCCCCAAATCATCAGCGACTTGTTCTACACCATAAGAAGAATCGGCCAGATGCGAGCAAACCAGGTTGTAAACCTGCCGGCCAAACTCGGTGGCCTTCAGGGCCGACTCGATATCACCCACTTCGGCCTTTTCAATGGGCTTGCGGACAGATTTTTCTGCAGGTACAGACTTACGGGGCGCGGCTTGATGCTCTTTGACAGGAGCAGGCACAGTTTCGGCGACAGGCCGCTCAGTGACGGGAGCGGAAATCGGAGCGGGAACAGGCTCGATATGGGAAGCAGCCGGTTGTTTCCGGAGCTTCCATATAAGGAAAGCCACCAGCGCCAGAAGGCAGGCAACCAGACACCAGGCAAACGGAAAACGCCCACCTGTGCGCTCCGGGGCAGCTTTTACAGGATGTGTTTCAATTTCAAAAGGTATCAAATTTGAAACACCGCTCACCTGTACACCTTCATGGAATACGGATACTCCGTCAGGACTGACGTTGAAGGAACCGCTTTTCCCGAGGACCCACAGACTTCCGTCAGGAGAAGAGAACAGCTGTGAAACCGGCTCGGAGAAACCAGCCAGTTGGACGGGATCTCCGTTCACGCGGAACAGGGCGGAAGAGGTAAGCGCATACACCGCCGCACTGTCGGCGGACGGAGCAAGCGTGATGACGCCTGTGGGGAACCGCTCATCAGAGGCGAATCCTTTCACTGAAGAATACGTGGAAATTTTTCCGCTTCCGTCCAGGATGAACAGGTCGCCGTCCGAAGTGACGGCAAGGGAAGTGATCCGGTTGTCGGTAAGCTGTCCGCCTTCCACCGAATAGTGAAGTCCCCGTCCGTTACGGCCCATCCTGTAGAGTCCGTCCTTCTCGGTCCCCATCCAGAGGGACCCGTCTTTCGGACTGACCGCCGTGGCTGTGATATTTCCGCTCACGGACTGGGCTGCACACAAAAAAGCAAAGCTCAGGAAGGAAAACAGAGACAGGAACCCTTTACGGAACATACTATTTACTGGAATGATGTAAGTGAGACTTCGGCCGAACGGTCTCGGACCACATAAGGTTCTATAAGAATGTCTCCCTTATACCCGGCACCTTCCAGATACGCCTTCAGAACCCGGGCGCGTTTTTCGGAAAGCTTCCGGTTCGCCTGTTTGGAGCCGTCGGGAGAACAGCACCCTCTTATATATAAAGTATCGGCACTGGAATGTGCCAAGGTTTGTACCTCGTTCAGCGCAGCCTTGTTCTTCCCGAAGCCCGGCCAGATACTGCTGCCCACTCCGCGCGGGAAGGTAACACGTGCGGGTGAGGAGGCGGCCACCTCTTCGGCTTGAGGGGTAAAGGCAAAGACCACTTCCGCTTTCCTCAGGCGGGAGAAGTAGTTTTTCACCATGTCTTCCCAGGCTTCGCCTACCCAGAGCTCCTGAAGGAGCTGTTTACAGTTGCTGCCTCTCTGACGAAGGATTTCCAGCGCCTCGTCCTTCCAGGGCTTGTTGCTCCGGCGGACATAGCCGGCCAGTCCCGACCAGTCTTCCTCCACCACTTCGATACGTATGTCCTTCAGCGAAGGATTCAGGGCTTGGAGATGGTCGGCGACAGCCTGAGCGCGGGAACGAGCCAGGATACGGTTGAAAGAGAGCGGACCGTCCGGAGAGCAGGCGGCCTTCACCGTGACGGACTGCACGTCGTCACGGCCGGAGAGCTCCTCCAGTTCCTGGAGGGCGGCTGCATTATTCTTGAAGGAAGCATCCACGGCGCTCTTGTTGATCCGGAAACGGAGAGACACCGTCTCGGCCGACGCCATAACGCTCCCCCACTGCAGAGAGACCAGCAGCAGGAGGAGCGATATGATCCGGCGGAGCTTCATGAAAAATTAGTTTTCGGTAATCTTGACATTCCGCACTTCCCAGGTACCGCCACGGGTACTGGTGGACGTGTACTCGAACATCACCTGGAAGTTGCTCACCAGATAGTCGGAAGGAATGTCGACCGCAGTGCGGACATACACATAGTTGGAACCTGCGGGCCAGTGCTTGATGTTCTGCTTGTCACTCCAGGTGGCACCGCCGTCCTTGGAGAAGCGGACGCATACGTCGGCCTGCATATTGGCCTGGGCATTGGCAATGTCGGAACGGTCGGCCTTGAAGAAGGAATTACCGGCGTGGTAGAACGTAAGCGTAGCACCTGCGGAAGTGGAAAGGTCGATGTTCTTGGACGCCAGCTGGCAGATGGAGGCGCGGTAAGCACGGTAATACTCGGTATACAAATTCCCGCCGCCATCCACTAACTGCTCAGACGGCTGGATGGAGCCCAGAGCAGAAGCGGCAGCGCCATACGTATTGGTTCCTGTTGAAGGATTGTAGTACGGGAACCACACGTAACGGGGAACATCATAAGCCGACGTATAGGTATGGAAGAGTTCCGTCACGTCAGTGCCTTCGTTATAGGTTGCACCGTCCGTCACCAGATTCCGGCGGATCGTATAATCGCCGAATGTAGACTTTAGGAAGGTTTCGTCATGGAAGACGGTACCCTTTGCCGGATGGCTGGTCACGACCTGGATGTCATAGCTCATGGACCGCACCAGCACCACGTTGGAAGAAGCATCCTTCACTGTAGCGGTTGCCGTCACCGTCACCGTTCCTACCGATGTCCCCGTAATGGTGACATAGCCCCGGATATCGGCATCGGTCTCGTCAACGGAAACCGCACCGCCGTCCTCGGAAGAAGTGGAGTAAGCCACTTCCACCGTATAGCCGGAATCTACGGTTGCCTCAATGACAGGATCCTGCATGGAAGAGCTGACACGAAGCACATAGGACGGTTCGTACCGCCAGTTCATCTTCAGATTGCACAGCGCACCGTCCGTTACCGTAACCGAGTAGGAGGCCGATGCTGCAGTATAGCTGCCGCTTTCCTCCACGGAAGCGGTGATGGTAGCCGTACCCAGGCCGACAGCCGTTACCTTGCCATTTCTGTCCACTTTGGCAACGGAAGGGTTGGAGGAACTGTAGGTGATGGCACCATCGGAATTCGTGGTGGCAACTACGGTCTCGGAGCCAGGGGTGTGGACCTCGGTCTCTCCGACGGTTGTGACAATATCGAGTGGAATCTGGATGCCGCTGTACGGGAAGGTCACTTTTCCTTTGAGCTTGTTGTTCAGGAAGGCATCCTTGTTGGTCCATTCGTTCTCGACGTCGTCATAAGGATGGAAGTAGTCGTTCTCCTTGGCAGGAATCACCCATACGGTAGTCGCGCTTTCCGGAACCAGGGTCTTGAAGTAGCAGGAGAAGGTCTTGATACCGTTGATGTCGGCCTCGACGGCCTTGTACTCGTCCCAGGTAATGGTTCTGCGGTAGTAGTAGTTGTTTTCGGTATGTTCCGGAATCAGGGAAGCGCCGGTTTCCACGGAAAGGGCCTCGTCGGCGCCGTCAGGAAGGGCCTTCGGATACAGGGTGTTTGCCTCCTGCTCGATGTAGAAGTACATGGGGAAGCGGAACTCCGTAAGACCGGCAGGCACGGTGAAGGTAAGCTCGCACTCCGTGTCCTTGGTGCCGGCCACCACATCCTGCATATCCACGGTAAGCGGGAATGCGCGGCGGATGGTCAGGTTCACGGTACGGGTAAGCCCGGCCGCATTCTTGAAGACAATGGGCTGTTTCCATACTTCACCCTGCTGGAGGGAGGAAGGGTCGGCAATGGTGATGGTCACTTTCCGCCAACCGGAATAGGCGCCGCTGGTTTCGTCGTTATCGGCAATGACGATTTTGTCATCGTCGGTGACAATGTTCTCACCGCTAGTGGCCTGCAGGATCTTGCCGGTCAAGCTGTCATTGTCGTTGGTGCTGAAATCGTCTCCGGTGCGGCTCTTCACATACATGGTGAAGGTGGTGCCGGAGGTAACCAGGATGTCGGTCTTGGACACGTACAGACGGCTGTCGTCCAGGGCGATATTGGTCAGCGCCTGGCTTTCGGTCGAAGCCTCGAAGTTATTCAGGGCGATACTGTTCACCGCGTCGAACACTGTGTCACTCCCCTTTCCGTTGACACCGGTAATGTTCAGCGTATACTGGAAATTGCGGAGGATGTTGTAGTACTCGTTGCCGCTGGGGCCGGGGAACACAAAGTCCGCCTTATAATAATAGGTATTGCCTTCGTAAGTGGCCTTCATGATAATGAAGGGATTCCGGTCAGGCCTGTAAGAGCATTCGTACAGGTAGTCGGCATCGGAAGGGTCCAGCCAGGTCATCGTGTCGGAAGTGGTGGTGTAATTGGCCGACAGGTCATCGTAGGAGATAATGGGCGGCATGTAACCATAGTAACCGTCCGTATCTTTCAAATAAGTATAAGGGCTGGCCTGCGAAATAGCATCCTTGTAGTTGGCAAAACGGTCGAAGTTGATCTGGTCTTTGCCGTCAACGGTAATATAGTCGGGCCTGTTGTTGTTGAAGGGAGCGATGGTTCCGTAGACGGGGGTGTTGAACACCTTGAAACCCTGGATACTGAAGTTGGTCACGCCACTGTCCACATTCACTTTCACCTTGGAGAAGTTGCGGATCATAAGGATGTTGTGCATCTCCGTGGTTTCGGTGATGGAGGTATAGTGTTCACGGCCCCAGTAGGCAACGACACCGCCGGTGGTAACGAGGTTGCGGACAAAGGTGCCTTCATCCATCATGTTCACGGAACCGGTTTCCAGCGTGGCGATGGGCTCGCTGGCGGCGATGAAGTGGATATAGCGGTCGCCCTGGGCGACGGAAGTGAGTTCCGCATGGAATTGAGTCAGGTAACCGGTGGATTTGTCTCCGCAGGTGAAACCGGCGTCCGGGTTGGTAGGGTGGCTCTGGGTACCGGGCTTGGCCTTGACAATCTCATACACAATGTCACCTTCATTGAAGACAACCAGGTACAGGCGCTTGACCTGAGGCACCTCGCCAAAGGCTTTGGTGGCCCAACCCTGGTCTTCCGAAATAGGAAGGCTGAGCATACCGTTGACGATGACTTTGCCTTCGGCAGGCTGCGTACCCTGCGCATTGCGGGCAAAGTCGTCTTCCTTGTGGCAGGCAACGAGAAGGCTGCCGGCTGCAAGAAACAGAAGGATATGTTTGAGCGTTGTCATGATCAATAGTCAATTACATGCCCGTTCGGGTGATAAACATTTGTGGCAGCCGCCTCTTCGCCCCAATACCAAAGGTCATAGACGAAACGGCAAGAATATGTCGTTTTTGTCGATCCGGCAGCAGTTGCCTCCGCAGGAGTATAGAACTGGATTGCTGCAGACGACGATGTTGGAATATAAACTAGTCGACCACTTCCAGACCAATAGTAGGAATTCGTTGCATAAAGGACCGGAATCACGCCATCCCGTTGGCGCGCAACAATAAAGGCAATTTCTGCCTCAGAAGGCAGACGCCAGCGACCGGCCGGATAACCGGCTTCCTGATAAGTAGCCCCTCTTTTGACAGCGGTGTCAAATGTTAAGCCGGAATTAGCGTTTAGACCGGAGGACACAAGAATACGGGGAGCTATGATATTACGATCTTCAACTGCTTGTGAAGCAATTAAAATATCCCCCGGGTTCTGCCAGGATTCATACTTCTCTGTACTACCGGAATAATACAAATATTTGTAGAAATTAGTAACCGTATCCCATGAATTTGCTCCTGTGTAGACCGTAGAAGCTTTTACACGCGGGTCTCCAATTCGATATTCAATATTACTTCCGTTTGCCGCATAATAGTTATTGGCATCATTAAATGAAGAAACCGATACAAGGGTAGTATAGAAGTTTCGGTCAATGGATTCATCAAGACTATAAATAGCGCCCAAGATCGTTCCATAGGTACCTGACTGTGTCGTCGAATTATAATTATCACCCACACCTTGACCAGATTCTTCCCACAATGCAGAGGAATGATAAAAATGATTTGATTCGCTATTATCCAAGTAAAAATAATACTGGAAAGTAGACCCATTTGTTAGAGTGCCTGCATTAGCCCAAGTGCCACCGGAAAGGCCGGAAGGCTGATTCGTTCCATAATAATTGAACGAGCCAGACGAAGTAATAGTATAGTAATAATATCTCCCGTCGTAATACCTCATATAATTCGCATACGAAGTATAAGGGTAATAACTAACTGCATACGTTGCATTCTGAACACGGCCAAAATAACCATTTACAAACACATTGCCTGCTCCGCCTTTTCGAATCAATTGGATGGACGGATTCTGCGTCATGATGATATCCTGCGTACATCCGTCGCTGTTAGTAATTGTAGCATAAACCACAATCTGGGAATACTGATTGGACAGGGAATGGCTCATCGTGACCAGACCGGTGGTCTCCCGACTCACCGAAATTGTTCCGGCAGCAGTTGAGACAGAACCTGTCGCAGCAGTAATCGTTCCGCCTGCAGGATTATTGACCGTAATCAGCGGTTCGGCCTGCATATTGTCGTAATACTGCACCTTGGTAATCTTGATACTGGAAAGAGGTGCGCTAGTTACGTAGGTGTACTGTGCCGTCTCTTCGTTATTCAGGGTTACATCCGGTTCGTCCACCACAAGGTACTTATAGGTAACCAGTTCTCCGGGGACTATACCCTGCCCTGCGCCGGCACTTTCATTGATCCAGTCCTGGATAATATAGTCACATTCAGGAATAACTACCGAATGCTCAATGTCCGCACCACCCAGGGAACTGATGGTCACATAGGTCCGGTAGAAGTGATTGGCCTCGAATTTCTGGCCCACCAGGTTGGGGCTCAGCTGATAAGACTTCCACTGATAACCCGTCTCACCTTTGATGCGCCAGGGAATCCGGAACACAAAGGTGGAGGCATAGTCGCTGAGGTCGGACCAGGCGCAAGGGTAAGAGTAGAACGGAACGTGGGAGTAGTTGTAGAACTCCTTTCCAGGGAGCAGTTCACCCGGAGCCAGTTCCACGACGGGCCGGTACTCGGTCGAGACATACTCGCTGGTCTGGACCGTATAGTCGCCGTCCACTTTCCCACGCTTGGCAAGGTTCGCCATCATCACCTGCACGCCCTGACTGAACACCGGCTCCCATTCCTGGTTGCTTTCGTCAACAAAAACCGTGGGAATGTGCAGATAGAGCTGCATCTTGGCGGCAGAACGTTTTACATGGACACGACCAGAAGCGGTCCTGACGGCGCTTTCTCCCGTTCCGGTGGTCGTAAGGGTAACGGTGGAGGGCTCTTCCGCCGGCATGACAAAGCTTTCTTGCACAGTCTGGGCGGAGAAGTCGTGTTCCACCACCAGTTCTTTCAGGGCGGGAACCGACGTCTCGGTACCATAGTTCAACGGAGCATTGCAGATGACGTAAACTTCGCAAGTGCCCGACACCGTGCTCCCGAACATCTTCTGTGCGTCTGCATCCGTAAAGAAAACTTTGACTGTATAGATGGTGCTGTCCCCTTCTGCTTTGGGCTCCGCACCACGTCCGAAGGCCGTGAAGACAGCCTTCTCGTTCGTTTTCCCGTTGGGATAGAAGAAACAGTCTACGCTCAGGACCAGATTCTCGTTATACGCATCCGCGCCACGGCTGTGCGCGTCGGCCTTGGTTTCCAAAGCAGGGTGCAGATTTGCGAGCCTCAGCTCAATGCAGTGGTCCGGAAGAGAACCGGCGTCCGGAGACGGGGCTTCCTTCCCACAGGCTGCAAGAAGCAGGGTTGCACCCAGGAAAAGTATGAGTCTATTAGTTCGCATTCTGTACAATGGTCCATTCGTTCACGCCCTGCACGTTTACCAGGTTCATGGCCGCCGTCACATCGCTGTTGGAGTCGATGTAATAGATACGCAGCTTGGCACGGCTGGTAACCGTCGCGGAACTGTTCAGTGCCTTAACGTAGATGTAGTTGGTCACATCCGGGTCTACGCTGCCGCGGATGGAAGACACGCGTTCTCCGTTTGTGTCCAGGAGGAAGTTGCCATTCTCGTCGGTAAAGCCGAAGGCGGCGTCGCCCACGAGGGCGGCCTGCCAGGCAATGTACTTGCCGGTACCAAGGCGGAAGTAGAACTTGCCCATACGGTTGTTGATGTACACGTTGCCATGGGCGTCGGCATAGTCGATGTAGGAGGAATCGTAGGTCAGGGCCTGGATGACGTCGTTGATGTTGGAGGTGTAGTCAAAACTGGTTTCTTCCAGCTCCCAGGGACGGGGAACCACCTCCAGTTCAATCTTGTCACCGGCCAGAATGAGTTTGATGTCGTAGGCACGGCCGCCCTGGAAGGGAGTCAGGATCTTTCCGGTAAGCGTCGTCGCGGGATCATCGTCAAAATTGATGGTTGCGCCTGACAGCGATTCAGACTGAATCGTCCATTCTGTATCCTGTGTCTCCCATTCAGACCAATCGCCATTAGAATAGCCGCTCCAGCCAGACCAAGAACCAAAAGTCTTTCCGGACAAGTTCGATTCAAAATCACTGTAAGTCGGATCACCTGTAATGTATATCCAGCCTGATTGTTTTGTCCGCGTCCTTGTACGGGAATAGTCACGGGACCGCGTCTGTTGGGCCGAACGTGTCTCGACTCTATTTACCGTGGCATCCACATTGGCAATGTGATACTTGAGTTTGACTTCAATATTGTCATCGCCTGTAATAAAACGCGGAACCGCATACAGGAAATACCCGTCCATCAAGTCTGACGGAGTTTCCGTTACACCGGTATACTTGCTGAATTCCGAGGAGATTGTTCCGGCACTGACATACTGCAAAGAATCCGTCAGAACATTGGCCGAAGACAGCACATACTCGGGATCCGTACCGGAAAAACGGGTTACATCCTTCCACGCAGGTTCGTAGGCAGCAGTATTGTCAAGAACCAGCGTTCCCGTTTTATTAAAGCCTTTGAAAGAAACGTTTTCAATATAATATCGCTTTCCTTCGGTATTGTAGACAGGATCGCGGCGCTGGGTGACCGTTCTGGTTTGAGTTTGAGGATTTCCTTGCCTCTGCGTTTCAGTTACTGTACAGCGCCAATAATTATAATTCGATGACCATGAATTATCAGTATAGCGCACCCATGAATAAGTAGTTTCCGTCCTATCAAAGGTTTCCCCGTCAGTTTGAGCCGAAGTTCCCGTAGAAATATTTGTCGGAGTCCCGGTAGAAATAACGCTCACCGTCTCTCCCGGCAGGGAGCCCTGAACCAGGAAACGCACTTTGGCGACGGCGTGGCGGAAATGCATGTCCACGGTGCCGGGGGTGGCATACTGATCGGCCCATACGTTTTTGTGGGGAAGGCCGGAGGTATTGGTACCCCAGAGGATGTCCCGCTGCTTTTGAAGCTCGGTTTCGGAGAGAGACTGGGCTACGAAGTCGTCGTACTTGATGGTGTTCACCTTGCCGTCGTAGGTCACTTTGTCGTGCCAGGTGTCGTAAGGGGCGTAGGCGAAGAAAGAGAGCTTCTCTCCGGCGGTGGAAGGCCAGAATTCGTCCTTGCCGTAGTACTTCCAAGTACCGCCGTCATAGTAGAATTGACGGTTGTTGTACACCAGGCCGAAGCGGTTGTAGGCAGAAGAGTCCTTGGCCGCCGAGTAATCCTCGGTGCCCGTATAGTAGGCATAAACGCCGAAACCTTTGCTCTGGAGGAGCGTGTTGTCGATGGGGTCGTAGTCGGCCTTTACAGGGAGCCAGTTTTCGTCGGCGAGGGTGGGGCTGATTGACACCAGCCGGTCGCCGGTATAAACCGGTCCCCTGGGGGTCTGGGGATCTTCTTTCCCGCAGGACGCGAGCAGCGCCGCACCAAGCAGCCCCAGAGCAAGGAATCTATGCAGTCTCACAGTCTTCATACCTATTTGTCCATAATAACATCGTCACCTGCCACAATCCAGTCTTCCACGTTTGCGTCAATGTCAATCTTCTGCAGGTTCAGCTTAATATTGTAGGTGTAAATCTTTCCAGGTTCCCACCCGCTGACCGAATAGGTGGTGAGCGGAGCGAAAAGCCTGTTGTTGGTGTACTGGTAATATTCTCCGGAACCGGAGTCGGCCTTGCGCCTGACGTCAAAGTTCACCTCGATGGTGGCACCGGTGAAGAACTGGTGGGGAATCATCAGGAGCACATTCTCCGTGATGAAGTTGTCTGAGTCGTCGTAGCAGACCTTGGCGGCTACACCGGAAGTCAGATTCGGACGGGAGGCCGACAGCGTAGCGGAAGGCCAGGTGGCCGCGACAGGCGTACGGCCGGTGTTGGCGTCTCGGGAGGCGTAATCCGGCACGGGAATGCACTGGCCGAACACAGCCACCTCGTTGAATCGGATGTAGTTCACCGTCACTTCCACATCGGGGTTGCCGCTGGAGTCAAATTCCACGCTCTTGACGCGGATCTGGCTCAAGGCATGGCGGAAGTAGAATTTCACCTTGCCGGTTGCGGTGCCGGTGAGGCCTTTGCTGTTGTCTTCGGTCCAGACGGCTTTGCTCTGATCCAGGCAGAGGTCGGAAATCATGAAGTCTACCTGATCCTCGGATTTCTCCGGAACGGTATAGTAGAAACCTACCAGACCCTGACGGGCATAGGCTTTATCCAGGAACGACTCCACGACGGTACCGGGAGCGGGCGTGCCGTCGGCGATACCGGGGTTGTACGGATAGTAAGCAAAGAAGGAGATGCGGTCCAGTTTGTTGCGGGGCCAGAAACGGGAGTTGGCGTAGTCGTAGGTGTAGTTGCCGCTGCTTTCGGAGACGGAAACACCTTCGTTGTAGAACAGGTTGGGCGAGTTCTGGTTCACGCCGTCGGACCATCCGCCGGCAGTGGCGACACCGCCGCTCTTGTACTGGGGATGGAAGTAGCCGAACACGCCGAACTGCTGACCGCTGCGAAGATGCGTGTCGGTGCCCGTGCCGCCTCCGACGAAGATGTCCGGGTCGGCTTTGGTGGTTACGTTGCCTTGGCGGCGGGAGTACCAGGAAAAGTCGATAGGAAGGTCCTCCGAGAGGATATTCCTGGACTCGTCCACATACTCCACTTTCTGGATGCAGGCCGATGCGAGCATCGTCAGGGCGGCGGCAACAAGTATGATCGGTTTTCTGGTCATGCCTAGTCTTGTACTAAAATATCGCTTCCGGCCGAAATCCAGTCTTTGGCATCTTCGACAATCTCCTCAAATTCGATACGGTCCAGACCGGCGGATATCTTGTAAATGTAATGATGTCCGGGGAGCCACTCGGTGACGCCGTAGTCGTCCGGGGCACCGGTGTTCTTGAAAAGTTTCACGGAGATGCTGTCTCCGGTGTAGACGATGGGATCCGGATGGTCGGGATCCGAGGAAGCGAAATGGATGTCGTAGGTAAGGGTGAAGGCGGCGTCGGCCTCCAGGGTCTGCGGGATGGCCAGCAGGGAAAGGACGGAGGTACCCGACACGGTTACGTCGTTTTCCACGAAGTCATAGCTGTCGCCGACGTTGGTCCAGGTAAGCGTCGCGGGGTCTTCCACCGTACCCGATTTCTTGATCTTGGTGAGGGACAGGGCGTGGACTTCTGCACCGGTACCCTCGGCCAGCTGGAATTCCACAAGGGCGAGGGCGTGACGGAACACGAGGTTCACGGCGCCATTGGTGACGTGGCCATGGTTGGCGGCGTCGTTCTTGTAAAGGTCCTTCTGCAGGTCGGTGAACATGAGGTCGATCTGCTGGGCCGGGTCTTCATTCTGGGTGAAGGTGACCTTGGGAAGGCCGCTGGTGGCGTTGGTGAAGGCTGTGGTGGTACCGGCCCGGTAAAGGTTCAGACCGGCGGCGTTACGGGGATAGTAACCCCAGAAACTCACCTTGTCGATGTGTTCGCTGGCGGCACTTGCACCGCTCTCATTGGGCCAGTATTTGATGGGGCTGTAGAGCCAGCTGCCGTCGTCCTGCTTGACGATGCTCTGGTTGTACATGTAGTCCGGAATATTGTTTCCGGCCGCGTCTTCGGCAGCCCAGGAGGCATCCGTTGCGCCATCACCATTGTGATAGTATGCGAACACGCCGATCTCTGCTCCGGCAGCGAAATCACCGCCGGGGGCTACGTAGCTGGCATCGGCCTTGGTGCGCTGGCGGTAGGTCGAGAACTGGATGGGAACCTTTTCGGTGTCCACGGCAGGACCCTCTTCCACCTGCACACAAGCCCCGGACAGCAGGGCTGCTGCCATGAAGATGATTCCGTATGTAAGGCGTTTACGCATGTTCTTGGTTTTTGGTACCCCGGTGGGCGGTCAGGCCCGCCGGGATAAAAGGATTACGGACTAGAGGTTGTCAGGAAGTCCGATTTCAGTGTCGGTAACGGTAGAAGTCTCACCCGGATCATCATAGTCACCATCACCGTTAAGGTCCTTGTAAACCGTATTGGTGCCGACGGTCCAGTCTTCGACCTCAGCCTCGAATGCAACATTGTTCAGACCAAGAATCATCACGATGTTGTACTTGGTGTTCTTCTTGATCTCGGCGAACTTGATGCGGCCGAATACGGTCTGGGGAACCTCGCTGTAACCGGCAGGGAGTTTCTCATCGTAGGTACGGACGAAGTAGGTGACAGTGATGTCGACAACGGGCTTGGTGCCGGGAACGAGGATGATCGGGTTGCTCTCGTCCTTGTAAACGTTGATAGCCTTCTTGACTACACCCTTGGGAAGATCTGCGAAGCTGGCGAAGCTTGCGGGCTCCTTGAGGCAATCGGCGATTTCGCTGTCAGAGTTGGTGGACTCGTCTTCAGGAGTAGCGGGATCGTCAACCTTGTTGGTGATGGTCTGGCTGAACTGGATGTTCTGGGCTGCACCGTCAAGTTTGAATTCGCCGGTGTAGAGGTCGAGCTTACCGGTCTGGTCAGCGGAAGCATAGGAGATAGGGTTGCCGTCGATGTCTTTAACCGGCTGGCCGGAAATAGCATCGGTCACGGGAGCGCTGCCGATGACGATCTTGGAGATGGTGATCTTGGTACCCTTGTTTCCACCGAAGTCACCGAGGGTGACATTGCCATATTCAGCGGTAGGATCGGAAACAGGAGAAGCCTTTACCACGAGTCCGTTTGCCTTATAAGTATCGTCATCATAGGGGTTGGGAGTTCCGGGATTGCCTTCCTGGGAACCGCCAAGCTTGGAGAGAAGGTGCTGGAAGATGAACTTCACATTGTTGATGGTGCGGGTAAGGTTGTTGTTGATATCGTATGTAACAACGGGATTTGCAGGGTCGGTGTTATCGACATTCTTCTTCTTGTAACCCCACATGAGGTCAACATTGGGTTTGTCCTTCGAGAAGGTGTAGCTCAGCATGTTGTGCTTAGTGGTGCCGTCGATGGAGAATCCGGTAATGCCATAGGTGGCGTCTGCGATAGCGGCGTCATCAGCATAAGGAGCATAGGCGTAGAAGGAAACCTTCTGGTCGTCAGCAGTCTGTCCGTTGGTAGGGTTAGGCCAGTACTTGAGAGGGCTGTAGGTCCAGGTGGAGCCCTCATCAGCAGAAGTCACCTGCTGGTTGAACATGAAGTCGTCAGTAGCACCGGCTGTTTCGAAATCGTTCGTTCCGGAATAAGTAGCGAACACACCGAATCCGTGCTCTGCAAGAGCTTTCAGGTTCATGTCGTCGGTGACACCGCCCTTGGTGATGGTGCGGGGATTGTAGGCGCCGAAGGAAACGGCATCCATCATCCCGTAGTTGGGGGTTACCTCGTTCTTGGCGCATCCGGCAAGAACGGCAGCTGCAGCAGCAGCGATGAAGATAAATTTTTTCATAAAGCTTTATGTGTGTTTAATTAACTATTCAACATTCTTAGGCAGATAGACTTCGATGGTGTTACCGGTTTCCCAGTCGGCCACTTCACCGGAGAGAGCAACCTCGCTCAGACCCAAAATCATCTTGATGTTATTTTTGGTGCCGGCCTTGAAGCCATGTTCGAAGGTGATGTCTTTCTTGATTACATTTTCTACGCGGCTGAATCCGTCGTCCAGATTAGCGTCGTCGGTGGTCACATAGTAGGTCACTTTCACGGTAACGGTAACGGCAGTATCATCCGTAGGAATCAGGGTATAGTACTTGTTCGTAGCAAGAACCGGACCTTCAGTGGCGGTAACACCGGCAGGCTGGGCAGTGGCGGCAACTTCGCCGGCATCCTTCACATTGGCATTCAACTTGTCACCGTTTACGGTAAGGGTAAGATCGGTGGGAGTGGCGCCGGTGAAGTCCCAGTTGGGGGTCTTGGCAACGGTGTTGTTCAGGTTCAGGACAGCCTGGTCGCGCATGCCGGGAACGGTGAGGACCACTTCCTTGATGGTAACCTTGACACCATCCTTGGCGGTGCCGCCGGCAGCAGTGATATTGAAAGCGCCCACGGCGGTAAGGTTCACCTGAGCAAGAGCATGGTAGAACTTGAAGTTCACCTTGGTGCCGATAGCGGGCTTCTGGAGGCCCAGATAAGGCATACCTTCAGCGGCCGTGTTGTCACCACCGGCCACGTTGGTCCAGGGGTTGCCGTTGGAAGTACCCCAAACCAGGTCCACGTTCTTGTCCAGGTCGGAGGAGACTTTGTAGGTAACGGTGGGATCGCCGGTAGCGCTGGCGGCACTCATGGCAACGATGCCCTCGGTTCCGGAGGCAGCGGCCACATAAGGAGCGTAGGCGAAAAAGCTTACGGTATGGGCCTTCTGGGACCATGCACCCTGTCCGTCGGTGGTACCGTCGTCATTGAGCTGGTTGGGCCAGTATTTGACGGGGCTGTAGGTCCAGGCGGAGGATGCGTACTCTACCAGCTGGTTGTACATGAAGGTAGGCTTGGTGGAGCCGTCATAGGCACCTTCCTTCTCGTATGCGATGACACCGAAACCGGTGCTCTGCAGCTTTGCATTGTTCATTTCTCCAGCCTCACCCGCCTTGGTGTTGGGAACATACACGCCGAAATCCAGCGCAACTTTGTCGTTTGCTACAACGCCGGGGGTAGCGGTACCCGTCTCAACCTTGGCGCAGGACACCAGGGCGAGAGTAGCGGCAGCAACGAGAACCATAGTCTTTTTCATAAGCCTTGTTGTTTGTTTTGTTCTTTCTAAAAGTTCGTTTGTTGGTACCCGGGTGGGCGGTCAAGCCCGCCCGGATAAAGAGTCAGATTAGCTGTTGACAGGGAGATTTACCTCACCGGTAAGACCGTCGGCCCAGTCGGAGACTTCGGCCTCGAACTTAACCTCGGAGACACCCAGGATCATCTTGATGGTATTCTTCTTGCCAGCCTCGAGCTTTTCAAGGGAGACAGTCTTCTGAATCTCATTCTTGACACGGCTCTTGCCGCCGGCAAGGTCAGCATCGTCAGTTGTTACATAGTAGACAACTTTCACAGTGACAACAGTTTCATCGGCCTTGGGAAGAACGGTGTAATACTTGCCATCAACGATAACGTCGGTTTCAGAAGCGGTTACACCAGCAGGCTGAGCGCTAGCCAGCACATCACCACCGTCCTTAAGAGCAGCGTTAAGGTTGTCGCCAGAAACGGTAAGGGTAAGGTCAGTAGTGCCAGAAACACCTTCCCAGAGAGCAGTATTGGCAGTCGTATTATTGAGGTTGAGCGTTCCGGTTTCAGCGAGGCCGGGGACCTTCAGCTCCACACTCTCGATGGTAATTTTAACACCATCCTTTGCAGTACCACCAGCAGTAGTCTGGTTATAAGCAGCGACAGCGGTAAGATTAATCTGGGAAAGAGCATGCTTGAAGTAGAAGTGAATGGCAGTACCGATAGCAGGCTTCTGGAGGTTGAGATAAGGCCTACCACTGGTAGGAGTATTGGTACCGCCAGCAACATTGGTCCAGGCAGCGCCATTGGAAACAGCCCAAACAAGGTCGATCTGGCTGTTGAGATCATTGGAAACTTTGAAAGAAACCTTAGGATCGCCAGCAGCAGCATTGTTCGTGAGAGCGGTAATACCAGTGGAAGCATCGCCGGTAGGAACACCGGTAGCTGCAGCCACGGGCACATGAGGTGCATAGGCAAAGAAGGTCACCTTATCGGCCTGGAAAGCGGTAGCAGGCTGACCGTCGGTGTTACCGGCAGCAATCTGGTTGGGCCAGTATTTGATGGGGCTGTAGGTCCAAGAAGCAGTGCTAACCTTGGTGTTGTACATGAAGTTAGGCGTAGCGGCAGCGCTATAGTCACCGGTGGTCTGATAACCGAACACACCGAAACCGGCAGCCTGGAGGGAAGAGGTGGTGAGCTCACCGGGAGTACCAGCCTTGGTAGCCTGGCCAGAGTAGGCGGAGAAACCTACAGGCACGGCAACCTTATCGGTGGTGGCCACATTGGCGTCGTTCTCAATCTTGGCGCAGGAGGCCAGGATGACGGCTGCAGAGGCAGCGAGGAAAACTAATTTTTTCATAAGTCGTTTTAATGATTTTATTTTTGTAACATTTAATTTCGTAACACTTACATAGGAATCTCGATAGTTTCGCCGTCCTCCCAATCACTTACGGTTGCTTCCATACCTGAGGATTCGGTTCCCGGCGGGACGACATCCGGCGGTATGATGGCCGGTTCTTCAACCGAACCGAAGATAAGTCTGTAGAGGTTCCGGTAACCCTGATTGGGCTCGAGGACTTTGATCTTGTCGCCCACGTCGAAGGTGTAGTCGGCCACTGTGGAGTTGTCTACCAGGAGGGCGCTCACGTTGAGGGTGGAGTCGCGCAGGGCGGTGGGAACCTCACCGTTCGGGAGACCGAAGGTGGTGATGATTCCGTCAATATGGCCTACGCGGTTGGGCTCGTCGTCCATTGTGAGGGTCCACTGGTTGATAATCTGGATGGCTTCATCGTTGCCGGTGGTGGCCTGGGTCAGTTCCCAGGTACGGGCCATACCGCTGGTGGAAGCGCGGACAGATTTGAGTACATCGGCATTGCCGGAGTAGATGGTGACCCAAAGTTGGGACACAATATTCTTGGGATACACAGGAATGCGGATGGTGTAGTATTCTACGCGTTCCTGGTAATAGGTCTCTTCCGAGATATTTGCCTTGGTGGAAGCAGTCTTGGCAGCCTTGGCAGCTCTAATGTTCTGAAGCTGAGTATAATAGTACTGATACTCCTCTGTCATGCTCGCGGTGATGTCGAACTCTTCGGCGACACCGGCGCACATGACTTCCGGATTCTCAACGGCAGGCTCGCTCAGGCCGCGGGCCCAGGGAGCGGTAGACTCACGGAGCGTAGTGGAGGCAGAATTGTACGAGGTCATGTTCTCGAATTCCATCTTCCAGTACTCTTCCGGGCTCTGCGAGATCATATACATCTTGTAATGCCCCTTTTCGAGCTGCACTTCGCAGGAGTCGACGTTGGCGGTTGTGAAGGAATTGTAGAATTCACCGTCACGGAAGAAGTACATGGTAACACCGCTGGGCTTTTCACCTTCCGGGTAAGCTTCAACCTGCCACAGGCACTTCACAATGACACGGACAGTGGAACGATACACGATTTCCAGCGGACGACGCTGGCAACCAACGGCGGAGAGCAGGAGTAACAGCCCAAGTATCAATGCATTACGTCTCTTCATTTCGTGACCCTCCTTGTTACTTTGTGGCTGAAGATATACTTGAAGCTGATGTTGGCCTTGATGGGACCCCACCAGTTCAGTTTACCGTTATTCTGGTACAGCAGGTGTTCGTCCGTGCTGTTACCGATGTAGTAGCGGTACTGGGTGCCCATCCAGCCGGCGGCTGCAGAGGCTTCCAGGCGCCATTTCTTCTTTTTACCGAGGTTCCAGGCATAACCGTACTCCAGGCCGACGGCCAGGAACTCACCCTGATAGCCCTCGTGCTTAGGCTCGACGTCATAATAGCCGGCCATACCGGTGAGACCGACAAAATGACCGTTCAGAACATCCATTTTATCGGTTTTGCTGTGACGGGAGATCCAGTAGCGTCCGCCCAGGTCCAGTTTAAGCATCTGCCAGGCCCGGTCGTTGGCGCGGTTGACCCACCAAGGGAAGGAATAGTCGGCGTAAGCGCTCCACTGGCGGCCGATAGGAACTTCCACAGCAAAGTTGGGGGTGATCAGTACGTCGTACAGGGCGTTGGTGGAGACGGCCACGATGGGACGGATCTCTTCCTCTTCATATTCACGGGTGACGCTGCGGTAGGACATGTCGGCGGGAACAGAAGGTTTTCCACCGGAAATCACCTGAGCGTCAGCGAGTTTAGTGTCCGTACTCGCGAGCGCGGCATTCGGGCGGAGACCCGCCAGGACAGAAGCGCTGCGAAGCGACGGGAAAATATCTTCAAAAAGATGATTGTACGTAGGGAGCGCACGCAGACGGGCCTCTTTTTCCTGAGCGGAAAGAGGACTGTCAATGACGTCGAGGATATCCTGACGCTCCTGCGCGGAAAGCATATCGTCTTTCTGGACGGCGCTGCGAAGGCCTTCCCAGTTTTCACCGCCGTTGACGACCTCAATCTTTCCCTTAAGGGAAGGATAGCGGGAAACGATGAGATCCGTCAAGTTCTGCGCACGGCTGCCGGCAAGGCGCTCGTTAATGGCTACAGGACCTTCCGGTGAAGCAGAACCTATGATTGTGAGAGACTTAAGCTCATCCTCAGAGATACGGGAGAGCAGTCTGTCGAGCGCTTCAAGAAGAGCCGCGTTGCTTTCCGTTCCATTAACAGAAGAGGACCGCAGGTCGAAAAGGATATCGGTATCAGAACTGCCGGCGAAACCGGAAGGTCTGTTATTGACTTTAGAAAAAGGAACACCAGCAGAAGAGGAAACCCCTTGTTCAGAACGTTTTACATTTGAAGCCGAACCTGCAGGGATAACGACAGAGGCGTAACGCAGATTGCGGAAAAAAGAGCTGTATAGACGCTTGTATTCAGGAAGGGCTTTCAGGGAACGTTCCTTATCGTCCGGCTGGGCGTCGCTATCGATGATTTCGAGGATGGAGGTGCGGGCCTCGCCGGAAAGTTTGCCGTCGGAGGAAACTTTGCCGCGGAGAGCATCCCAGGACTCGGCGCCGGCGTTCAGAATGATGCGGCCTTTCAGAGCCGGATACTTGGTTTCAAGATAAGTCTGGACGGAGCGGGCTCTTCTGCGGGAAAGGTCGAGGTTATAATAGACGTTTCCTTCGGGAGAGGAGAAGGTGACAACCTCCAGCTGATCCGGAGTATTGGAAGCGAGATAAGCGTCCAGCTGCTCCAGGGAAGATGAGTTGGAAAGATAAGACTCGCTCAGGACGGCATTGTCAAACGGGAAATAGAGATCCACGGCGCCAGAGATACTACGTACCTGTGCGCCCGCGCGTAAAATAAAGGAGAAAACAAGCACGAAAGACAGCAGTGCCACCTTGCCGAGTTTGGCGGCAAAGCGGAAGACGGGGAGTGTCAAGTTCTGCTTGTTCATTTTATAAATCGCTGTCTTTCAAAAAATTATAAAATCCAGTGTAAAACCTTTAAAATGCGCGTTTCGATATATTGAATGCAAAGTTACGACAATTTTTCATATTTCCAAAACTTTTTTCATTTATTTTCAAAATAGTTTCAAATTCTTGAAATTTCCAAATCAAAAACTTTTTGAAACGCAAAAACTGCGTCTACTACACCAGAAGCTGTTTTGTTCTATATATAATTACATGGTATACCCGTCAGTTTGCCCCTACCCCCCCCCAGAGGGTTTCAGAGCCCGTTTTTCAAGAATCAAAAATTTTTTCAAACTTCTATAAAAATTTTGCAGAAATGAAATTAATGATTATATTTGCAGCGGGATTGGTCCCAAAAGGGCTCGTTTCCACAGTTTATTTTGAAGAAAAAGCACGAAAAAAACGTTTGTATTATGTATAACAAGTTTTCCGGCTCGCTCGCTTGCATTCTGGCGCTCAGCCTCTCTGTCGCTTGTTCGTCTAAACTGGACAGCCCGGATCTTCCCCATCAAGATGCAGGTTCCGCTTCCAACGTTCCTGACACCAAGAAGATCGAGTTCCCTGTCACTGTCACTCGTGAAGGACAATCCATCCCCCGTGCCGCTATTACCAAAAGTAATGCCAATGTGGACGCTTCCACAAAAATCGCCACGATGGACCAGAGCATTCCCTTCGGAATTATCGGCATCGATCAGGAAACCCACACCCTCCTGATCGACAACAAAGCGGTCTCCAATAACAGTAAAGGATATATGGGCATGTTTGACAGCGGACTCTGGGAAATCCAGACTCCCATTACCTTCAGCGCCTATTATCCTTACGTACGCAACGTTCAGTACGAAGATTCCTACGATTCTTACAATATCCCTTTCACGGCCACCGAGACCGAGGCCGGCCCGCTTGTGTCAAAAACCGTACAGCGCGCCGTGGACCAGCTTAACATGGTTCCGCTGGAATTCCAGCACATCACCAATGATATCGGCTTCAAAATCTGCGATGTCACCACGGATCCGCAGCTGCAGGGCCTTATCCACCTCAGAAAAGTAACTGCCACCAACGTAGCCTCCGCCGGCGTTTTCATCAACGACCTGGTCCTGAACCAGGGCATCTGGCACCGCCAGGGCTACTACCGCAACGTCGTTGTCTTTGAAGGCGACGCTGTCGTGGGCGTAGGCATGGAAAACGAGAAATTCATCGGCAAGGATGCGCTGGTAGACCACATGGTGGACAGCCACCGCTATTATTCCATCCCGGACGAGATTCTCATGGGAAAACAGACCGTGGAAGTCATCTACGACGTGGACAGCTTTGAGGTGGGCGGTTTCCGCTACGACGCCATGCCCAACCAGAAAGCCTATTACATGCTCTACGGCCTGCTTCCGAACAATGTGTTCGTGTATGGCAAGCAATACACCTTCCACCTGGGTCTGGACACCGGAAAACTTTACCAGCAGGTTGCATTTTCTGCAGCTGTAAGTGACTGGGAAACAAAAATCTACGAACAGAACGACGATTTCTAACACATGCTATCGCTACAAGATTACTTGCAATATCTGCCGGCAGCGGCGTGTCTGTTCTGGGTAGTCATCCACTTTATGATGGCTTCCCGGAGCAGCAGTTTTACGAGTATCGTAGCATCGCTGACCGTTCTGGGCCTGTTCCTGTGTGCCGATCACGCCGTCCTCGCCCTGGCCACCGGAACCAGTGTAATCCCCCTCTTTCTCCTGTACCTGGACCGCCTGCGGAAAGACCAGCACCCCCGCGCGTTCAAACTGTTCTGGATTATCGCGCCGGCGGCACTGCTGACAGCCGGAGTGCTGATGACGCTTATGCCGCCGTCGGCCCTGATCCAGAACTACAAGGATGAGATCTGGATTATATACAACATTATCATACTGGTAGAAATCGCAGCATTTGCCCTCTACCTGCTTTATATCATCTTTCGGGAGCATTATCGGCCTTTCAGCCGGCTGCTCCAGTTTTTCTTTAAGAAAAAGCCCATTTCCTTGCTGGAGTTGCAAATCTGCAATATCGCTCTGTGCCTGGCTTTCTTCTCCATCAAAGCGCTGACCGAGCGTCCCCAGCCGGATCTCCTGACCGCCGCATGCATCGCCGTAGGCATATTTATGACGGCTTATGTCGCGCTTTTCGGCACCAAAAGCACCGTCACCCTTCAGGAGATCCGCCGCCTGAACCGCTACAACTACAACAAGCACAACAAGGCTGACATCGTAGAAGCCATGATCGGCGACATGCTGGAAGAAGCCGAGGAAGAAGCCCTAAAACGCATCCAGGAGCGCATCGGCGAGAATCTGCATCTGGACGCCTGGAAAGCCGCCGAAGAGGAGGAACAGCCGGCAGAAGGCTTGGCGGAGCATATTTTCTCCGCCGTAGCCTCGTCCTGGGATGACGACGGCCTCTTGTCCCGCTTCCAGCGCCTGATGATGGAGAACCAGCTCTTCCTCCACCCCGGCCTGAGCCTGCAGGATGTGGCCGACAAACTGGACACCAACAAGACCTACGTCTCCAAACTGGTGAACAACACGTACAACCTGGGCTTCCCGGAACTGCTGAACATCCTCCGGATCGACTACGCAGAACAGTATCTCCTGAATCACCGGGACGCCCGCCAGTCGGAGGTAGCCCACGCCTGCGGCTTCCAAAGCGCATCCTCGTTCAACAATATTTTCAAGAAAATTACCGGCATGACGCCCAAACTCTGGGTGGCCAACCATGACAGACATTACGCCCAGCGATGATCCAGCCACTTCAGAACATAGATTTATCCAAATACAAAGTACTGGTGGTAGACGATGTGCCGCTGAACCTGCTGGTCGTGGAGAAAATGCTGGTCAAATTCGGCATGAAGATCACCAAAGCGTCGAACGGACTGGACGCGCTTGAGAAACTCCGCACAGAGATTCCCAACCTTGTGCTGCTGGACCTGATGATGCCGGTCATGGACGGTTTTGACTTCCTGCGCATTGCGCGCTCCAAGCCGGAACTCGCATCACTGAAAATCATCGTCCTCAGCGCCCTCAACAGCACCGAGGACATCGTCCGCGGCTATGAAGCCGGCGCCAACGACTTCATTACCAAGCCTATCATTTACGAGAAGCTTATCTCCTCCATCGCCAATCAGCTCCGACTTGTATAGTTTTGCATCCCGGGGCTTTAGCTTATGAGACAAAAACCGACCGGAAGGCTACGAGAGCCGACTGGTCGGTTTTTGTTTGTGGGCGGTACTGGATTCGAACCAGTGACCCCCTGCTTGTAAGGCAGGTGCTCTGAACCAACTGAGCTAACCGCCCGAAAGGGAATGCAAAGGTAGCAATTAAATTTGAAAATACAAATTAAATATACCCTCCTCCCTCTGCATCCAGCTGCTGGTCCACTTTGTTCTTTTCGGCCATCAGAAGGTCCAGCAGCCAGTCTTTCTGCTCGTCCACCAGACCCAGGTCGCGGCAGGCGCTTTCGTAACGGCCCAGGACGGCTTCCTGATAGCGGTGATAACGCATGGATTTGCGAATCTCGTCCTCGATGGTTTCGTGCTCGATTTCGTAGCTGTCTTTGTAATACTCCTTGTACACTTTCTCCGAGGTAAAGTGAATGCAGAAGTAGAACATGCCCGTCGCGAGGATGATGATGCCCAGGATACCCAGGACCAGGGGCACTTTCTGGATGAGCCCGAGCATGCCCAGCGTGGCCCCGACGATGAAAATCAACAGGGCCAGCAGTTCGTTGGAGTGGTTTTTAACTATTGAGGAAATCTTCATAATCGGTAAGGACGTTGGTGGTACGGTTTTGCAGGATCTTGATTTTGTAGTCGTTCTCCGCTTCTTTGGAGTCCATGGCCTTCTGGAAGGCACGGCGGGCCGAGAGGGCCTCGTTGTTCTTGCGGCGCATCTCGTCCAGGTTGGCTCTCAGCTGCCACTGCTGCACCAGGATGGAAATAAATGCAATGGCAAACATGACCAGGAAGCCCAGCAGGATGGTGATCTGATTCTGGGCCTTCAGGCGCTGGGCATCCTCGCGGAGCTGGGCGTTGTTCATTTCGGCATCCAGGATGGCCAGGTCTTCGTTTTGGACTTTGATGTAGATGGAGTCTTTTTCGTTCAGCAGGTGATGCAGCTGGTCGTAGGCGCTGTCGTATACGCCCAGGTCGGCGTAAATGCCGTGTTTCTGGGCATAGCGGTCGCGGGACGTGCCCAGGGAGTCGGCCTTGGAGAGGGCCTCTTCAAAAAGCCCTTTTGAGCGCAGGTAACTGATGTCCAGGCCGTAGCGGGAGTCGGCGTCAGCCTGCATTTTGTACAGCGGGTCGGCTATGAGGGCGCCGTAGGTCCTCCAGAAGGCATCCTGACGGCCCTGCACGTAATAAAGGTACGCACGGGTCATCTGGGCCTTGATGCGGATGGAAGGGAAGAAACGCTGGTATTCCTCGGCCCGGAGGAGGTAGTTTTCGGCCTCGGGGAAGTTCTTCATCTTCACATGTTCCTCGGCGATGAGGATGTACAGATTGGGGAGGTCCTGCTCGGCCCGGGCTTCGCGGCTGAAGCGCACGGCCTTCTCCATGTTCTGGATGGCCAGATAGGAGTTGTCCCGGTAGCTCTGGATCAGGCCGATGATCCGGTAGGAGTACATCTTGCCCACGGGCTTCTTTTCGGCCGATGCGAGGCGCTCCATGGCCCTCGCCTCCAGCATGGCGTCGGAAGCCCGGCCGATGTGCACCAGGTACTCGCAATACTCGTGGAGCATGGAGAAATAGAATTCCCGGAGGTCTTTCCTGTCGGCGAGATAGCCTTTCATTTCCTCAACCGTCTGATCCATCCGTTCATACTCTCCCTGGGCGAAGCGCACCGGCATTTCCAGCGAAAGGGCCAGGCAGCGGTAGCGGAAATTGTCTTTCTGGGAGCCCAGATTGTACAGGGAGTCGGCCAGGGCCAGGTTGTCGGGATTGAACTGCTGCATGCGCCCGTATGCGTACCGGAGGAAGGTATCCTGATCCACGCGCAGACGATTCACTATCTGTGCCCGGGATACTCCCAGACCCAGAAGTGCGACGGCGGCACAGACAATAAGACGGCGGATCATTTGTTCTTGGCGGCGACTATCTGCATTTGGGTAACGACGCACGTGAGCAGCTTCTCCATGATGATGGGCTTCATGATGAAGTCGTTGGCGCCCACGTTGAAGCCTTTCACCACATCTTCATTTGAGTTAAGGGCGCTCAGGATGACAATCTGGATGTCGGCCGTTTCCGGATTTGAACGGAGCCTCCGGATAACCTCGAAACCGTCTATCCCCGGCATCATCAGGTCCAGCAGGATCAGGTCCGGCTTCTGGGCGGCCACGGCATCCAAAGCAAGCTGGCCGTTGGCGGCTGTACGGATCTTGAAGTTGAAGCGCGACAGCATCTTCTGCACCAGCAGCAGATTCAGCGGAATGTCATCTACGGCGAGTACGTTGTATTGTGAGTAGTCGTGGTTTTGAGCGTAGAGTGGAGTCATATTCTTAAACAGTTAATTCTTGGTAGGATTGACGGGGACCAGGAAAACGAAGCGGGAGCCGCCGGTATAGGTGGTATCCAGATAGACCTCCGCTCCCATCCGGGAGGCGATGTCACGGCAGATGCTGAGCCCAAGCCCTGTGCCCTGCACAAATTCGTTGAGTTTGGTGAAGCGCTCGAAGATTACTTCGGCCTGCTCGGGCGGGATGCCGGGACCGGTGTCCGTGACGCTGTAGGCCAGATATCCGGGCTTCTCGCTGAGGGAACTGCCCACCACGATTTCGCCTTCCGACGTATGTTTGCAGGCGTTTGTGATGAGGTTGATCAGAATCTGCTGCACGCGGCGGGGATCCGTGGTGAAAGTAAAAGGCTGCGGATCCTCCGGAACGTAGCGCAGCTGCACGCCGGGCTGCAGGCGGTGTTCCGACGAAGAAATGGCGGCCTGGGCCATGAAGTCCTTTTCGCCCTCTTCGTAGTTGATGCTGTAGTTTCCCTTGTCCATGTCCGACGCATTGAGGATGTCGTCCAGGAGCATGGTGAGCATCTTGGTGTTGTTGATGATGTGGCTGGCAAATTCATCTTTCTCCTCCGGGGAAAGGCTTCCGTCCGGCAGGGAGAGCAGCTGCGAGAAGCCCACGATGGCATTCAGGGGGGTGCGCACTTCGTGACTCATGTTCTGCACGAAGCGGGTTTTGGCGGCATCGGCCAGACGGACTTTCTCATTGGCTTCTTTCAGCTCCTCGATACGCCTGCGGTCTTGTTCCTCGTGCTTATGGAGCGTGCGGATATGCATCCACATGGTGAAGGCTATAGCGGCAAACAGGACCGTGAGGATGAGTAACAGGAAGTGCATGATCTTGCTGACCATTTCCTTGGTGTCGGTGAGCTCGGCATCCAGGACCGCTTTTCCCATGGTCACATCCAGTTCGGACAGTTTGGACTGGTTCACCCGGGAGATGGCTTTTTCGAAGCGGTTCACCAAGCCCTTTTCCACCTCGAATGCGAATTCCTTGTAGCCCAGCCTTTCGCAGAAGTTGGCAATCACTTTAATTTCCCGGATGGCGGGAATGGTGAAGATTTCCTCCTTCCGGTTCAGGATACTGCCGTCGATGCAGGAATCCATGAGGCTGAAAAACCTGTCGCCATAGGATCTGAGCTGGAGGAAGCGCGCATCCCTGAGGCAATAGTCCCGGTGCTCTCTGTAGGAGTCGAAATCCCCGTCCAGGGCGTCCAGACGTGCCAGATAGTAGTGGACCCGGAGAGAATCGAAATGCTGTTTTGACGCTTCCCTGGCCTTCTCGACATTGATGTGGACGGAATCCGTGCCGATGGGATAGGTGTCGGCCAGGTCGCAGTACAGGCGGGTCGGGGACTGACGGCGGACGGTCTCGTCGGTGGACGTGTCGAACAGGCGGAGAGCATTGAGGATGTGGGGTTTGGCGCTCACGAAGTCGCTCTGGTCGATATACAGCGAAGCCAGGTATTTTTCGCTGGTCCAGAGGCCGTATTCATCCTTTTCCTCGAGCGCCGTATTCAGCATCTCCTGGGTCAGGGCAACGGTTTTGTTGAACTGGCCGTGTGAGTAGAAATAATTCTGGGTCAGTTGGTAAGCGTAATAGTAATACTGGGGGTAACCTTTTTCCCTTGCGACAGTCTTGAGTTTCCGGTAGGCAGCTTCTACGGCCTGGTCGCCCGCTGCGCCCGAATTCCGGGATGTGCGGATGATATTCTTCAGCTCCTCTACGTAGTACAGGGTCTCCGCTTTTGAGTCCCCGGTTGCGAGGGCATTTTTCAGAAGCAGATCGTTTGCGGCCCGGAAGCCGTCTTTGCCGATGAGGGCCTCTGCACGCTGGAAATACGTGTAACACGTGTTGTCAATCTCATACGGATTGTCCTGTGCGCCGGCTTTCCGGCCCGGCAGCAGAAGGGCAGTTGAAACAAGCAGAATGATTAAGAGGATTTTTCTCATAACTTTCAAATATAGCGAAAAACTATGGGAAATTGTTCTCCCAATGTCCATTTTTTACACAAAATCGGGTTCCAGGCTGTTCTGACGGGATGTACCCCACTTTTCAGGACAGCGGAAGCGTGTACACGAAGCGCGCACCGCCCGTGTAGCTGGTATCCAGCGTCAGGTTGCCGCCAAGACGCCTTGCCAGCGACCTGGCAACCGCAAGGCCGATTCCAGCGAAACGAAAGCCTTCTCCAGCCGGAGGGCCGACTGCCGCCTGAAAAGTACCAACGGTTTGTCACATATTTTTTTTCTTACAGAAGGCGGGCACGGTTCTTGATGAGTTGTTCTCAAAACGGACATCCGCTTATGAAACGCACACTGAACACCGCAGTGCTGGCACTCATTGCTGCCGTCCTGCCCCTGAAAGCACAAAACATGACCGAGCCTTACACCTTAACCTCCCTTTGGAAACAATATCAGGAAGCCTCAAAAGCCGACCGCCCCCAAAAAGAGGCGGAAATCCTGACCCAGATCAAGCAGGAAGCCACGGCAAGGCATCTTCCCGTCGACTTTTACGACGCCGCTTCCCAGTACGTTTACAGCGTCCAGCGCCGCGACTGGAAGCAGCAGTCGGCCCTCCGCTCCGCCCTCGAGCAAGAGGTGAAGGCCTTTGACGAACCCATCGTCACCTTCCTGTGGATGAACGACTGGAAGAACGCCTCTACGGACGAGCTCTGGGCTTATGTGAAGGCGCATCCGGACGGGTTCAAGGGCTGTTATCGGCCCCTCCACAAAGGGGTGGACGGGTTCCTCAGCGGCGGACTCAAGCCCTTTATCCGCACCGACAGGGAGTACGTCCTCTGGCGGATGATCCAGAACCGCACCTACTCCTCCATCAAGGACGACGAGATTTTCCAGGCCCTCGCCGCGGAGGTGGACGGCCAGTATCCCAATCAGCCCGCCCTGGAGTTTTACCAGATTTCCTCCCGCTACTGGCCTCTGGCCAAGGAAAATGAGGAGATTGCAGCCTATGAGCAGCTGTCGGCCCGCTATGCCGGAAAGGCCGTGTCCGTATTCCCGAAGGCCGAACTCCTGCGCATCCGCCGCGACCGGCTGGACCGCAAAAACGGCCCCTCCGACGCTTACAAGACCCTTTGCGAGGATGCTCAGGCCCTGGAAAAAGAGCGGAAAGCCTTTAAGGGGGACGAGGCCACGCTGGTGAAAGGCTGCACTTATCCCGCGGAACTGGCCAGGACCCTCACCGGCCAGGACATCAATGTCCGGATTGTGGAAGGTACCGTCCAGGTCCGCCTCAGGAACCTCCCCAAGGCCGACCTGACCCTCCGCCAGGGGAAAAAGACTGTAAAAAGCTGGAAGCTGGACAACCCGAAAAACAGCTTCTATGTTTACGATACCCTTACCGTCAAACTTCCCGTCCTCCCGGACGGCGACTACCTCGCGGATGCCCGGAACGGGAAAATCTTTGACGAAGCGGGCTACACCCAGTATACCCTCTCTGTCGCCACGCGGACCGACAGCCGCGGCCGCTGCGTCTATGTGGCCGACTACAAGACCGGCGTCCCGCTCCGCACCGCCACGCTCCTTCTGATGAAAGGCGACAAGGAGGTCTCCCGCTCCACCCTCAAACTGGACGGCTTCACGCCGGTTCCCGCCGCTTTTGACAAGATGCTGGATGCCGCCCAGAGGAATGTATACTACCAGCTTGTGGCCGTAAGCGGAAACCGGAAATCCAATCCTGTATCCGTCCAGCGCAGTTTCACCCCCACCCGCTACGACGACCGTCTCCGCTGCAACATCTACCGTGACCGGGGTGCCTACAACCCCGGAGACACCGTGCAGTTCAAAGCCGTCGTCTTCAACGGAGATCCGGCTGCCCGCCTGGAAGCCGTCGAAGGGAAAAAACTGGAAGTACGGCTGCACGATTCCGAGGACAACGTCATCGGAACCCTGAACCTGACCACCAATGCCTGGGGCTCCGTCTCCGGAAAATTCGTCCTTCCGAAAGACCTCCGCAACGGCCGCTTCGAACTGGAAGTGGTGGGACTCGGCTATGACTGGTTCCGTGTGGACGAGTTCGTGCTCCCGTCCTTCGAGCTCAGTTTCGACCCGGTGAAGAAGCTCTACATGCGGGGCGACGACGTGCCCGTGAGCGGTGTCCTGAAGAGTTATTCCGGGCACAATCTGGAAGGCGTACGCCTCAGCGCCAAAGTCATGCATTACAACACGGTGGTGCTGGAGCAGGACGTTCCGGTGCAGCCCGACAATACCTTCCTCTTCGCCTTCCGCGCCGCCGAAAGCGGCCATTATGCCGTCGAACTCACCGCCACCGACCCTTCCGGCGAGACCCGTTCTTTCTCCCAGGGCCGATGGATCGGCGAAGAACTGGAGGTATCGGCCTCGGTGACCGATGCCGCCAACGCCGACCTCACCCTCTCCGCAGACGACAATGATCAAGGCTACTGGCGGTATTCCACGCCCAAATACACGGTCACCACGCAGACGCTCAAACTCCTGCTGCGGGCCCTGGACAGCAACGGCAACCCCGTCCCGCTCCCCGTGAAATACCAGGTTCTGAAGGCCGACGACACCGTCCTCACCGAGGGGAAGACCCCGTCCGGCGAGCAGCTTGCCCTGACCCTCCCGGGCAGCGGCTACTACCGCGTGAAAGCCTCTGTGGAAACGGACAGGCCCGACGGGAAGACGGTAAAAGCGGACAAGACCATCCGCGTGATCTGCCAGCTGCCCGAAGACCGTACCCTGGTGAAGGGCGTGTCGCGCCTGTTTGTGGCAGGACCGCTCACCGTAGCCCCCGGGAAGGCCGTCGAAGCCCGTCTGGGCAGCGGCGAGGCCGACGCATGGACCGTCGTCACCCTTTACGGGCAGGACCGCCAGGTGCTTGTCACCAAGCCGGTCCGCGTCCAGGCCGGGAAGATGGAAAACCTTTCCTTCAATTATGAGGAAAGCTGGCCGGATGCCGTCCGCCTGCAGGTGTTCTACTTCCTGGACGGAAAGGCAATCAACTATGAGCGGCAGTACCGGAGGGAGAAAGACCGCTATACCCTGCCCCTGAGTTTCACCCGCTTCCAGGACAAGGCTTATCCGGGCGTGGAGTACAGTTTCTCACTGAAGACCGCCCCCGGCGTGGAGGCCCTCGCCGCCGCCTGGGACAAGAGTCTGGACGCCATTGCCCGGAACGAATGGCCCACAGTGCACATGAGAGACTTCTCGGTGGAACATGTTTCCGTGAGCAGTTCCTGCGGGCGCGTGACAGGCGACTCCGACGACGACTACCTCTACGGCCAGCCCCAATACATGGTCCGGGGCGTGGCACGCTCCAAATCGCTGGGCGGGGCTAACATCGTGGCCATGGCGGCGCCGGAAGAGGCCGTGCTCATGGACAATGCCGCCGTGGAGGAAGAATCCATCCCCTTCCAGATGGTGGAGGAAAAACCTTCCTTCGGAGAACTGGAGGCGGTGGAGGCCCGGTCGGAGTTCTCGTCGGCCCTTACGTTCCAGCCGCATCTGTATCCGGCGGAGGATGGAACGCTGTCGCTGAGCTTCCGCACTTCCGACAAGTTGTCCACCTACTATGTCCGCGTATACGCGCATGACAAGGCCATGAAAAACGCCCTTGTACAGCAGGAGATGGTGGTTTCGCTGCCGGTGAAGGTCACCCTTCTGGAGCCCCGCTTCATGTACGAAGGCGACGTATACGACGCTGTGGTCAGCGTTTCCAGCATCGCAGACCAGGCCGTCTCCGGCATCCTCTTCCTCCTGAGCGGCGACAAGGGACAGCAGATTCCCGTCACCGTACCTGCCGGGGAAACCCTCTCGCATACTTTCCGCGTGGTGGCATCGGCCCCCGGGGAGATGGCCCTCAAGGCCGGCTTCAAGGCCGACGAATTCACCGACGCCGTGCAGGTTTCCGTGCCGGTGTCTCCGGCCGCCCAGACGCTGACCGAGTCCCATTCGGCCGTCCTGCACAGCGGGGCCGACCGGGAAGCCCTTATCCGCGAACTCCGGAGCCGTTTCGTGAATGTGCCCGGCGACGCTGCCACCTTGAAGGAAATTACGGTCCTGGATATGGTGCGCGACGCGATTCCTTCGCACGTGGAACCTTCCGGAAACGACGTTCTGTCGCTGTCTGAAGCCTGGTATATCCGCCTTATGGCCGGACGGCTGGACGGCACGGCCCCGGACGTTTCCGACCTGCTCCGGAAAGTGCTCTCCTGCCGCAACGGCGACGGCGGTTTCGGCTGGTTTGAAGGGATGAGTTCTTCGCCGGTGATTACGGCCGTCCTCCTGGAGCGCTTTGCGAAGCTCCGTGACCGCGGCTTTGAGGTTCCGGATGTCACTTCCTCCGTGAAGTATCTGGACAACAATCAGTTGGGAGACGTCCGTCCCGCCTGGTGCGGCTGGCTCTCGGATGCGCAGTACCTCCATGTGCGGGCGCTGTACGCCGGCGTACCGTTCGAGGTGAAGCCCGTGGGGGCGTCGGCCCAGAAACGGATGAAGGAGTTCACCAAGTGGGCCAAGACATATCTGACGCCGGCCAAGGGCACCGACCGCGGACTCAAGGGGCAGATCCTCGCCAAGAGCCGCCGGGTCCAGACCCTGAAGAACCTGCTGCAGCGTGACGGCGGCGTGGCCCTCGCCAAGGCCTGGGGCGTGTCCCTGGGCACCAAGAGCAAGCTCGAAGCCTCCGTCAAGGCCGACATCGCCTCCCTGCTGGAATATGCCGTCGAGCACCGGGACGGCGGCTGGTACTACCCCAATGCCGTCATGCCCTGGCGCGGACTGCTGGAGACTGAAGCCTACGCCCACAGTCTCCTCTGCGACCTGCTTTGGGGCACGGTCCAGGACGGTCTCACTGCCAGCTATTCCGACATCGAGAAAGCCCGCACCGTCTCTTACGGCATCCGCATCTGGCTCATGCTCCAGAAAGAGACCCAGAAGTGGGACACTGAGCCGGCCTTCATCGACGCTATCACCTCCATCCTGGACGGACCCGAACAGGTGCTCGACACCCGCGTCCTGGCCCTGTCGGCCACGTATGAGGCTCCTTTCCAGGACATCAAGGCGGCCGGAAACGGCTTCACCGTAGAGCGCAGATTCTTCAAAGAAGTCACGGTGGAACAGGTGTACGACGACAAGACATCGGCCACCAATGACCGGGTCACCGAACTTCAGGAAATCCGTCCCGGCGACCCTGTGGCCGTGGGCGACAAGATTGTCATCAAGTACAACATCTGGAACCAGGAGAACCGCAGCTTCGTCAAAGTTACGGCCGGACGGGAAGCCTCCCTGCAGCCCGTGCAGCAGCTCTCCGGACACATCGGCTACGGATTCATCGTGCCGCGCCGCAGCGGTCTTTCCTTCGGCTTCACGCCGCAGGGATACCGGAATGTCAAGGCATCGGCCACGGAGTACTTCTTTGACAGCTATCCTGAAGAGCACACCACCCTCACAGAGTCCTTCTTCGTAGTCCGTGCCGGCAGCTTCCAGGCCCCCGTCACTGTCATCGAATCGCTCTACGCTCCTCACTACCGTGCTAACTCCTCCTACCGCCAGCCGCTGGTCTCCAGCACCCCTGCGGCCTCCCCTACCACCGTGGCCTCTCCAACCACCGTGACACGCAAGTAATTGACACTGAGCCACTTCCTGAAATCGCCTCCGGCTTTTTGCCGTAGGCGATTTCTGTATCTTATTGGCTATCAGCCACTTGTGTGTCACGAAAAAAGGGCATGGACCTGCGCCAAAAAAGGGCGGATCAGGCAAACAGCGGAAGGGCTTCGGCGACGAC
This sequence comes from Bacteroidales bacterium UBA4231, assembly GCA_002396335.1. Taxonomy (GTDB): domain Bacteria; phylum Bacteroidota; class Bacteroidia; order Bacteroidales; family UBA932; genus Cryptobacteroides. The sequence goes on from DGXN01000010.1 coordinate 65,133, forward strand.
GAAGGTGCTGCCGCCGATGTAGATGACGGGCGGGGCGGGGTTTTCGGCCGATGCGCTGCGGCTGAGCTGCCGCGAGAGGCTCTGAGAGAGCTGGACGGCCATCTGGACGGCTTCCCGCACGGTGGGGGCGTGGAAGGCGCGCTCAGGGCCGGGAATGGCAGCGGCGCGGCGCCAGATCAGGTAGCGGCGGAGGAGGTCGCCGGCCGGGAGGGCGCGGGGCGTGTCCGGAGCCGTGAAGATGTAAGTGGCGTCTTCGGGCATCAGGGGAAGGATGGCGTCCAGGTCTTTGTCGGCCATGATGCCGTAGACGATGATGATAGAGGAGAACTGTCCCTGGGCCACGAGTTCTTTCAGACGTGCGAAGTTGTACTGCAGGGCATGGGCATTGTGGCCGATGTCCGCCACCACATAGGGCTGCGAGGAGAGGCGCTCCCAGCGACCGCGGAGGTGCATGTCGCGGGCGGCGTGGATGATGCCCTGCAGGACGGCGTCGTCGGATGTAAGTGCCTGATAATGCGCATGCTGCTTGAGGATGTCGATGGCAGCGAGGACGGTCCGGAGGTTCTTTTCCTGGACGGGGGCCAGCAGGTCCATCTGCCGGAGGACGGTGCCATGGCGGTACCATAGCGAAGGGCGGACTTTATCGGCATAGGTCAGGGGGCAGAACATCCAGGCGCGGTCGTTGAAGACGGGGTCTGTCTCCGGATTGCTCTCCCCGACGACGGCCGGCACGCCTGCTTTGAAGATGCCGGCTTTCTCCGCGGCAATCTGCCCGAGCGTGTCCCCCAGCAAAGCCATGTGGTCCAGGCCGATGGTGGTGACAACCGCCAGGTCCGGCATCAGGATATTGGTAGCGTCCAGGCGGCCGCCGAGCCCCACTTCGACGACGGCGACATCCACTTCGCTGTCGGCGAACCATTTGAAGGCAAGGCCGGTGGTGATTTCGAAGAAGGAGAGTTTGTGTTCGGTGATCCAGGGCATCCACTGGGAAAGGAAGCTGAAAACGTATTCCTTGGGGATCATCTCGCCGTCGACGCGGGCCCTTTCGCGGAAATCCAGCAGATGCGGCGAAGTGAAAAGCCCCGTCCGCATTCCCGCCGCATGGCAGGCCGATGCGAGCATGCTGGCCACCGACCCCTTTCCGTTGGTACCGGCGACATGGATGCTGCGGAAGGCGCGGGACGGATGGCCAAGGGCCTCGTCAAAGGCCTGCATGGCCTCCAGGCCAGGCTTGTAAGCACCTGAAAGAAAACCGTCTTTCTGTACCGACGGGAAACGCCGGAATATCTCCTGAACCAGGGCTTGGTACGCCGCTTGGGTAAACACTTCATCCATACAGGACGCAAAGATACGAAATTTCCTGTAAAGAGCCTTTTGTCATTTTGCAGAAAAATCCGTATTTTTGACACGTATGACAGACCTTCTGACGAGCAGTTACATTATCGACGGAGTGCACATGGCGCTTTCGCCGGCCCAGATGCTGCGGGAATGTACCCAGAACCCTCCCCTTGAGCCGGACGGAGACCCCTCCACCCTGGCCGACGAGCATCTGGACCCCGCCCCCGGCAGCCCCGTCTACGACGAGGATGCCATCCAGGAGTACGCCGCGCGTGTGGAAGCCCTCCGCAAGCGTCCCCTGCCCCTTCCCTTCGCCGGGTCCTACACCGTGGGAAAAGTGGCCCAGGCCCTCCTGGACGCCGTCTGGATGAGCGGCCACTTCCGCCTCGGAGACCTCACCCTGAAGGCCGATTGGAAGTGGAGCGGAAAAGCCATCGGCCAGGCGGCCGCCTTCTACAGTTCCGTAGAGGAAGCCTGCAGTTATATCGACGCCCTGGGCATCTCCATCGACCGCTACAGCCTGGTAAGCGGGTCCCCTTCCGTCCAGTTCAAGGCCACCACCCTCCTGGAGGAAGAAGACGGCGACGAAGAGGACTCCCTCCTCCGCGACCTCCCCGGCCGCACTTCCAATCCCCGCATTTCCCGCCGCCGCAGGTCTCCCGGAACCTTCGTCCCGGAACCTTCGGACTGGATCATCTACATCCCCTTCGACCCCTGCGACTTCCGGCTGGGCGGATCGGCCCTTTCGGAGGCGCTGGGAAAAACGTCCTCGTCGGCCCCGGAAATCGGGGATGCCGACTATTTCATGGACTGCTATGAAGTGGTGCGGGAACTGGTGGAAGACGGCATTGTGAAGGCCGGCGTCACCGTGGGCGAAGGCGGGCTCATCACCGCCCTCCGGGCCATGACATCCGCCGGCACAGGGGCCGACGTCAGCCTCCGCGACATCTCCAAAGCCTACGGCGGAGAACGCCCCGTCCGCATCCTTTTCAGCGAAGTGCCCGGCGTCATCATCCAGATCGCCGACATCGACTACGACTATGTAGACGCGGAACTCATCCTCCAGGACGTGGTTTACTTCCCGCTGGGACATCCGGTCCCGGGACGCCCGTCCGTCGAGCTCACCGCCCAGGTGGAAATTCCGCAAATCCTTGAATCCCTGTTAAATACATTGGAAGGAGAAGACTAATGGCCAAGATTTTTGTACTGGACACCAACATTATCCTGCACGACTACAAATCCGTGAAACAGTTCCAGGAGAACGACATCGTCATTCCCATCGCCGTCATCGAGGAACTGGACAAGTTCAAAAAGGGAAACGACGCCCTCTCGTTCAACGCCCGCGCCTTCATGCGGGAGATCAACAAACTCACGGACCGGCAGAAATTCGGCCCCAGAGGGGTTCCGTTGGGGGAAAAGCTGGGCTACATCAAAATCGAACCCAACCACCCGTTTACGCCTGAATTCCAGGACCTGTTCAAAGACGACATCCAGGACCACCGCATCCTGTCCACAGCAATGTGGGTCAGGGACAACAATCCCGGACAGTTCGTCGCCCTGGTCACCAAGGACATCAACCTGCGGCTCAAGGCCAAGGCCGCCGGCATGGAGGCACAGGACTACCTCCGCGGCCGCGTGGACGACGAAGTCATGGAGAACCTGGAGCGCGAAGTCATCATCCAGGAGGCCGGTTCAGACGCCCTGCAGCGGCTCTGCTACGGGCAGGACAACTGCCTTCCGTGGCAGGAAGTATCGGCCAAGGAGCCCGTGCCCAATCAGCTGTACAAGTTCAATTTCGGGGGATCGTCCGTCTGCGCCCGGTACGACGCTTCGCGCAAGGTGATCGCCCTCGTGCGCACCCGCACCGCCTACGGCATCCGTCCCCGCAACGACGAGCAGGTCTTCGCCCTGGACGCCTGCCTGAATCCTTCCATCCCCCTGGTCTCCCTGACCGGCGGGGCCGGAACGGGGAAAACCCTCCTCGCCCTGGCATCGGCCCTGGAACAGGCCGACGACTTTGACCAGATCATCCTCTCCCGCCCTACGGTAGTGCTCGGCGGACAGGACATCGGCTTCCTGCCCGGTGACCAGAAGAGCAAGATGAGTCCCTACGTACAGCCCCTCATGGACAATCTGGAGGTCATCCGCCGCTGCTTCAAGCCGTCCAGCAAACAGGCCCAGAAGATTGACGCCATGCTCCGGGAGGAAAAGCTGCTGATCTCCCCGCTCGCTTACATCCGCGGCCGTTCCCTGGGCAAAGTCTACTTTATCGTCGACGAGGCCCAGAACCTCACGCCGCACGAGGTGAAAACCATTATTACCCGCGCGGGGGAAGGCACCAAGATGGTCTTCACCGGCGACATCTTCCAGATTGACCAGCCTTACCTGGACCAGTGGTCCAACGGCCTCACCCACCTGGGCGAAAAGATGAAAGGACAGTCCCTGTTCCAGCACGTCTTCCTCCGCAAAGGGGAACGCTCGGAACTCTCCGAAGTGGCCGCCAAACTGCTGTAGTTTTCCGCTGGCACTTAACCTACTGACAGTCAGCCAGATGCAAAAATCCCCTACGACTTTTAGCCGCAGGGGATTTCTATAACTCGCTTGCAGTCAAGCGATTGGGTGCAAGGGCGAGACTATTTGCTCTGCTTGATCTGGGCCTGGGCGGCGGCGAGGCGGGCGATAGGCACACGG
>DGXN01000035.1:0-14253 GCA_002396335.1 Bacteroidales bacterium UBA4231
GTCAGGATAAGCGCTGAAAGCATCTAAGCGCGAAGCCGTCTTCGAGATGAATTTTCCCTTGAGGGTCGTGGGAGACTACCACGTTGATAGGCAGGATGTGTAAGTTCAGAGATGGGCTCAGCAGACCTGTACTAATTGCCCGAGCGACTTTCTCGAGAAGAGAAATATAGGCCTAGCGTCTTTTGTCATCCGGAAGGATGACCTTTTAAGATTTTCTCTCAAGTAATATACTGCCGTGGTTATAGCGGTGAGGAACCACCTCTTCCCATTCCGAACAGAGAAGTTAAGCTCACCATCGCCGATGGTACTGACCCACCAGTTGGGAGAGTAGGTAGCTGCGGTTCTTCGGAAGCCCCGATCGAGTCATCTCGACCGGGGCTTCTTCGTTTACCGACAGCTACTGCATCTCTCCGGGTTCTTCGAAGTGCCTTGGACATCAAGATGTCCAGGGCTCTTTTCGTTTATTATGAATATGTGAATAAATATACATTATGCGCTGTTAAAATGATTTTATATGCAAAAAACTTTTAAAAAGTTTGGAAATTAGATTGCAATTCACTTATTTTGCTCTTAGATTAGTTTGTAAGGTATTCAATATTTATTCACAATGAAAGAGATCAAAGCTATTCTGATTGGCTTGCTCTTTACTGTAATGTCCTTTGGCGCATTTGCGCAGAACATTACAGTTAAGGGTAAAGTCTCGTCCACTGACGGGGAGCCCGTCGTGGGCGCGTATGTCCTTGTGAAGGATTCTACCTCAGGTCAGTTAACCGACTTTGACGGCAGCTTCTCCCTCACGAACGTCCCTGCAAACGGAACTCTGGTCATTGCCTTCATGGGCATGAAAACCATCGAAGTTCCCGTCTCTCCCCAGGTTTCCATCACCATGGAACCAGACTTTGAGTATTTGAACGAAGTGGTCGTAACCGCCATGGGTATCTCCCGTGAAAAGAAAGCACTGGGATATGCTACGCAGGCGGTCGGCAGCGAAGATCTTATCAAAGGCGCCCCCACTGACCTGGCATCGGCCATGTCCGGTAAAGTATCGGGTCTGAATATCACCCCTTCTTCCGGTATGCCCGGCGCTTCCACCAAGATCACAATCCGCGGCTCACGTTCCTTCACCGGTGACAATACTCCTCTGTATGTCATTGACGGTATGCCGGTAGCATCGGCCCCCGACATGTCCACCGACGACAGCGTAACAGGAGCCGACTATGCAACCCGTTCCCTGGATATCGACCCTAACGACATCGAGAGCGTCAATATCCTGAAAGGCCAGGCTGCATCGGCCCTCTACGGTATGCGTGCAGGCAACGGTGTGATCGTCATCACCACCAAGAGCGGTAAGAATATCTCGGGCGGCAAGCCTGTCATCACCATCAGCTCGAATGTTGCGTTCTCCACTTTGTCGGCAAAGCCGGAAGTGCAGACTGAATTTGCCCAGGGAAGCGATGGCGTCAAATTCTCTCCGACAGCATCCACTTCCTGGGGCCCCAAGATCGCAGACCTTCCCGACGATCCATCCTATGGCGGCAACACAGATAACGATTACACAGCGCTGTACGGCAAAAAACCGGGCATGTATTATGTCCCTCAATTGGCCGATGCAGGCGAAGATCCCTGGGTGACTCCCAAGGTCTATGACAACATTGGCGATTTCTTCCAGACCGGTTTCACCTGGAGCAATTCAGTCGGTGTAGCCCAGAATTTGGGCCGCGGAGACTATGCCTTCAGCCTGGGCAACACCCATCAGACCGGTATTGTTCCCACCACCGGCATGGACCGTTACAATGCCAAGCTCAACGCCAGTGCGCGTCTCAACAAGTATTTCACTACTGGCGTAAGCGCTAATTTCGTGAAAACCAATGTGAAGAAGCAGTCCGGTGCCAATGACGGTATCACCGCCATGGTGTACGGCGCTCCGGCCAACTACGACCTCAAAGGCATCCCCAGCCACACCGACGGTAATCCTTATAAACAGAATACCTACCGTGGAACAGCCGGCTTCCCTGCCCCTTACTGGGCCCTGGAGAACAATAACTTCACCGAAGCAACCCAGCGTTTCTTTGGCAACGCATACCTGGCATTCTCCTATCCCATCAATGCCAATATGAAAATCGACGCCAAATATCAGCTTGGCACGGACGCTTACACTACCACATACAACAATATCTTTGGTTTCGGCAATTCAAACGGTAAAGGCGAAATTGACGAGATATCCCAGACTATCACCCAGCTGAACTCCCTGCTCACTGCAAGTTTCGACTGGAACATCACGTCCGATCTCCACTTCAATTTCCTTTATGGTAATGAAATCGTAGATGGCAAGACTGCATACCTGGATGCATGGGGCCAGAACTTCAACTTCGGCGGTTGGAACAATCTTAACAACGCTTCCAACTACAGCTCTTACGCTTCCAAGTCGGCCAGCCGCACCTTCGGTAACTTTGCCAATATTGCCCTGGACTTCAAAAATATGCTGTTCCTGAACCTCACAGGCCGTTACGACAAGGTCTCCTCCATGCCAAGCGGCAACCGCGGCTTCTTCTATCCTTCCGTCTCCCTGGGCTTCATTTTCACGGAGCTGCCCGCCCTTAAGAACGATGTACTCACCTTCGGTAAGATCCGTGGCTCATACGCAGAAGTAGGTATGGCAGGCCAGTTCCTGAACTCTTACTACTCAACGCCCAGCTATGGCGGCGGTTTCTACAGCGGCGCCCCCATCAGCTATCCTATCAACGGTGTTGTAGCTTATGCCCCCAGCACAACCCGTTACAACGAGAACCTTGTTCCCCAGAATACCCGTTCATGGGAAATCGGTACCGAGCTGGCTTTCTGGGAAGGCCTTGTCTCCCTGGATTACACCTTCTCCCGCCAGAATGTCAAGGATCAGATTTTCGCAGTTCCTCTGGCCGGTTCCACAGGATTTGACAGCTTCATGACCAATGCCGGTTCCGTGCACACCAACGCACACGAAATCACCCTGGGCATGAATCCTGTCCGTACCAAAGATATCAACTGGGACTTCGCCTTCAACTTCACCAAGATCGACAACTATGTTGACGAGCTGGCCGAAGGCGTGGAAAGCATCTACCTCGGCGGCTTTGTGGAGCCTCAGATCCGTGCCGGCATCGGCGATAAATACCCGGTTATCTATGGCGTAGGCTATGTACGTGATCCGGAAGGACATGTAATAGTCGACGAAGCCGGCCTGCCGGAGATCGGTGAGGAAAAAGTGATTGGCAGTGTATCACCCGACTTTACCCTGGGCTTTACCACAAACCTTAATATCTACAAGGTAAACATCTCTGCCACATTTGATTGGAAGAAAGGCGGCGACATGTACTGCGGAACATATACCATGATGGACTACTACGGAACCAGTAAACGCTCCGGCGTTTATCGCCAAAAGGATCAGTTCCTCTTTGACGAAGAGCCCAATTCCGTAAAACGTGACGGCAACGGTTTCGCTCCCAACGATATCTATATCAGCGGTGCGGATGCAAAGGATTATTACACGCGCCTTAACGACATCTCCGAGTCCTTCGTACACGACACCTCCTTCATCAAGCTGCGTGACATTACCATCAGCTATCCTTTCTCCATCGGCAAGAAAGTAAGCCTCACGGCAAGTGCTTTTGCCCGGAATATCATCCTCTGGAGCGCACTTAAGGGCTTCGACCCCGAGGCATCACAGGGTAACAATAACATGGGCGGCGCCTTTGAGCGCTTCTCCCTCCCGGGTGCTTCTTCCTATGGTTTTGGTTTGAACCTCAAATTCTAAGAAACTTATGAAAAAGTTTGGATATATTCTCATGGCGGCAGCCCTCAGTATTTTGGCTGCCTGCTCCGAACTTGCGCTGGATAAGGTTAACCAGGACGTCGATCACGCTCCCGATGCCGAAGCCAAGTTTGTCTTTGCCGATGCCGGCCTCGCTACAGCCTTTTCAGTAGTAGGAGGCGACTTCAACACCTATCTGGGCGTTGCAGTCGAGCACTGGGGCGGCGTACACAACCAGCTCTACAAAGCCGAGAAACGCGATGGTGAGTGGATTTCGTCAAGTTGCTTCAACAACAGTTGGGTATCCCTGTATAACACCATCAAGAACTGCCGCATCATCGTTGAAAAGACCGATGACGAAGCCGATGGCGTAGATGCCGGAAACACTGCCCTGAATGCAGCAGGAAAGATTCTCCTTGCCTACAATGCATCAGTTTTGGCCGACCTGTTCGGCGACGCTCCCTACAGCCAGGCCTGTGATTACGACAATTACAAGACACCCGCCCTTGACAAGCAGGAAGATATCTACAAAGATGCCCTTTCCCTTGTAACTGAAGCCATCGACCAGCTGGAAGAAGTTGCAGGTCAAAAAAGCCTTGGCACCGGAAGTTTTGACTTTATCTATGGCGGCAACTCCACAAAGTGGCTCAAATTCGCTTATGGTCTTCGCGCCCGCCTCACCCTGCATACCATACTCCGGGCTTCCGACAAGGCAAGTGCATATACCAGCATCCTGGACGACCTTAACAAGTCTTTCACCGATGCATCCGAGCAGGCTCAGATAGCCGTCTATGACGGTGGAAACAATATCAATCCCCTCTTCGGCTTCTTCTACAGCCGTGAAGGAATTGCAGCTTCTGCGAGCCTCTATGACAAGCTTGACGAAAGGGATGACCCCCGTATGCGCCTGTCCTACTGCTGGAACTGGGGCCCGGTGATTGACCCGGAAGATCCCGAAGAAGGATTCGAGCCAGTGCCCAACGGCGAAGGTATCGAAGAGCAGTATTACTATGCCGAAGACGTCCTTTTCTATGCCATCGACGTTCCCACCCACCTTCTCAGCTATGCCGAGGTTGAATTCATCAAAGCCGAAATCCTGGCCCGTACCGGCGATTATCCTTCTGCCCGTCTCGAGCTGGACAAAGCCATCCTGGCCACCTTCGAAAACGTGAATGCCACGGTCGAATCGGCCCAGCAATTCCCCGACATTTACGGCTACGGCGTTTATGGTCCTGTTTACGCAGGTGAATATCTGTCGGCCGCAGACGCATCTGATTACTCTGCCAGAGTATTCGGTACCCTTGCCGATGAAGAGCTTCTTAAGGAAATCATGATCCAGAAGTACCTCTTCTTCCACAATGCCAACGGCGGCGCCGTAGAAGCCTACAACGATGTGCGCCGTCTGAAAGCGGCAGGCGAGGACTTCATTACCCTGGCCAACCCCAAGAACGCTGCCGGAAAATTCCCTCTGCGCTGCGGTTACGGTTCTTCCGATACCACTACCAATCCTAACGTCCAGGCAGCCTTTGGCGACGGTTCATACGTCTATACCGAGCCGGTCTGGTGGGCTTTGGGCAGTAAGTAAGCGAATCTTCTTTATTTTCTGCAAATAATTTCGTAAATTTGCGCCGCTCCTAGCAGAGTGACGCAAATTTTTTTAATCAAATATTTATTATGCAGATCGTATCCGTATTCGGTAGAGAGATCCTGGATTCCCGCGGAAATCCTACCATCGAAGTTGAAGTTACCCTTGATTCCGGTTTTGTTGGTGTAGCGGCCGTTCCTTCCGGCGCCTCCACCGGTGAGAACGAAGCCCTCGAGCTCCGCGACGGCGACAAGAAGCGCTATGGCGGCAAGGGCGTTCTCAAGGCTGTTGACAATGTGAACAAGGTCATCGCCCCCGAAATCATCGGCATGGATGCCACGCAGCAGCGCGCCATTGACAAGGCCATGATCGAACTGGACGGCACGCCCACCAAGAGCAAGCTCGGTGCCAACGCCATCCTGGGTGTCTCCCTCGCCGTTGCCAAGGCTGCAGCCGCTGAGCTGGGTCTTCCCCTGTACCGCTATCTGGGCGGCACCAACGCCTATGTGCTTCCCGTTCCCATGATGAATATCATCAACGGCGGTGCCCACTCCGATGCCCCCATCGCTTTCCAGGAATTCATGATCCGTCCCATCGGCGCTAAGAACGAGGCCGAGGCCGTGCGCATGGGTGCCGAGGTGTTCCACGCTCTGCAGAAAGTGCTCAAAGGCCGTGGCCTGAGCACCGCAGTGGGTGACGAAGGCGGTTTCGCTCCCGCCCTGAAGGGCATCAACGACGCCCTGGACTGCATCATCGCCGCTATCGAAGGCGCCGGTTATGTGCCCGGTAAGGACGTGACCATCGCCATGGACTGCGCCGCTTCCGAATTCTGCTTCAAGGAGGACGGCAAGTTCTACTATGACTACAAGCAGCTCAAGGACGGCAAGAAGAAAGACCCTCGCGGCCGCAAGCTCACCACCGACCAGCAGATCAACTATCTCAAGCAGCTCATCTCCAAGTATCCGATCGACTCCATCGAGGACGGTCTCTCCGAGGAAGACTGGGAAGGCTGGGTGAAGCTCACCAAAGCCATCGGCGACAAGTGCCAGCTCGTGGGCGACGACCTCTTCGTCACCAACGTCAAGTACCTGCAGCAGGGTATCGAGATGGGTGCCGGTAACTCCATCCTCATCAAGGTGAACCAGATCGGTTCCCTCACTGAGACCCTGGACGCCATCGAAATGGCCCACCGTCACGGCTACACCACTGTCACCAGCCACCGCTCCGGTGAAACTGAGGACACCACCATCGCCGACATCGCCGTCGCTACCAACAGCGGTCAGATCAAGACCGGTTCCCTGAGCCGCACCGACCGTATCGCCAAGTACAACCGCCTTATGCGCATCGAAATCGAACTTGCCGATGAGGCCCGCTATGGTTACAAGAAACTTCGCTAAGTACATCGCAGCAGCCTTTTTGGCTGCCGCCTGTACGGTGCAAAGTCCCGAACAGTTACAGGCTCCGACAGAATCGGAGCCTGTAGCTTTCAGTACCGGTTCCCTCCGTGTCGCCACCGTTGAATTCGACGACTCCCTCCTCTCCCTGATCGAAGAGGAACTCGCCGGAGGCGGGCTTCCGACCAAGTCGGCCCCGCTCAGCAGCGTGATGGAGGAACTGGGAATCCGGAGCATGGAGCGTCTGTTCCCGGTGGGCGGAGCGTATGAAGCCCTCCACCGGAAAGCCGGCCTGCACCGCTTTTACATTGTCCGTTTTGCCGGGCAGCAGCCTGTTACAAAGGCTGTCACCGACCTCCGGAGCGTGCCCGGCATCCTGTCCGTCACTCCGCCCCGGAAAATCCATCACCGCGCCTTCTTCGACGACCCCCAGCTGGCCAATCACCAGTGGCATCTGGTCAACGAAGACTATCCCGAGGCCGACATCCATGTCCTGGATGTGTGGAAAAAGTACACCGTCGGAAACCGGAACGTGGTGGTGGCCGTCATGGACGAAGCCCTGGCCTTGAACCATCCCGACCTGAAGGACAACCTTTGGGACGATGGCCGCGGCCATCACGGCTACAATCCTTTTGAACAGAATTTCGACTTGTCCTGGACGGGCAACCTTGCCGACGGACACGGCACGCATGTGGCCGGCATCATCGGCGCAACAAACAACAATAAGATTGGGGTGAGCGGCATTGCCGGCGGCGATTACGCCAAGGGAATCCCCGGCGTCCGCCTGATGTCGTGTCAGATTTACCTTTCTACCAGTGCCGAAGAGGATGCCTGGTGGGATTACTTGGACGAAATTGGTGAAGACGAAGACGTTTCCGCCCCCCGCGCCTTTGTCTGGAGCGCGGAGCATGGTGCCGTCATCTCCCAGAACAGCTGGGGTTATTCGGCCGACATGGATGACAATGGCACAGTGACCCGTGAGGAACGGGAATACTTCAAATCCCTTACCTTGGACGATTTCCCGGCCCTGAAAAAAGCCATCCAGTACTTTATCGACTATGCCGGCTGTGATCCCAGCGGCAATCAGCGGCCCGACGCCCCCATGAAGGGCGGCCTGGTGTTTTTCGCCGCCGGAAACGAAGGCCACTACAACGTCGATTACGACCCCATCTGCTGTTCCAACGACAAGATCATCTCCGTCGGCGCCTTCGACATGGATGGCAGCGCCGCTTATTACTCCCAGTACGGAAACTGGGTGGATGTCGCAGCTCCGGGCGGTGGAAGCATGGGCGATATCTGGAGTACGCTTCCCTTGGAAAAGACCTCCATCGGCTACGGTGGACGGGGCTGGATGGGAACCTCCATGGCCTGCCCGCACGCCACCGGCGTAGCGGCGCTCATCGTCTCTTACTTCGCCCGTCAGGGCTTTACGGCCGATGATGCCCGCGATATCTTTCTGAGCGGCCTGGGCTCCCGTGTGGGGACTGCCTCCCGGCCTGTCGGAAAACGGCTGAATGCGCTCGCCTCGTTCGAGTACGGCGTAGACAACTATCCTGCCGGCGGTATGGATGCCGACACTCCGCAACCTCCTTACCTGCAGCTGGATGAATCCTCCAAGGAAGTGAAAGCGCATGAAGTGGTGACGGTGGGCATCAACGCCTACGACCCCAACGGCGACGCTTTCTCCTTCTCCTGCTCGCCGGGATCCGACGCCGTAACCTTCGACGAGGATACGTACACGCTGACCATCACGGGTTACAACGCCCAACCCGGGACCTACACCGCGGTGGTGACCGCCAGGGATGCAGGCGGGCTGGAGTCATCGGCCAGCCTTACCTACACCCTGCTGCCGAACCACGCGCCCATTGCGCTCGGAGAGGTGGATAACATCCTGCTGACCGGCTTGCAGAAAGTGCCCCACGTAGAGCTGGACGGCCTGTTTACGGATCCGGACGGTGAAACGCCCGTCGTGTCGGCCTCCACCGGCGATACCTGCATCGGGCTGGATGTGGCCGACAACCGCATCAGCATCCACCCCAAGGGCTACGGTGTGGCCGAAGTCACCATCAGCGCGACGGACTTCCTGAAGGAGTCGGCCCAGATTACTTTCCTGGTGGCTGTGGTGGATCCGAGCCAGCCGGTTACGGTTCAGGACGAGGTGGTTTCCACCGAAGCTGTTATCCGGATCGGCACGGAGAAGCCCGTCGACGTGAGCCTGTCGGCCTACTCGTCTACTGGCGCCCTGGTCAAGAGCGCCCAGTTGAGTGCCAGCGCCTTTTCGCCCATCCGGCTGGACATGAGCGGATTCGCTCCCGGCCGATACACCGTCGTCCTGACCTACGGCGGAAATACCTACCGGGTCCGCGTCGTGAAATACTGAAAATTCAAGGGGTGCACCGAAAAGTGCACCCCTTGAATCTATAACGTGTTCTGTTTTAGGTTGTTGATATAATTGGCTATGCGGCGGAGCTGGTCCGGGATGGCGATGTTCTGGGGACAGTGGGAGAGGCAGACGCCGCAGCCGATGCAGTGGTCGGCCTGGCGGACGGAGGCGACGGCGCGGTCGTAGCTCACGAGGTAGGCCTTCTTCAGTTTCCGGTAGTCTTTCTGCTGGCTGCTCTGGGCGTAGGTGCCTTCCGTGATGGCGCGGTTGTAGTGCTGGAAGGTGCCCGGGATGTCAATTCCCCAGGGGCAGGGCATGCAGTATTTGCAGTCGGTGCAGTTTACCAGCGGATATTCCTTCATCTGGGTGGCCATGCGCTCCAGGAAGTCCAGTTCCTCGTCCGTGAGGGGCTTGAAGTGGCCGAAAGTCTTGATGTTGTCCTGAAGCGGGTCCATGGAGGTCATGCCGGAGAGGGTGCAGAGGACGCGGGGGAAAGTGCCGCAGAAGCGGAAGGCCCAGGAGGCGATGCTCATGTCGGGTTCGCGCTCTTTCATCTGGCGGGCGATCCCTGCGGGAACATTGGCCAGCCGGCCGCCCAGCAGAGGCTCCATGATGACGATGGGGATGCCGCGCTTGTCCAGTTCGGCGTAGAGGTAGTCGGCATTGGCGTTGCGGACACCGTCGGCATGGGTCCAGTCCACGTAGTTCATCTCAATCTGGCAGAAGTCCCAGACTTGTTCGCCGGAGTCGTGCAGCTGCATGAAATAGTCGAACTCCTGCTGGGAGCCGTGGAAGGAGAAACCCAGGTTGCGGATGCGTCCGGCGGCCTTTTCGGCCCTCAGGAAAGGAATCATGCCATTCTCCACGTAGCGGCGGTTGAAGGCCTCTTTCCCGCCCCGGCCGATGGAATGCAGCAGGTAGTAGTCGAAGTAGTCGGTCTTGAGCTGCCGGAAAGAGTTCCGGTACATCTCGATGGACGCCTCGGGGGAGCGGTCGCCGAAGTTGGAGAGCTTGGTGGCGATGTAATAGCTCTCGCGAGGATGGCGGCTCAGGGCTTCCCCTGCAGCCTTTTCACTCTGTCCCTGCAGGTAGGCGGGGGAGGTGTCGAAGTAATTGACGCCATGGGCGATGGCATAGTCCACCATCTCGTTGACGGCTTCCTGGTCGATTACGTCCTTCCCGTCGGCATCCTTGATCATGGGCCAGCGCATGCAGCCGAACCCCAGCAGCGACACCTTGTCGCCGTTCACCGGGTTCTCCCGCAGAACCATCTGCTCCGGACCTTCCGCCGGGGCCGATGACGGGCTTTTCTTGGGTGCGCAGGCTGCCGCTATGGCCGCCGCGCCGCTTATTATGATGAACTCTCTTCTTTTCATGGTCCTTGTCATTCTGAACGAAGTGAAGAATATTAGCAGTGCTGGTTCCTTCCGTTGACCGTGATGGCACTGACGGGCCGCGCCGGGCAGTAGAACTCGCAGGCGCCGCAGCCGATGCAGACCTCCTCGTTGACCGTGGGAATCTGGTTGCCCATGCCCTCGTTGTCCACCATGACGATGGCGCCGGTGGGGCACATCTGGGCGCATTTTCCGCAGGCAGTGCCGTCCTCGGCGACGCAAAGGCTGCGGTTCACATGGGCCGTTCCGATATGGTAGAGGGTCTTTTCCTCCTTTTCAATCTTGCAGATGGCGCCGGTGGGGCAGACCTCCGAGCAGCGGGTGCATTCGGGACGGCAGAAGCCTTTCTCGAAGGACATCTCGGGCTGCATGAGGCGCTCCAGGTCCGTCGAAGGCCGGAGGACATTGTTCGGGCACTGGGCCACACAAAGCTGGCAGCCGGTGCAGTGCCGATAGAAATCCTTCACGCTTGCGGATCCGGGCGGCGTGATGGGGACTTCGCGCTTCGGGGCCTCTTTGGGAAGGACCTCGGCAAAACCGCCGTCCACCTTCTTCAGGGACTGCGCCTTGGCCTCAATGCCTTTGAGCGCCAGCGTCCCTGCCGCAACCGCCGTTCCGGTCATAAACGCCCTTCTCCCACTGTCATTCTGCCCTTTTATGTCATTCTGAGCCGAAGGCGAAGAATCTGCTTTCCCCCACGCCCAGCGGTATTGCAGCGCACCGAACTTGCACTCGTCGATGCAGTTGAAACAGTCCACGCAGCGGCTGTAGTCGATCTTTTCGCTGTCTTTGCCGATCGCGATGCACTGGGCCTTGCAATGCAGTTCGCATGCCTTGCAGTGCTTGCACTTGTCGGCGTCGATGACGGGACGGAACATGGCGAAGCGGGAGAAGAAGCTGAGGGTGGTGCCTACCGGACAGATGGTGTTGCAGTACGTGCGGCCGCCTTTGAAAGAAAGGACAACGATCACGATGAGCGTTCCCAGGGCAATCAGGAAGGTGGGCAGGCTCCGCATCCAGACCTCGCGGGGGTAGATGGCATAGGAGCCCATCCTTTCGGCCAGGGCTTCGATGCCGTTGGCGCCCCACAGGTACAGCGGCTGCAAAAGGTTCTGCACCATGCGTCCGTAAGCGCTGTACGGCGCCAGCAGGGCCACCAGCACCTGCACTCCGGCAATGAGGGCGATCACAAACAGCACCCACACGCCATAGCGCAGCCATTTGAGCTCTTTCTTATACTGGTAAGGCTTCTTGCTCCGGTGGGTTCCCAGCCAGGAAATCCCGTCCTGGAACACGCCCAGCGGGCAGATCACGGAGCAGTATACTCGTCCGAAAATGAGCGTCAGCAACACCAGGGCCACGATGACACCTACGTTCAGGGCCAATACGGCGGGGAGAAACTGGACCTTGGCCATCCAGCCCAGATAGCCGTGCAGCACGCCCGAGACATCCATCAGAAGGAGGGTGATGCCCAGCCAGAAAAGGAGTGCGGCCCAAATACGAATCTTCTTTAACATATCCTTATTATTGTTGTACTCACAAATATAAGGATTTTTTAAAAAATGATTATATTTGCAACCACGTAAAAACAAGAGAAGAACTATGTTACCTAAGGCTAAAGAAATTGTGGACGCCATCACTGTCAAAATGCAGGATGCCGTTGATTATCTGGAAGAGGATCTGAAGAATTACCGTGTGGGCAAAGCCTCCCCGGCCATTCTGAACCCCGTGATGGTGGACTATTACGGGTCGGCCACTCCGCTGACCCAGGTAGCTTCCGTCACCACGCCGGACGCCAAGACCATCGCCATCCAGCCTTGGGAGCGTTCCATGATCGGCAAAATCGAAAAAGCCATCCTGGACGCCAATGTAGGCCTCACCCCCTCCAATAACGGTGAGATCATCCGCTGCGTCGTGCCCGCCCTCACGGAGGAACGCCGCCGGGAACTCATCAAGAAAGCCAAGGCCCAGGGCGAGACCACCAAGGTAACCATCCGCAACGCCCGCCGCGACGGCATCGACCTCCTGAAGAAAGCCCAGAAGAATGACGGCCTCTCCGAGGACGGCGAAAAAGAAGGCGAGGACGAACTCCAGAAAGTCACCGACAAGTGGGTCAAGAAGGTGGATGAAATCATCTCCGCCAAGGAGAAGGATATCCTGACCGTCTAATGCCCCGGCGCGTCGCCATTCAGGGATACAAGGGCTGCTTCCACGAACAGGCAGCCCTGTAAAACGAACTATGATCATTGAACCCGCCCGAAGAACCCTTTCCGTCCAGGAATATTACTTCTCCATCAAAAACAAGGAAATCGCCCGGCTCAACCGAGAACGGGCGGCTGCCGGGAAAGACCCGGTGGTGAACCTCGGAATCGGCTCGCCTGACGGCGCCCCTTCCGCGGAGGCTGTAGAGGCGCTTTCTGCGTGTGCCCGTCGGCCCGGAACCCATGGCTATCAGAGCTACACCGGTATTCCGGAACTCCGCGAGGCCATTGCCCGCTGGTACGCCCGCTGGTATGGCGTCACCCTGGACCCGGACGCTGAAATTCAGCCTCTCATGGGCTCCAAAGAGGGCATCCTCCTGCTGTCCCTGGCCTTCCTGAATCCCGGCGACAAAGTGCTGGTGCCCAATCCCGGATATCCCACCTATACGTCGGCCACCCGGATGTGCGAGGCTGAGGTCCTGAACTACGACCTGGTTGCCGCCGACGGCTGGTATCCGGACTTCGACGCCCTCGATGCCATGGACCTTTCCGGCGTAAAGCTCATGTGGGTGAACTACCCCAACATGCCCACCGGAGCCCCCGCCCGCCGCGACGTGATGGAAAAACTGGTGGCTTTTGCAAAGCAGCACCGCATCCTCCTGGTCAACGACAACCCGTACGGCTTCATCCTGAACGAGCCGCAGTCCATCCTGTCCGTGCCGGGCGCCCGTGAGGTATGCCTGGAGATGAATTCCCTCTCGAAGAGCCACAACATGGCCGGCTGGCGCGTAGGCATGATGGTAGGGTCGGCCGATATCCTCCGTGAACTCCTGAAAGTGAAGTCGCAGATGGACTCCGGCATGTTCCGCGGCATCCAGGAGGCGGCCGTGGCGGCCCTCGACGCCGGTCCCGAGTGGTACAGCGCCCTCAATGCCGAATACCGTCGCCGCCGGGAAGTCGCCTGCCGCATCATGGACCTTCTGGGCTGCACCTATGACTCCGCCGCGGGCGGCCTCTACGTCTGGGGCAGAGTATCGGCCACCGAAGGGGAAGTCCTCAGCGACCGTATTCTGTATGGGGCCGGCGTGTTCCTGACCCCGGGCTTTATCTTCGGCAGCAACGGCGCCGGCTATCTTCGCATTTCCCTGTGTGCCGACGTGCCTACGCTGGAGAGGGCGTATGGGAAGATTCTTCACTTCGTTCAGAATGACAAACTTCGTTCAGAATGACAAGTAGTATGAGAACGGTTGGAATAATCGGGCTGGGGCTTATCGGGGGCTCCATGGCACTGGACCTGAAACGGCGCGGATTCGCTTCGCGTACCCTCGGCGTCGAGAATGACACAGTCAGCGCCCATGCGGCCGAAACCATCGGCCTGGTGGACGAGGTCGTCAGCTACGAAGACTGCATCCGAAGGGCCGACATCATCGTCGTCGCCGTCCCCGTCGGCACTGCCGTGAAAATGGTCCCCGACATCCTGGACCGACTGGAGGGAGAAGGGTCCCCCGCAGG
>DGXN01000035.1:14349-42133 GCA_002396335.1 Bacteroidales bacterium UBA4231
CCTGCGGGGGACCCTTCTCCCTCCGGGGCATCGGCCAAGATCGTCATCGACGTCTGTTCTACCAAAGAACCGGTGTGCCGGGCGGTGGAGGGACATCCCTGCCGGGCACAGTACGTGTCCACCCATCCCATGGCCGGCACGGAGTACAGCGGCCCCTGGGCGGCCCAGCCGGGCCTTTTCGACGGACGCGCCTGCATCCTGGCCGACGCGGAGGAATCGGCCCCGTCGGCCGTAGAAACCATTGAGGCCCTCTACGGCGCGCTGAACATGCGGGTCCTCAGGATGGACGCCCGGCAGCACGACGTCCATACCGCCTATGTCTCGCACATCTCCCACGTCACGTCCTTTGCCCTGGCGCTCACCGTCCTGGACAAGGAAAAAGACGAAAAACACATCTTCGACCTGGCCTCCGGCGGCTTTTCCTCCACCGTCCGCCTTGCCAAGTCCAACCCCGACATGTGGGTCCCCATCCTCACCCAGAACCGCGACAACGTCCTGCAGGTGATGGATACCTATATTGACAAGATGAGTCAGTTCCGCGACGCCGTCGCCGCCCGCGACGACGCCCGCATCCGCGAACTCATCCTTCAGGCCAACAAAATCAAAAAGATTATCCGCTGACCGCAAGGGGTGCACCTCCAGGTGCACCCCTGTGTGAGCAAATGACTGAATGACAGATAGATATGAGTCACGAACTTGATATTATTCCGGGAACCCAGTGGGGGTTCTTCACCCTTCCCAGGCCGATGTGCATTGCCGGGCCCTGCAGTGCGGAGTCCGAAGAGCAGGTGATGGAAACCGCCCGCGGGCTTGCCGCCTTCGGCATCCATGTCTTCCGCGCCGGCATCTGGAAGCCGCGCACCCATCCGGGCTCCTTCGAGGGTGTCGGCACCCCCGGCCTCAAGTGGCTCCGCCGCGTCAAGCAGGAGCTGGGCATGAAGGTCTGTACCGAAGTGGCCAGCGAAAAACACGTCCTGGAGTGCATCAAGTACGGAGTGGACGTAATCTGGATCGGGGCGCGGACGTCGGCCAATCCTTTTCTCATGCAGGAGATTGCCGACGCCCTGGAAGGCACCGACATCCCCGTCCTGGTAAAGAATCCCGTGAACCCGGATATCGACCTGTGGGTGGGGGCGCTGGAGCGTCTGAACCGTGCCGGCATCCGGAAGCTGGGTGTCATCCACCGCGGCTTCTCCACCTCCGAGCCCATCCCTTACCGCAACGACCCGGGCTGGCGCCTGGCCATCGAAATGCGCACCCGCTATCCCCAAATGGCCTTTTTTGCCGACCCTTCCCACATGGCCGGCGACCGGAAGTACCTCCAGGAACTCTCCCAGCGTGCCATGGACCTGGGCCTGGACGGTCTCATGGTGGAGAGTCACTGCAACCCCGCCTGCGCCCTGAGCGACGCCAAGCAGCAGCTCACTCCGGAAGGCCTGCAGACCCTTCTGGAGAGCCTTGTCATCCGGGACAATACCTCTGAGAATGAAGCGTATAAGGACGGAATCGAGGCGCTTCGCACCCGCATCGACGTCATCGACGACAACCTCCTCAAACTTCTGCGGGAACGGATGGACGTGAGCCGCAGTATCGGCCAGTACAAGAAGGAGCACAACGTGGCCATCCTCCAGGCGGGCCGATGGGAGCAGCTCCTCACCGACATGGTGCAGCGCGCCGCGGCCGAAGGCATCTCTGAGCCGGCTATCCGCGCCATCATGACCGCCATCCACGACGAGTCCGTGCGCGTGCAGAATGAGGTGCTAGAGGCTTGAGAGTAGGGCGGTGGTAAACGCCGCATCTTCCTCGGGGGAGAGGAAGGCCGCTTCAATGGGTAAATAGAACAGCCGCTTGCGGAGGTCTTCGGGAACGGAAACGACGTCCCGGAGGCGCTGTGCGTCTTTTTCCGTTGTCATCAGGCAGGCCGTGGGGTTTTCCCGGACGGCGGAAAGGAGGCTGCGGATGTCCCTTTTGGAGAAGCGGTGGTGGTCCGGGAAACTGATCCGGCGCACAATCTTGTAGGAGTCGGACAGGTAGCTCCGCATGGGAGCGTCATTGGCAATGCCGGTCACCAGCACCAGGCGCTGGGCGTAGGTGTAGCGGGAGTCGGCTTCCGGAAAAACGGGCTCTGGCGTGCTGTAGGCGACGGTGGTAAAAAAGAGGGCCTGTTCGGGCCGAAGATTCAGCAGCCTGCGCCACTCCTGGCGGTCCCAGTCGGAAAGGTCGGCAGGGCATTTGGTAACGACGACCATGTCGGCCTTCTTCAGGCGGGACGGAAGGTCCCTGAGGTTTCCCCAGGGGAGGAGTTTATCCTTATAAGGGGGCCGATTGTAATCCACCAGCACGATGCTCCGCGAGGCGTTGAGCCGACGGTACTGGAAGGCGTCGTCCAGCACGATGAGCTGGGCCCGAGTGGGCTCATCGACCAGTTTCTCACAGCCCTTCACGCGATCCTTGTCCACGGCGACAGTGACGGAGGGAAACTTCCGCGCCAGCTGGAGCGGCTCGTCGCCGTAGAGGCGGGCGGAGCCTTCGCGGGGCACAATCTGGAAACCCTTGCTCTTGCGCTTGTATCCGCGTGACAGGACGGCGAGGTTGCTGTAGGCCCACGCGTCGCTTTTGAGCAAATGCCTCAGGATGAGCTCCGTAAAAGGGGTCTTTCCTGTGCCGCCCACGGTGACATTGCCCACGCAGAGGGTGGGAACGGTGGCCTGGAAGGATTTCTTCCAGCCTTTGTCGTAGAAAAGGTGCCGCAGCGAGAGGATGGCTCTGTAGATCATAGGGACAGGACGTTCAAGACCGAGATGAGCTCCTGATTGATGGGCTTGTTCATCTTGATGGCCTTGGAAATGGGTACGTACACGATTTCGTCGTTCTTGATGCCGATCATCACGTTCCGCTGTCCTTCCAGCAGGGCCTCGATGGCGGCGTATCCCATACGGGAAGCCAGGATGCGGTCATAGGCGGTGGGCTTGCCGCCGCGCTGAAGGTGTCCGAGGATGGTGACGCGGGCGTCGAACTGAGGATATTCATTGCGGATACGGTCGGCGTAGTACATGGCGCCGCCCACACCGTTTTTCTGCGCTTCGCTCACCAGGACGATGGCGCTGTTCTTGGATTTGCGCTTGCCGCGTTCGATAAACTCGGCCAGCTGGTCCACGTCGGTGTTGTTTTCGGGGATGATGGCGGCCTCGGCCCCGGAGGCGATGGCGCTGTTCTGAGCGAGGAAACCGGCGTCGCGGCCCATCACCTCGATAAAGAAGATGCGGTCGTGCGAGTTGGCGGTGTCACGGATTTTGTCCACGCATTCCACAATGGTATTCAGCGCGGAGTCGTAGCCGATGGTACTGTCCGTTCCGTACAGGTCGTTGTCAATGGTTCCGGGCAGGCCGATGATGGGGATGTCGTACTCCCGGGCGAAAAGCTGTGCGCCGGTGAGCGATCCGTTGCCGCCGATCACGATAAGCGCGTCAATGCCCTCTTCCACCATGTTGGCATAGGCCAGTTTGCGGCCGTCGGCCTCCAGGAAGGCTTTGCTGCGGGCAGTTTTCAGGATTGTGCCGCCCCGCTGGATGGTGTTGGACACCGACGAGGACGTGAACTTCACGAACTCTTTGTCGATAAGGCCCTGATAGCCCCGCATGATGCCCACCACGTTCATGTTGTGGAAACGGGCGCTGCGGGTGACGGCGCGGATGGCCGCATTCATCCCGGGTGCATCACCTCCGGAAGTAAGGATGCCGATGGTATCGATATGTCTTTCCATGACGTTTAGAATCAATCTTACAAATTTAGTGAAAATTTTTATTTGTGTCTCATCGACTATTGCGATAGGAATAAACAAAAATAGACTTATATTTGCACAGTTAGGACTAAACGGTTCTTATATCTGGTACCTATTATAAAAGTTGAAGAATTATGAAAGCGAGGTATTTCGTTATATTCTGTTTATTTGTATTCGTATCCTGCTGTAATGATCCTTTTAAAGCAATCGGTGATTTTTTGTTCAAAAAACATAATTCTTTTTCACAAATAGACATAACGTACAAGGGCGAGGTTTACCATTTAACGGGAGAAGAATACACTTTGACAGGAGATTACATTGTCATTGCTCCTTCGCGGCTCTGGGTAACATTGTACGCAGAAAATCCCATGACTGGAGTTCGGAAAATTAAAGGTGGAATTGATGTTTATCTCACAACGGAAGAAAGTTTTTCTATAGGGAATGATTATCTCTGGGGCGACGAAAATTATACTATGAAGTGTGGTTTTATCATCTATTTAGATAGCGAAGATGAAGAGGGGATAAGCGTCGAACCTATTGCGGGACATATAACAATTATTGAACCGACTATAGAGACGAGTACCACCCTTGAGGTAAATGCGGTTCATATTGAATTTGAGGCCTTGGATGCTGATGATAACGTTTGCCATATTGAAGGTATTATTCAATCGGAAAACTATAAAAATCGGAGAAAAACATGATCAGGCCTATGTTGAAAGCCTGAACGCTCAGTAAAACGAATATTACAGCCCATACACCCCTTCGGCGGGAGGGGTTTCGGCGCCCCAGCGGGCGGCGATGGAGTCCAGGATGGAGAAGATTTCGTCCACGTCCTTGGTGGTGACCAGCTTGATGCGGGTCTCTTTGAAGTCGCGGAGGCCCTTGAAGTAGCAGGAGAAGTGGCGGCGCATTTCGTAGACACCGGTGACGGGACCTTTCAGGTTCAGGGACAGCTGGAAATGACGTTTGGCAAGGGCTACGCGGTCTTTTATGTTCATGGGCGGAAGTTCCTCGCCGGTATCCAGCAGGTGCCGGATTTCCGTAAAAATCCAGGGATGGCCGAAGCTGGCGCGTCCCACCATGATGCCGTCCACCCCGTAGCGGTCAAAGGCTTCCTTCGCTTTCTGCGCGGAGTTGATGTCCCCGTTGCCGATGATGGGGATATGCATCCGGGGGTTGTTCTTAACCTCCCCGATGAGGGTCCAGTCGGCCTCTCCTTTGTACATCTGGCAGCGGGTGCGGCCATGGATGGTGAGGGCCTGTATGCCCACGTCCTGTAACCGCTCGGCCAGTTCTACGATGATTTTAGAGTTGTCATCCCAGCCCAGGCGGGTCTTGACGGTGACGGGCTTGTCGGGAACGGCCCTGACAATGGCTTCGGTGATGGCGACCATCTTGTCGGGCTCTTTCATCATGCCGCTGCCGGCGCCCCGGCCGGCGATTTTGCTCACGGGACAGCCGAAGTTGATGTCCACGATGTCGGCCCCGTGGCCGCCGGCAAGTTCGGCGGCGCGGGCAGCCATCTTTGCCGCGTCCACCATGGCTTCCGGGATGCTGCCGTAGATCTGGACGGCCACCGGCGCCTCTTCCTCCAGCGTGCGCATCTTGGCAATGGTTTTCTCCACGTCCCGCACCAGCCCGTCGGAACTGACGAATTCCGTGGTAACCATGGCGGCACCCGCCTCCCGGCAGAGGATGCGGAAGCTGGCGTCGGTGACGTCTTCCATCGGCGCCAGCGTGACCGGCCGGTTTCCCAAGTCTATGTTTCCGATTTTCATTTTTTCCGATTTTTGGGCCCTGCAAAGTTAGTGAAGATTGCCGAAGTGGGCAAATCTTTGCCGCGTGCTAAAACTTTGGACTTTTCAGTTTAGGGCTAAAATGTTTTTTCAATCTAAAAAATAGTGCTATATTTGTCCGCACGAAAACCTAAAACCTACATAACTATTTTTTTAACCAATTTATTAACCCAAATGTGTAACAACAGCTTACGTAAAGTTTGCCTCGTCGTTGCATCGTTGTTCTGTTTTTCTGTCCTGTCCTTTGGACAAGGCATGAATAAGACCATTACTGGTAAAGTTGTGGACCAAAACAACGAGCCGCTGATCGGGGCAGGCGTAGTCGTTGAAGGCCAGAGTACCATCGGTACGGTGACGGACTTTGACGGAAACTACTCGCTGACCGTTCCTGCAAATGCCGCACAGCTGCGTTATTCCTACATCGGAATGACGGACCAGGTGGTGGACATCGCGGGACGCACGGTTATCAACATCACCCTGGCTGAGGATGCTACCATTCTGGAAGGTGTCGTTGTGACGGCACTGGGCATCAAGCGCTCGGAGAAAGCGGTTACCTACAATGTCCAGAAACTGGACGAAAAGGTATTCGTAACCCGGGAAGCCAACATGGTGAACTCCCTCGCCGGCAAGCTGGCAGGTGTCCAGATCAATGAGACATCGGCCGGAGCCGGCAGTGAAACCAAGGTGGTCATGCGCGGTGCGAAGTCCATCCAGAACTCCAACAATGCACTGTATGTGCTGGACGGCATTCCGCTCCCGACCCTGAGCACCGTGACCCCCGGCGACGGCTACAGCATCTACGACGGTGCCGGCCTTTCCGGTGACGGTATGGCCATGCTCAACTCCGAGGATGTGGCCGACATGAGCGCCCTGGTGGGCCCTTCCGCCGCTGCCCTGTACGGCTACAAGGCCGCCAACGGTATTCTGATGCTCACCTCCCGTACCGGTGAGGATGGCGTCCATGTGAGCTACTCCAACAGCACTACCTTCTCGGCCCCGTTCATGCTCCCGCGTCTGCAGAACACCTACGGCGCCAAGCTGGGTCAGTACAGCTCCTGGGGCAGCAAGATGAACGTGGTCCAGGCCTGGAGTATCAACGACTTCTTCCAGACGGGCGTGAACCAGTCGCACACGGTGTCCCTTTCCCTGGGTGGAAAGAACTACAGCACCTATCTGTCGGCCGGCTGGAACGGTGCCAACGGCATCATCCCCAACAACAATTACGGCCGGTACAACTTTACGGCCCGCCAGACGGTGGATTTCCTGAATAACAGGATGCACCTGAGCCTGTTGGGCATGTATATCAAGGTGGACGAGCAGAACATGCTCGCCGGCGGTCTGTACCACAACCCGCTGGTCCCGCTGTACCTGATGAGCCCGAGCGACAACCTGTACGCCTATGCCGTGTACGAGCGCTTCGACCCGGAACGCAACTTCCCCACCCAGTTCTGGAGTGCCAACGAGCTGTCCATGCAGAATCCCTTCTGGCTGGTGAACCGGAACCTGTACAATACGGCCAAGAACCGCTTCCTGGCCGGCGGCTCCCTCACCTTTGACATTACCGACTGGCTGGACATCCAGGCCCGCGTAAGGACCGACTACAATGCCACCATCGCCGAACAGAAGTTCTATGCCGGTTCCAACGGTCTGTTCGCCGGTAAATACGGCCGTTACTACTATGACGACATGAAGACCCGGCAGACCTATGCCGACGTCCTCGTGAACCTGCACAAGACCTTCGGCGAGAATGTCTTCCAGCTGAACGGCGTCCTGGGTGCTTCCATCGAAGACTACTTCTACCGCGGCACCTCCATCGGCGGTGACCTTCTGGGTGTGGCCAACCTGTTCACCTTCACCAACATGGAGACGGGCAAGGCCTTCACCAAGGAAACCTTCCGCGACCAGATCCAGAGCGTCTTCGCCACGGCACAGCTGGGCCTCAAGAACATGGTGTTCCTTGATCTGACCGCCCGCAACGACTGGGCCTCTCCGCTCGCCAAGGCCGACGGTACCGTCAAGCCCATCTTCTATCCCAGCGTAGGTCTGTCGGCCATCCTGACCGACATCTTCGGCATTGATTCCGACTTCCTTACCTTCGCCAAGGTCCGCGGTTCCTATGCCGAGGTGGGCAACCCCATCAACCGTTATATCACCACCTCCACCTATCCTGTGACCGCCGGTGTCCCGCAGACCAATACCTGGGCTGCCGCCGACGACTTCCGTCCGGAGCGCACCAAGTCCTGGGAAGTGGGTGCCGACGTGCGCCTGTTCAAGAGCAAGCTGCAGATCAATGCCACGTACTACAATGCCAGCACCTACGACCAGGTGTTTACCCCGACCATCCCGGGTTCCTCCACCAACGCTACCCTGTATGTGAATGCCGGACGCATTGACAACCGCGGTATCGAGCTTGCCGGCCAGTTCACCCAGAACATCGGCCCCGTGGAGTGGCAGACCAATCTCATCTACACCCGCAACATCAATAAGATCGTGAAGCTCCTGGATACCGAGTACAACGGCATTCCCATCCGCTCCACCGAGGTGTCCGTGGGCGGTTCGTCCGGTGCCAAGCTCTGGCTCACCGAAGGCGGCCAGGTAGGTGACCTGTATGTGAGCGGCCTGAAGACCGACGAGCACGGCTTCATCTGGACTTCCCCGACCGGTGCCGGTGTCACCGCCGCCAAACACGACGGTACTCCCGCCACCATGATGTACGCCGGCAATACGGCTCCTGTGTGGACCGGTTCCTGGCGCAACCAGCTGAGCTGGAACGGCATCACGGCGTCGGCCCTCATCACGGCCCGTGTGGGCGGTGTGGGTGTTTCTCTCACCGAGGCTGCCCTGGATGCTTACGGCATGTCGGTGCGCAGTGCAGAGGCCCGCGACAACGGCGGCGTTCCGCTGAACGTGGTGGGCGACCTGAACGACACCCAGCTGAGCCTCCTGCGCAACAGCGCCCAGCAGTACTACCAGGCCATTTCCGGTGGTAACGGACAGGACGCCCTGGGTGCCTACTACGTCTATTCCATGACCAACGTCCGCCTGGCCGAGGTTTCCCTGGGCTGGCAGATTTCCATCAACAAGCTGGTCCCCTGGATCGAGGCTTTGAACCTTTCCGTGGTGGGCCGCAACCTGGCCATGATTTACTGCAAGGCCCCGTTCGATCCCGAGCAGGTGTCCTCCGCCGGCAACTACGGCGCCGGAATCGACCTGTTCATGATGCCTTCCACCCGGAACATCGGCTTCTCCGCCAAGGTCACCTTCGGCAGCAAGAGCAAGAAGGCCGACGTTGAGGCTCCCGCCTATGTGGCTCCTTACGTTGAACCCAAGGTTGTGGAGAAGATCGTGGAGAAAGAAGTCGTGAAGGAAGTTCCCGTGGAGGTCGTGAAGGAAGTTGTCGTCGCTCCTAAGGGCAGTGTCTATCAGGAGGATATCAACTTCGCGATCGGCAAGTCCAAACTCACCGAGGACGAGGCCTTCAAGCTCGGCCGCATCTTCCAGACCCTGGAAGCCTACCCGAACGCCAAGATTACCGTCACCGGTTATGCCGACACGGCTACCGGCACGGCCGAGATCAACCGCCGCCTCTCCGCCCAGCGCGTAGAGAATGTCTCCAAGAAGCTGCAGGAAGCCGGTATCCCTGCTTCCCGTATCAGCGTGAAAGTCGGTGAAGGCGACTGGGACAAGAATGCATCCCCGGAAGCCAACCGCCGCGTCACTGTCAGTATCGTTAACGAATAAGGAGGCCCCATGATTATGAAACAGTATTTTAACGCTATCCTTGTTGCGGTACTCACCCTGGCTATGACCGCCTGTGTGGCCGACTTTGCGGACCGCAATACCAACCCGGAGCAGGCAACGGACGAGATGCTGGACCACGACGGTCTCAGAGTCGGTTCCCCGCTTGCCCAGATGATGGCCAACGTCATTCCTTCCTATCAGAACAACGACCAGGAAGAATACGGCAGTGCCAACTACCAGGTTGCCCAGGGCCTGAACGGAAACATCTTCGCCAACTACGAGGGTGCCTCCAATTCCGGTTTCGCCCAGAACAACCTCTATAACCTGAACCCCGACGGCTGGTCCAAAGCCATGTTCAATGACGCCTATACCCGCGCCATCAGCCCTTGGATCGGCCTGAATGAAATCCGTGAGGAAGCGCCCGAAGCCGTGGCTTTGGCCGACATCCTGAAAGTGGCTGTGCTGAGCCGTGTGACCGACGTGTACGGTCCCATTCCTTACAGCCAGCTCACGACCGGTTCCTTGACCGTTGCCTATGATTCCCAGGAGCAGGTGTACACCCAGATGTTCAAAGAGCTGGGCGAGGCGATCGACCTGCTGAGCGCCGCCCCCAAGACGGTGTTTGCTCCGATCGCCGGCTTCGACCGCGTCTTTTACGGTGACGCCGTAAAGTGGATCCAGTTCGCCAACACGCTCCGTCTGCGCCTGGCTACCCGTGTCGCTTATGTGAACGAGGAGTTGTACAAGAGCGAAGCGGCTGCCGCCCTCGCCAACGAGAACGGCCTTCTCACCGAGAACGCCATGCTCCACAAGGGCTCCGGCGCGTGGGAGAACCCCATCTTCGTGATTGAATACAATTTCAATGACGGCGACGCCAAAGCCGGTGCCACCATCGTCACTTACATGAACAGCTACAGTGATCCCCGCCGCCCCGCTTTCTTCACGGCCGGCTCCGACGGCAATTACTATGGCGTGCGCATGGGTGCCACGGTGAGCACGGACTATCCCAAGTCCACCCTCTGGTCCAAAGTCAAGTGCACCAACGACGACCCGCTCCTGTGGATGTCCGGTGCCGAAAGCTTCTTCCTGAAGGCCGAATACTACCTGCGCACGGGCGACGCCGCCCAGGCTCAGGAAAACTACGAGGCCGGTGTCCAAAAGTCCTTTGAACTGTGGGGCGTGAGCGGTGCCGACACCTATCTCGCCGTTACCGATCCTGTGGGGACCTACACCGACCCGGTTACCTCCGGCAACTCTTACAACACGGCGCTCACCGCCGTCTCTGTCGCTTGGGACAGCCAGAGCGAGGATGAAGGCCATCTGGAGCAGATCATCACCCAGAAGTATCTGGCCGGCTTCCCGGAAGGCGAAGAGGCCTGGGCCGAATTCCGCCGTACCGGTTATCCCCGTGTCATTCCTGTCCGTACCAACAACAGCGGCGGTACCATCAATACCGACTTGCAGGTACGTCGTCTGCCTTATCCCATCGAGGAATCCCAGGCCAATGGTGCCAACCTCACCTCAGGCATCGCCCTCCTTCGCCAGGAATCTGCAAACAATGGCGGAGACAATGGCGGCACCCGTCTGTGGTGGGACAAGAATCCCCGTTTCTAAACGTGATTGAACGATGAAAAAGACAATCATTACCCTGGCCCTCGCAGCCTTCACGATCGGCACTTTCTCCCGCTGTACGGTAGATCCCGTGCCTTTTGACATGCAGCCGGCCTTGCAATACACGGACGACTATTATGCAGCCCTCCGTGCTTACAAAGAGAGCGACCACTCCATCGCCTACATCTTCTTCGGCGACTATGGTACGCCCTATTCTCCCGCTTTCCGCTTTGCCGGTATTCCGGATTCCGTGGACGTGGTGAACCTCTGGGGCGGTTTCCCCAAGAAGGGCACCCTGGACTACGACGAGATGCATGCGATGCGGAAACTCAAGGGCACCAAGGTGGTAGCCTGTAAGATTATCCGCCTTGCCCCGAGCAGGGTGAACTACTACAGCCAGTCCTGGGCCAAGCAGGCCAAGATTCCGGTGTTCATGAATGCGTACAATGCTACATACGGCACGGAGTATGACGCCAATTACACCGCTGTCTACGAGTCCACGTACCAAACGCTCATCGACGCCGAAAAGTCACCGGAAGACGCAGCGAAAGAAGCGGCCGAATCGGCTGCCGATGCCGCTGCCGCCGCTGCCGAGACCGCTGCCCTGAGCGCCGGCATCACTGCCTTGAGGGCTGACATGATGGCCAACCCCACCCGCACGCTGGTTTCCGGCAGTGAGGAAGACGGCGACGCTGTCTATGAGTATCCCGAGTGGTGCGTTTTCGCCGCCGACTATCTCCTGATGGAAGTCTGGGAGAACGACATCGACGGGTACGACCTGGACTGGGAACCGGAAGGCGACGCCCTGGACGGCGACCGCTTCCTGACGTTCCTCCAGTATCTGGCCCAGTATCTTGGCCCCCTCTCTGACGACCCCTCGAAACTCCTGATCATCGACCGCAACACCCGTTTCATGAACGGTCCGCAGTATGCCAAGTATTGCAACTACTGGATCCATCAGAAATACGGCGGCACCGGCGGAGCTTCCCGTACTACCGACAGCGACTACCCGCTTACCGACGACCCCTCCACCGGCTGGACCAATTCCCAGATTATCGTGTGTGAGAACGTAGGTGACACATGGACCACGGGCGGTCGCATTGAAGAGTTCGCCGCTTTCAATCCTTCACAGGGTGGCCGCAAGGGCGGGTTCGCCGCTTTCCACGGCCAGCGTGACTACAACACCACTGAATCCGGTGCCGACAAGGATATGCCTTACGGGCACATCCGCCGCGCCATCCAGATCCAGAATCCTTCAGTAACCGAGTAAAACAGGAAGGAAATGAAAAAGATTATCACTTTACTCCTGCCCGTCGCGGCGCTTCTTTTCGCTTCCTGCGAGCAGAATCAGAACTTCCAGAAGGTGGTCGAAGCCCCCGCGACCCTGGTCTACGTGGCCGAGGCCGGCATCGACACGCCCCAGCGCTCCAATATTGTGGTGATTCCCACCGGATACATCACCCTGGAGAAATTCTATCAGGTGAACGTGAATACCAGCTACCATGTTCCCGCCACCGCCACCCTGACGGTGAGCGCCGACGATGTAGCCGTTTACAACAAAGCCAAAGGAACCTCCTACAAGATTCTCCCGGCGGAAAACCTGAGCGTGAGCGCTTATGTGAAACCCGCTCCCGTGGAGAAAGAGGATACCGGCGACGAAACTACGGAACCGGAACCCGAAGTGGAGGAACCTTTCGTTCCCAGCAGCTCCGCCACCGTGCACATTGCCGAGAACGAGCGCCTTTCCACGGAATATGTCCGCTTCCGTCTGGGCGGTGACATTTCCGGCCTCACGGACGAGAACTACCTGGTTCCCCTCCGTCTGGAGTGCCAGGAACTGGACCTCTCCCAGAAGCGCAACGTGCTGTATGTCGTGGTGAACATCACCGAGAAACTGGTGAAACCCATCGAGTCCGTGGACGACATTGACGGCTCGCTGGTGACCGCCCGTACCGGCTGGACCGCCACTACTTCCGACGGCATTACCAATCTTGGGAACATCTTCACCAGTTCCAACACTTCCGGTGCCACTTTCCCGTCCGACAATCCGCTCACCTTTACGGTGGACATGAAGGCGGTCCACAATGTGGCCGGCATCAAGCTCCTTTCCATGTATGCTTCCTATGGCTACACGGATGTAATTATCACGAAGATAGCTTACAGCACGGACGGGGAGAACTACGAGGAGATGGAAATTGACCAGGAAGAGGACCTGTACATCGGCTCCGACATGGGTGCCAATGTGGGTTTCTACGTCCCGCTCGAGATGCAGTATGTGAAGGTGACTGCTGCGGTACGTCTGTACCTGGGCAGCCAATACGGCACCTACCGTCGTCTTGTGCAGTTTTACATTTACGAATAAATCAGGAACACGAATATGAAAAAAGTATTGAATACCCTGGCCGTCCTGGCCTTGCTGACGGGTTGCCAGAAATCCATCGGCTATCAGGATGTGCTGTATTTCACGGGTTCCGAGGCTTCCTCTGAAGTGTCCCTGTATGTGGACGGCCCTACCGACGCCTCCTTCACGGTCACTTCTTCCGCCCTGGCAAAGGAAGATGTGAAAGTGGACGTGGTGATTGACGAAGCGGCTGTGGACACGTACAACCAGATTAACGGAACCTCGTTCCAGATGCTTCCTTCCGACAGCTACAAGCTGGAGAACGGGCAGGTGACCATTCCTGCCAAGGGGAATGTGTCGTCGGCCTTTACCCTGTCCATCATTTCCCAGGACAGTTTTGAGGAAGGGGTTACGTACTGCGTCCCGTTCAAGATCAAGAGCGCGTCCAACGGACAGGCTCCCATCGTGGGGAACGAGTACATGTATGCCATCCTCAAATCCGTCATCCATACCACAGGCGTGGACTTCAACCAGCGGGGCTATCTGACCGTTCCCACCATGCTGCACAAGTCCTCCCTGAGTGATATGGGCGCCTGTACGATGGAAATCCGCGTGAAGCCCGAAGGCTGGCAGAGCCGGAACCCGTATATCTCCACCCTGATCGGCGTGGAAGAGAACTTCCTGCTCCGTTTCGGTGACATCTCCTGCGATCCCAACCAGTTGCAGCTGGCCGGCCGCGGCGTGTCCATCACCTCCCAGACGCACTTCGACCTGAACACCTGGTACCACATTGCCATCGTGGACGACGGCTCCACCGCCCGTCTGTATGTGAACGGCGTGCTGGATACCGAGGTCTCTTCGGCCGGCAAGAGCGCCATCAACCTGGCCTGGGACTGGGCCGGCGGTTTCCACATCGGCTATTCTTCCGACGGCCGTCAGCTGGACGGTGTGCTGAGTGAAGCCCGCGTCTGGAACCGCGCCCTCTCCGCCGTGGAACTCATGAACAACCAGTGCATTATCTCCGACCCCAAGAAGGCCGCTGCCGAAGACGCCCTGGTTGCCTACTGGAAACTGGACGAGACGGTGGTCAAGGGCACCAACACGGTGTTCGAGGACCTGACCGGAAACGGTTATGATGCGGTTGTCTCCAGCAGTTATGCCATCGTCGAAGGTGTAGCCTGTCCTATCCTTGACTAGTAACAAGCTCATATTGTGCCTTTTGGCGGGTTTTTCCTGGGTGGTTTCCTCTGCCCGGGAGAAAGACGCCCGTCTGCTGCTCTTTACGCCCTCCACCATTGAAATTGACACCGTCCGCTACGACGGCGGCCCCGTGGAGGTGACCTTCTCTTTCCAGAATGTTTCCGGCAAGCCGGTGACCCTCCTGGATGTCCGCCCGCAGTGCGGCTGCACCGTCCCGGTGTATTCCCGCAGCGCCGTGGGGCCCGGAAAGAAGGGGACTGTGAAGGTGACTTTCGACCCTTCCCAGACCTACGGAGAGCAGAAACGCTACCTGACAGTGGTGTCTACCAACGGCGATTACCGCAAACTGAACACCATCCAGGTGCACGGGTATGTCCGGCGGGACCAGACGCCGTCCGAAATCCGTTTCCCTTTCCATCTGGGAGCGGGAATCCGGACCGAGCTGGAAACCGTGGGGCTTCGCCGGCGCACCGCCGGGGAAGTGGTCCGTCGCAGCATTGTCCTGTACAATGACTCCCAGGTGCCGGTGACGCTTTCCTGGAAAAGCAGCCGCCGCGTGAAAGGGGAGTTGGGCCGGAAGACCCTTGCTCCCGGCGAGCGCACCACGCTGGAGGTCAGCTATAAGACAAAGGGCCTCCCGAGCGGTGAATTCACCGACCGGATCGTGATCCGGGCCGACGGGAAAGCCCTCAGCCCCATCCTGCTGAAAGGTACGATAGAATAACAAGATGAAATTATGAAAAGATTTTTTGCAATCTTCACCCTGGTCGCCGCAGCCCTTGCCATTGCAGCCTGCAGCGACAAGAAGAAGGAAAATGCGGAACCTCAGGGCCCCGCTGTGGTGGTAACGCTCAGCGAGTCCGAGCTTACCCTCACCAAGGATCAGACAGCCCAGCTCACCTGCAAGGCCGAAGGCCTGGGTGACGGCGCCGAGCTTTTCTGGCGCTCCCAGGATGCCGGCATTGTTACCGTCAAGGACGGTCTGGTGACGCCGGTTGCCGGCGGCCGGACGCAGGTCATTGCGGGCTGGCACCAGTACCGCGACACCTGTGATGTGTTTGTCGACGTTCCCCTGGAAGGCATTGTCCTGAATGTGGAAGAGCGTGAACTCAAGCTGGGAAAAACCTTCAAGATGAAGGCTTCGGGTTCCCCCGAGGACTTTACCGACAGCTGGGACCTGAAATGGTCGTCCAGTAATACTTCCGTCGCCACCGTCGACGAGGAGGGGGTCGTGACCGGCCTTGCCGAGGGTGACGCCGTCATCACGGCGACAGTGGGTTCTGTCAGCGCCAGCGCCACTATCAAGGTGCGTGAGAAGATATCGGCCCTTGTGCAGACCGCTGCCAACATCAAGGGCATCTACTTCGAACTGCCCCGCAACTGGGTCTCCAACCAGACTGTGCTCACCTTCGAGTGCCTGATGCGCGGGGACGCCTTCAAGGGCGGCAACGGGTCGGCCGTGAACTCGCTGTTCGGCGTGGAGGGCTACTGGCTCCTGAGAATCGGTGACGTGGCCCCGCTGGCCGACAATCAGCTGGAAGTCGCCGGCGGCAACTGGCAGACCCAGGCTAAGTTCGACGCCGGAGAATGGTATCACCTGGCCGTGGTCTGGGACTATCCCAACCGGAAGGGTTATCTGTACCTGAACGGCGAACTGCTGGAAGAGCACAATATCTCTGCCCAGGCCCGTATCGCCGGTACCAACAGCCAGAAGTGCCGTATCGGCGCCTCTTACCTGGACGGCTCCACGAACAACCGTTACTTCGACGGCGCAGTGGCCGAAATGAGGGTATGGAATGTCGTGCGCACGGCCGAAGAGATTGCCGAGCACATGTACGAGTACGACACCGAAGAGCTGGGCACCGCAGGTCTGCTGGCCTACTGGAAGTTCAACGAAGGGGAAGGCAACACCGTGGCTGACCACTCCGGCCACAACCACCCTGTCACCTCCATCGGCGGCGACATTACCTGGGAAGACGTGGCCCTGCCGTAACCGGTACTTCCTATTGTTTCTAAAGCTCCGTCCCGAAAGGGCGGGGCTTTTTATTTGTTAGGATTTTTCAGTTTATGCTAAAATAATCTAATAAAACTTTAGCGTTAAAATGTTTTTGCGTTTTAAATATTAATACTATCTTTGCGCCCGACAACGAACCAAAACCTCAACTAACATAGTATTAACCAATTCTTAAACTAATGTGTAACAACAGCTTACGTAAAGTATGCCTCGTAGTTGCATCGTTGTTCCTCTCCGCTGCACTGGCGTTTGCCCAGGGTGGCGGACGAGTTGTATCCGGTCAGGTAGTTGACCAGAACAACGATCCGCTCATCGGGGCCGGCGTAGTTGTCGAGGGCCAGAGCACCATCGGTGCCGTGACGGACTTCGACGGTAACTACACCCTGACCGTTCCTGAAAATGCCACGCAGCTTCGTTATTCCTACATCGGGATGACGGACCAGGTCGTGGATATCGCAGGCCGTACGGTTATCAATGTCACGCTGGTCGAAGACGGCAACCTCCTGGAGGGCGTCGTCGTGACGGCACTGGGTATCCGCAAGGAAGCCAAAGCCCTTTCCTACAATGTGCAGGAAATCAAATCGGCCGAACTGACCACTGTCAAGGATGCCAACTTCATGAACACCCTCGCCGGCAAGGTGGCGGGCGTTCAGATCAACTCCAGCTCTGCCGGTATCGGCGGCGGCGTGAAGGTGGTGATGCGTGGCGCAAAGTCCATTTCCAACAACAACAATGCCCTGTATGTGATCGACGGTATTCCGATGCCCTCCCTCCAGACCGGCCAGCCTGAAGACTATTTCAGCGGCATGGGCCAGTCGGGTGACGGCGCTTCCATGATCAACCCCGAGGACATCGAGAACATCTCCGTCCTCAGCGGTGCGGCGGCATCGGCCCTGTATGGCAGCGAGGCGCAGAATGGTGTCATCCTGATCACCACCAAGAAAGGTGAGGACGGACAGCTGCGCGTGTCTTACTCCAACAGCACGTCCTTCTACAGCCCGTTCGTGACGCCGGAATTCCAGAACACCTACGGCGCCGCTCCCGGTGAATTCAAGTCCTGGGGCAACAAGCTGGCCGTTCCCAGCAGCTACAATCCGCTGGATTTCTTCCAGACCGGCTACAATACCACGAATGCCGTGACGGTGTCCTCCGGAAACGAGAAGAACCAGACCTTCCTCTCCATGGCTGCGACCAATGCCGAGGGTATCGTCCCCAACAACGCCCTCAACCGCTACAACTTCGCGATTCGCAATACGACTAAACTCACTGAAAAACTTCGCCTGGACCTCGCTGCCATGTTCATGAACATCCATGAGCAGAACATGGTGTCCGAGGGTCAGTACATGAATCCGATCGTAGCCACTTATCTGCTTTCTCCGAGCTACAGCCTGGGTACCTACCAGCTCTTCGAGATGTACGACGAGTCCCGCGGCTTCAAGACCCAGTACTGGCCTTGGGGCAACCAGGGTCTTGGCCTGCAGAACCCTTACTGGACCATCAACCGCGACAATCTGGTGAATACCAAGAACCGTTTCATGATCAACGGCGGACTCACCTATGAAATCGTGAAGGGCCTGTCCCTGAGCGGCCGCGCCAAGATGGACTACACGTCCGGCCTTTACGAAAAGAAGTATTCGGCCTCTACGGACGGTGTTTTCGCAGAGAAATTCGGCTTCTATCAGAAGAATGACGAGATTACCCGCCAGATTTATGCCGACGTCATGCTGAACCTGGACAAGCGCTTCGGCGACTTCACCCTCGTGGGCGCTGCCGGTGCTTCCTTCCAGGATGTGAATTACAAGTTCTTCTCCGTAGGCGGCAACCTCAATTCGGTGGCCAACCTCTTCACCCTGCGGAACCTGAACGTGGCCAGCATCAAACCCGACGAGAGCCAGTACCACGACCAGGTTCAGAGCCTGTTCGCCACCGCCCAGCTGGGCTGGCAGAGCAAACTCTACCTGGATGTGACCGGCCGTATGGACTGGGCTTCCGCCCTTGCCGGAACCGGCGCCAGCTACGTGGCCTATCCTTCCGTGGGTCTGACGGCCATCCTGACCGACCTGATCCCCGGCATCAAGGGCAACTTCCTGTCCTTCCTCAAACTCCGCGGGTCTTACAGTGAGGTAGGTAACGCTCCCAAGCGTTTCATCCCCTTCCAGAGCTATCCGCTCGAATCGGGTACTCCCGCCACCTCCACGACCTATCCCAACAGCGACATCAAGCCTGAGCGCACGAATGCATGGGAAGTGGGTCTCGAAAGCCATTTCTGGGAAGACAAGATCAACCTGAATGTATCCCTGTATAAGACTTCCACGTTCAACCAGCTCTTCAACCCGGCCCTTCCCAGCTCGTCCGGTTACAGCTCCATCTATATCAATGGCGGCCAGATCGACAACAAGGGTATCGAGGTGAACCTGAGCGTGAACCAGCCCATCGGCCGTGTCATGTGGAATTCTACGCTTACCTATTCCGCCAACCGGAACAAGGTGGTCCAGCTGCTGAAGCCCACCACCCTTTCCAACGGAATCGAGATCTCCCAGGATCACCTGACGCTGGTGGATCTGGGCAGTGTCAAGACCATGATTACCGAAGGCGGCTCCATGGGTGACCTCTATGTCACTTCCCTCCAGGAAGACAACCGCGGCTACATCTATGTGGACTACCAGACCAACGAGGTCATGAAGTCCTCCAACGCCGGTCCCTACAAGGACGGTTATATCTATGCCGGCAACTCCCAGCCCAAGCACAACATCGGCTGGCGCAACTCCTTCTCCTGGAACGGCCTCAGCCTGAACTTCCTCGTCAGCGCCCGTCTGGGCGGTGTGGGCGTGTCCCTCACCCAGGGCCTGATGGATGCCTACGGCACCTCCAAGGTCAGTGCCGATGCCCGTGACGCCGGCGGTGTCATGGTGAACGGCGGCCTGGTCCCCGCTGCACAGAAATACTACGAGTTCGTCGGTTCCGGTATCGGCAGCATGTATGTCTACGATGCCACCAACGTCCGTCTGCAGGAACTCTCCCTGGGTTATGATATCCCGGTGAACAAGTGGGTTTCCTGGATGCAGAACCTGAATGTGGCTTTCATCGGCCATAACCTCCTGATGTTCTACTGCAAGGCTCCTTACGATCCGCAGCTCACCGCCTCCACCGCTACCGGCTTCGACGGCATGGATTACTTCATGCTGCCCAGCATGCGCAGCCTGGGCTTCTCCGCCAAGGTCACCTTCGGCACCAACGCCAAGAAGGCCGACGTGGAAGTCCCCGCTTACGTAGCCCCCTACGTGGCCGCAGAACCCAAAGTGGTTGAGAAAGTGGTCGAGAAGGTCGTGGAGAAGGAAGTCGTGAAAGAAGTCGTGAAGGAAGTCGCTCCCAAGGGCAGCGTCTACCAGGAAGACATCAACTTCACCATCGGCAAGGCCACCCTGGCCGAAGACGAAATCTTCAAGCTGGGCCGCATCTTCCAGACCCTGGAAGCCTACCCGGATGCCAAGATCACCGTCACCGGTTATGCCGACACGGCCACCGGTTCCGCCGAAACCAACCGCCGTCTCTCCGCCCAGCGCGTAGAGAATGTCTCCAAGAAGCTGCAGGAAGCCGGTATCCCTGCTTCCCGCATCACCGTGAAAGTGGGCGAGGGTGACTGGAATGCCTCCGCATCTCCGGAAGCCAACCGCCGTGTCACTGTCAGTATCGTTAACGAATAAGGAGGACAAGGACTATGAAAAAGACATTTTCCCTGATTGCTCTCTCAGTCATCGCTTTGCTCTCTTCGTGTACTGCCCGGTTCGAGGAGTTCAATCACAATCCTGATGAGGCCACTGCCGACCAGATGCAGTACGACAACCTCAATACCGGCGCTTACTTCGCGCAGATGGAAAGAGGTGTCTTCGCCATCGGCGAGAACATGGGCGGCCGCTATCAGATCACCCAGGCCCTGGAAGGGGACCTGTTCGCCAGCTATTTCGCTGCCATTACTTCCTGGGGTTATGCTCCCAGCAACAATGACCACTATGCCCTGTACTACGGCTGGTACGACGCTCCTTTCAACGATGCATACGAAAAGATCATGCAGCCTTGGAAGGCCATCTACGACGCTACCGACGAATTCTCTCCCGCCCGCGCCATGGCTACGGTCATCAAGGTCTTCGCCATGCAGCGTATCACCGACATGTACGGCCCCATTCCCTACAGCAAGTTCGGAACCGCCGTTCAGGTAGAATACGACTCCCAGGAGGCGGTTTACGAGCAGATGTTCGAAGAGATCGCCGCCGCCATCGACGTCCTGACTGAATATGCCAACAACAATTCCGCCGCTTACCTGGCCGACTATGACAATGTCTACGGCGGCAATGTGAGCAAGTGGATCAAGTTCGCCAACACGGTCCGTCTGAGAATGGCCATGCGCGTTTCCAACGTGGCCGAAGAGAAAGCCAAGGCCGAGATTGAAGCCGCTGTCGGCAATGCCTATGGCCTGATGGCCTCCAAGGACGACGATGCCGCCGTCCACCAGAGCGCCGTCCTTACGTTCCGTCATCCCCTTTGGGAGATCGGTACCAGCTGGGACGACGAGCACATGAGCGCCACCATGGACTGCTACCTCAATGGTTATAACGATCCCCGTGTCGCCGCTTACTTCCAGCCTGCCGTCAGCTCCGGCCTGTACAAAGGCGTGCGCAACGGTATCTCCCGGGTCAACAAGAACAACTATCTGAACAATTCTTCCCGTCCCAACTTCGTGCAGAACAGCGACATGCATTGGATGCACGCTGCCGAGGCTTATTTCCTGATGGCCGAAGCCAAGCTCCGCTTCGATATCGGCGACCTTTCCGTAAAGGAATACTATGAGGCCGGTATCGCCGCCTCCTTCGCTTCCGCAGGGGTTTCCGGCGCAGATGCATACATGTCCAACAGCACCAACCTCCCGCTCGCTTCCTTCACGGATCCCTACAACAACCGCTCGACAAGCGTCTCCGACATGCTTTCCATGCTTCCGGTTGCCTGGGATGAAGAAGCCGACGAGGATACCATGCTGGAACGCATCATGGTCCAGAAGTGGATTGCCCTGTATCCTGACGGGCAGGAAGCCTGGAGCGAAATGCGCCGTACCGGTTATCCGGGCTGGGTCCGTATCAGCTCTTACTCGAACCAGACGGAGGTGGCCAGCGGCGAGATGATCTCCCGCCTCAAATTCCCCTCCACCGAGTATGACAACAACTCGAAGAACACGCAGGCTGCCGTCACCCTCCTCGGAGGCAATGATTCCGCCGGTACCCGTCTGTGGTGGGATGTTAAAAGATAAAACAAGTTCGTAAAATGAAAGCAATCAAATATATTTTTGCCGCTCTGGCCGCCGCAGTCCTGGTGGCTTCCTGCGACACGAAGATAGAACCCCTTGCTATCCAGAAGCCGAACCACTATACCGACGCCTACTACGAGAACCTGCGTGAGTGGAAGTCCACTCCGCACGAAGTCTCCTATATGTACTTCGCACAGTGGAGCGCCCAGAACTCCATGGCCATCCGTTTCGACGGTCTGCCGGACAGCCTGGACATCGCTTCGGTATGGGGCGGCGGTATCCCTCCCCAGGAGAATACCAAACTCTGGGAGCAGCTCCGCTGGGCCCAGCAGGTCCAGGGGACCAAGATCATCTACGTGGCCATTGTCCGTCTTTGGGCGGAAGATGATTCCCACGACTTCAAACAGGCCCTGAACGCCGCCGAGGCCATGCCTCAGGACACGGCCGAGGAACGTCAGGCCCGCGAAGAGAAAATCGGCGAAGCCATCGACATGTACGCCATGTACTATGTGGACCAGATCTTCAAAGCCAAGCTGGACGGCTTCGATGCCGACTATGAGCCGGAAGGCGACAAGCTGAACGGCGAGTATTTCGTCCGCTTCATGAAGAAGCTCGGCGAATACATGGGCCCGAACCCCGACCAGACCAAGGAAGAGCGCCTGGCCCTGATCCAGGAGCGCTTCGGCAAGGAAGAGACCGACGTGAACAAGATCCTCATGTACGACGGCACCGGCCGCACCGAACCCGGCCTGCATCCGTACGTGGACTACTATGTGCACCAGAACTATGGCGGTTATACCCCCTCCAAGCGCGGTGACACGCCTACCGAGAAGACCATCTACTGCGTCAACTGGGGTGACAACTGGAACAAGAATGTCCCCGAGCAGATGATTACCCAGGCTTCCTGGGAGCCCGAAGAAGGCCACAAGGGCGGATTCGGCGCCTACTACGGTCAGCGTGACTACTTCATCACTGAATCCAATCCGGAACCCTACTGGCTGTTCCGCCATTGCATTCAGATCCAGAATCCTGCAGTTACCAAATAACGGGAGGAAGCCAAATGAAAAAATTAACTGTTTTCGCTGCCATCGCAGCACTCGTGAGCCTCGCTTCCTGCACGCGGGAAGACCCGTACACGCTTACCGTGGACGCCCCCGAGACGTTGACTTATCTTGACCACAAATACGACGAAGCCCAGGTTCTCCACCGGTCTATCCTGTCCGCTTCCAAGTTCAGCAGCGTGTTCCCCATCAAGGTGAACAAAGCCAAGCACGACGAAATCCGGGCCACCCTGACCTACGACAAAGCCGCCGCCGAAGCTTACAATGCCTCCGAAGGAACCACTTACCCCATCCTGGAAGAAAGCTATATCGCCCTGTCCAAGTACGGCGATGAATCGGCTGCCCTGGAGTGGACCGTTCCCGCCGGCGAACGTACGTCCGTAGACTCTGTCCAGTTTGCCCTCAAAGGGGACCTCTCCGCCCTTCAGGAGCCTGTTTATCTGGCCGCATACCGGCTGGAGGCAAAAGGCGGCTCCGTGAGCGAGGAGTACGGAACCTATATCCTGAAAGTGACGACCGAGCACAGCCTCATCCGTAAAATCACCGCTCTGAGCGAGCTCGTGGGCTCCTCTCCCGCCGACCGTTCCGCATGGACGGCCGACGTGGACGGCTACGAAGCCTACTTCACAGGTGACGGATCCTACAGCTGGGGTGCTTCCTATCCGGATCTGACGGATGGCCAGGTCATTACGGTCGACCTGCATGAAGAGCACCTCATCACGGGTCTGAAGATTTACACTGCCTACGGCTATGCAAATGCTTCTGATTTCATGTACAGCACCGACGGAACCACTTTCACCTCCTTCGGCAATACGGAAGGCGACGGTACCATTACCACAGAAGAAGGGAATGCTACCGTGCAGGCCGTGGCCTTCTATGACTATGTGCCGGCCCGTTACATCCGCTTCACGATTCACGGCTCTTACCTGAGCTGGGGATACGGCCTCACCGGTTTCAACATTACCGAGGTGACCACCACCGAAGCCGAGATTTCCGTTTCCGCAAGCGCACCCTTCGAAGGAAAGATTATCCACAACATGGCCTCTGACAAGCACACCAGCGAGTTCACCGCCGACTTCACGGCCATGACCACCCTCTCCTCCGCCGCCGGTTATCAGGTGTCGGCCGAATATGACGGCTCCCTGGTGGCTGCCTTCAATGCCGCCAACGGTACTTCCTATGTGGCTCTTCCTGCCGAGAATCTGAATATCAGCGGCTCCCCGGCCAAGATTGCGGCCGGCGAGATGGCATCGGCCCCGTTCACGGTGAGCCTGAAGGGCGACCTGAGCGGCCTGATGGACAATGCCGGTTATCTGGCTCCGATCGCCCTCAAGTGTGACGGCGTCAAGATGAGCGAGAATTCCGTGGCCTATGTGGTCATCACCAACTCCTATGTCTATCTGCTGTCCGGCATCACCAGCGCCCCCGGCACTGAAGTGACCGACAAGAGCGGCTGGAGCGTCACGGCCGATGTTCCTTCCCACTCTGTCTACGGCAGCAAGGATATCCACTCGATCATCGACAATGACGTGACCCGCGACGGTGTAAGCCATTATCAGTTCTATTCCTGGAGAGCCCGTGTGACCAATATCATCGTCGACTTCGGCACTACGCTGAATGTGTCCGGCGTCCGCGTGAATCCGACCGACCTGCCTTGCATGGACTACGATGTCGCTTACAGCACCGACGGAACCAACTTCATTGAGCTGGGTACGGCTTCGATGAGCACCGGCACCATGGCGAACCTCAATTCCGACGGTGTCTGCGGCCTGTACAAGGCTGTTCCCATGACCCATCTCCGTGTTACCATGCACAGCAACTACTTCGGCATGTACGAATTGGGTGTGTTCACTAAATAAGCTATGAAAACCATGAAAAAGTATATCTTTCTGACGCTCGCCCTTGCCGTCTGCCTGACAGGCTGCAAGAAAGAGCCCGAATATGGCGATGCGGTCTACATGACCGGCACGCTCACGACCCCTACGATCCAGTTCAATATCGAAGGGGAGCAGAGCATCGGCCTCACCGTCTCGTCCAGCGCCAAGGCCGTGAATCCGGTCAAAGTGCAGATCGCTCCCGATCCCAGCCTGCTGGAGGCCTACAACAACCAGGTGGGCGGCAGCTATGTCCTCCCTCCGGAAGGCAGCTACTCGCTCGAAGGTGGTGACGTGACCATCGAATCGGGCAAGATTGTCTCGACGCCGGCCAAGCTGACGGCCAATTCCGACGACCTGAGCTTCGGCTACCAGTATTGCCTCCCCGTCACCATCAAGAGTGTCGAGGGTGACGGACTGGGCGTCCTGGAGTCTTCCCGCACGGCTTATGTCATGCTGAACAAGGTGATGACGAGCAAGGTGGCCCAGCTCCGCGGCGGCGCCTGGTTCGATGTCCCTTCCTTCTACGATGAGGACAAGGACGGCACCGAGGTCGTGAGCCCGGTGTGGGCCCTGAACGCCATGACCCTCGAGATCAAGGTGCGCCCGGCCAACCTGTCCACCTCCATCGCCGAATCCTCCATCAACCCCATCATGGGCAGCCATGAGAGCCTGCTCCTTCGCTTCGGCGACGGTTCCAGCATCCCGGCCAACAAACTGAATTTCGCCAAGGTTTCCATCGGCACCCCGTATCATCCGGATGAAAAGCCGCACTACGAGTCCACCTTCGAGGAAACCTTCGAGAACGACGTCTGGTACCACATTGCCGTGGTTTACGACGGTTCCAAGGTCCGCTTCTACCTGAACGGCAACCTTGAGATCGAAAAGCCGACCACCGGCGGTGTCATCAACCTGGCCATGTCCTATGGCGGA
Organism: Bacteroidales bacterium UBA4231; assembly: GCA_002396335.1. GTDB lineage: Bacteria > Bacteroidota > Bacteroidia > Bacteroidales > UBA932 > Cryptobacteroides. Next base: position 39,998 of record DGXN01000035.1, read on the forward strand.
CACGGTTGGGACGACACCTTCGCCATCGGCCGCAGCTACGGTACCCACTGGACCTACAAGGGCTGCCTGAGCGAGTGCCGCCTGTGGACGGTCGCCCGCAGCGCTGCCGAACTCCAGGCCGGTGTCTGCTACGTCGATCCCACTTCCGAAGGCTTGCTGGCTTACTGGAAGTTCGACGGCACCCTGCAGGACGACGGAACGGTCCTTGACGAGACCGGCCACGGCCACAATGCCCATCCCAGCGGCAGCATCAACTGGCTTGACAACCAGAAGTGCCCGTTCTGATGAGGCTGCGTACTGAAATCCTACTGACCATTCTGGTGTGGTTTGCCGCAGGGGCCTGGGCCGCTGCGCAGACCGCACCAGTCCTTTCATTTGACAGGAAAGCCGTCGTCTTTGACACGCTCAGCTTCCGCAGCGGACCCGTGAAAGCGGTTTTCGAATGCACCAATATCAGTTCCAAGCCTGTCCATATCCTGGATGTGCACACGTATTGCAGCTGCCTGCAGGTGCAGTATGAGAAAAAGGCCATCCGGCCCGGGCAGAAGGCCCTTGTCAGGGCGGTGCTGCTCACCGACCGACTCAATGCCTGGCAGGAACACCGTTTCACCGTGCTCGCTTCGGACGGGGGAGAGGTGATGACCAGCTCCCTGAAATTGAGCGGATACGTCAAACGAGACTGACTAATTTGCTTTTCTGACAAATAATTCTTACCTTTGCGGTCCCTCTGGAATAAGGGGGATCGCAACTTTTTATGTTAAACCATTAATAATCAAGACAGTGGACACACTTAGCTACAAAACAGTTTCCCTGAACAAGGCAACTGTAAACAAGGAGTGGCTCGTCATTGATGCAACCGACCTCGTGCTCGGTCGCCTGGCTTCCCGCGTGGCCCTCGTGCTCCGTGGCAAGAACAAGCCCGGCTACACCCCGCATGTGGACTGTGGTGACAACGTCATCATCGTCAACGCCGACAAGATCCGTCTCACCGGCAAGAAGATGACCGACCGCGTTTACACCCGCTACACCGGCTATCCCGGTGGCCAGCGCTTCACCACGCCCCGCGAGATCCTCGCATCCCGGCCTGCCGAACTCATCCGTCGGTCTGTGAAGGGCATGCTCCCGAAGACCCGTCTTGGTGACAAGCTCATCAACAACCTGTATGTCTATGCAGGCGCCGAGCATCCGCACCAGGCCCAGAACCCCAAACAAATTAACTTTAACGAAATCTAAACAGAGCACATGGAACAGAAACACGCCCTTGGAAGACGTAAATCAGCTGTCGCTCGTGTTTATGTAGTCGCCGGCACGGGCAAGTTCGTTATCAACGACCGCCCCATGGAAGAGTACTTCAAAGAGGGAACCCTCCAGTACATCGCCAACCAGGCCCTTGAGGTCACCGGCACTGCAGGTCAGTTTGACATCAAGGTTACCCTCGTAGGTGGTGGTACCAAAGGTCAGGCAGAGGCCGTTCGTCTCGGAATCGCCCGCGCACTGTGCGAGGTGGACAAAGAGGCCTACCGCTCTACCCTGAAGGCCGCCGGCTTCCTCACCCGCGACGCCCGCGAAGTCGAGCGTAAGAAACCCGGTCAGCCTGGCGCACGCCGTCGCTTCCAGTTCAGCAAACGTTAGTCGGCCCGAACTGAATTTTACGTCAGCACAGCTTTGGGTAGGAACAAATCCTGAGATCCCGGTGAGGATGCGAATCTTCCCGAGCTACGATAAGGATTGCCCGGCTGCGAAAAAATCCCGGAGACCAGTCAAGGACTGCTACTTCGGATTGATGAAAGAGTTATTAAAAAGACAATTTGAAAACCCATGTCTAGAACAAATTTCGAACAGCTTCTTGATGCAGGCGCACACTTCGGCCACCTGGCCCGCAAGTGGAACCCCAAGATGGCCCCGTACATCTTCGTAGAGCGTAACGGGATCCACATCATCGACCTGCACAAGACCGTCGTCAAAATCGACGAGGCAGCAGAGGTCCTCAAAGAAATGGCCCGCAGCGGCCGCAAGGTCCTCTTCGTTGCCACCAAGAAACAGGCTAAAGACGTTGTCGCTGAAAAAGCCGCTTCCGTCAATATGCCTTCCGTGACCGAGCGCTGGCCGGGCGGTATGCTTACCAACTTCCCCACC
>DGXN01000012.1 GCA_002396335.1 Bacteroidales bacterium UBA4231
GTCTCGAACTTCGCGTAGCCCGCCTTGATACCGCGCTGATTCTCATGATAGAGCTGTGACAGACAAACCGCCATCTTGCCCGAGCCGGGGCCCGGCGCGGTGATGACCACCAGTCGGCGGGAGGTCTCGACATAATCATTCCTGCCGTAGCCGTTTTCGCTGACGATCAGATCGATGTCGGCAGGATAATTCGGAATACTGAAATGATGATACACCCTGATATTGTTCTCTGTCAGGCGTTCCTCAAACTTCACAGCGGCTGGCTGATCGGCAAAGCGGGTCAGCACCACACTTCCGACGTACAGTCCGTTCGACGTAAACGCATCGATCAGGCGCAGCACATCCGCATCATAGGTAATGCCAAGGTCGCCGCGCACCTTGTTCTTCTCAATATCCGCCGCATTGATTACGATTACGATCTCCGCCTCATCCTTGAGCTCCTTGAGCATCGTGATCTTGGAATCGGGATGAAATCCCGGCAGCACTCTTGACGCGTGATAATCATCGAACAGCTTGCCGCCGAATTCCATGTAGAGTTTGTCGCCGAAAGTGGCGATGCGTTCCCGAATGTGTTCTGATTGGATTTTGAGATATTTCTCGTTGTCGAACCCGTATTTCATCGTTTGGTGGTTTGCTTGAATACGGGATACAAAGATAATAAAAAAAGTGGAATTCCCGGTTGGGGAATCCCACTTTTGCAAAAATAATCACACTTATTTCCGGAACCATTCCAGGGACTGTGTGCAAAGGCGGGAGATGCTGTCCCACTGCCCGGCGGCAATCACGTCCTTGGGGAAAAGTTTGGAGCCCATGCCCACGGCGGTGACGCCGCTTGCGGCCATGCTTTCAGGTTGTCCTCTGTGGGTTCTACCGCGCCGGTTTCCAGGTAATAGATTCCTACGCGGTCGCCGCCATAGACTATGCTGTCGGTGTTTACGCCGAAGCCTTTGAGCTCGGCCGTGCACATATCGGCAATGTCGTTTTTAGGGAGACGGGTCACGAAATGGGCATCCACGCCATAGTTGGCCAAGGATACTGCAACATTTGCTTCACCGCCGCCGAAAGTTGCGTCGAACTGACGGGCCTGGGAAAAACGAAGATAACCGGGAGTGGAAAGGTGAAGCATCACTTAGCCGAAGGTTACTACTTTTGCCATGTGTTATTTTTGTTGGATGATTGTCTGATATGCAGTTCCATAGGGATTACCTGAGTGTCGGTGCGGCCTTCGAGGAAGGCTTTTGCTGCGGCCTGTCCCATCTCGAAAGGATGCTGTCCCAATGAAGACATGGAAGGGAACATGAGCGCGGTGAAAGACTCGTTGGCCGTTCCCACGATGCCGAAGTCTTCGGGAATGCGGATGCCTTTTTCCTTGAGGAGGTCGATGGCGCCGAGTGCGCAGAAGTCTCCGGCGCAGTAAAGGGCGTCACAGCCGGCTTCGAGGGCCTTGATGCAGGCCTGGTAGCCGGTTTCCCGGACGATGGTGTCGGAGAAGACGATGCTTTTGTCGTACGGCAGGTTGGCGGACTCGAGGGCCATCCGGTAACCGGACAGACGTTCCACATAAGCCTGCGAACTCATATAACCGGCCAGCGTGCCGATACGCTTGTAACCCTGCTGAATCAGGTGGCTGGTGGCTTTGAAAGCCCCGTCGTAGTTGGCGCCGACGATTTTGGCGCCGGGAAGATCCGGGAACACGCGGTCGAACTGGACGAGGGGAATGCTCCTGCCAAGGATTTCGGGAATGTGGCTGCCGTCGGTGCTCTCGATGGCATGCGACAGCAGAACGCCGGCCACGGAGTAGTTGCGCAGGGTCTTGAGGGCTTTGATTTCCGCATCCCGGGTCTCCAGGCTCTGGCAGATAAGGACGTGGTAGCCGGCATCGTTGAGGGCGCTTTCTGCTCCGCCGATGACGTTCGAGAAGAATTCCCGGTGGATGCGGGGGACGATGATGCCTACGATATTGGAACGCCCTTTCCGGAGATTGGCGGCCACAACATTGCGCTCATAGCCCATTTCCTGGGCCTTTTTCTGTACAGCCCGGCGGGTCTCCTCCTTGACGCGAGTGCTGCCGGAGAGGGCGCGTGAGACCGTGGACGGTGTAATGCCCAGTGCTTGGGCGATGTCTGTAATCGTAACCATTTCCCTACAAAGATACAAACGTTTGCATTAATTGCAAAAAATTTTTACTTTTGTAAAGTATGAAAAGATGGATTTTCCTTTTTTGGACCGCTTGGGTCCTGCTTGCCTGTCAAGGCGGGGAACCGCGGCGTGCGTCGTCCTTTGTAAACCCCGTCCTGCATTCCAGGGACTTGGTACACTGGGAGCAGATAGGCGCCGCACTGGTGGCCGGCGATCCTGATCGGCATCGCGGGTGCGGGGCATCAGGCCTGGAGCGCCAATATCTTCTCTACGGTGGGTGATATGTTCCCCAAGAGCACCGTCGCTTCCATTACGGGTATCGGTGCCATGGCGGGCGGTATCGGCTCCATGATTATCCAGAAGGTGGCAGGTAACCTCTTTACCTATGCCGAAGGGCAGGGCGCCGCTTTCCATTTCCTGGGATTCGAGGGCAAACCTGCAGGATATTTCATTATGTTCTGCTTCTGCGGTCTTGCGTACCTGATTGCCTGGGTTATCATGAAGTCCCTGGTTCCCAAGTACAAGCCGGTAGTGGCCTAGAACCCGTAATCCGGCTAAGGGAGAACCTCGATCCCGTTTTTACGGTAAATAAAATCTACAGTGGTGAGTTCCGTCGTGAACTCACCATTTTTGTCTGTGCCCACTGCGCTCAGGGAATACTGTTTCCCCTCAATCATGTCCCTGTCCTGGGTGGCGAAGTTCCAGGTTATGCTGCCGGAGGAGACCATGCTGTCCAGGAATCCGTATTCCCAGTACATGTCCAGAAGATTGTAGAGGAAGACCTGGTTCGAGAAGGAGTAGTTGGATTCGATGAGATCGGTCCTCTCGTAATCCCAGAAATAGCGCTCGCCTTCCCGTGAGGGGGTAATCTTCACCGTCGTCCCTTCGAAACGGATGTCGAAGCTGATGTCGGAGGCTTCGATGGCCGGAGTTTCCAGTTCTATTTTGTGTATGTCGCCGACCCGGAGACGGGTCTTGGGGTCGACCTGGAAGACCAGTATCCGGTGCCGCATTCCGGCGCTCAGGTTTTTCGCTTTGTAAGTCATGCTGCCCCTGTAGCAGAACATGTCCGTGAAACTGGCTGCGCTCACATGTTCGAATTCTGCGTGAGCGTCGTAAATCTGCTGATAGCGTTCCAGGCTGCCGTCGGCATGGATTTCATCCTTGTACTGCCAGTAAATATCGTCTTCGGAGGTAAAGGTAAATGTGTACCAGACATCCTTGTTCTCCGGTTCGATGCGGATGATGGCCCGGCTGGGGGTGACGGTTGTCACTTCTATGTCGAACCCGCATGGCTGGCTGAGCTTATCTGAGCAGGCGACGGCAAACAGTGCCAGGAAAAGCAATGACGGGAATCTTTTCATATTTCTACTGGAGGTCATTGGCTACGTTGAGGATGAAGCGCAGCGCACCCAGGGAATGGCTGCCGTAATCACCGAAGTCGAAATGGACGTTGTTGAACTTAAAAAACTGCTCCGCCTTCTGCGCGTTAATGAACGGAACGGTCCTGTCCTGCCGGCTGTGCATCATGTAAATCGGGGCGCGCGGCGTGAAATTGAGGGTGGAGTTTATCAGGAGGGCCCTGTACAGGAGCGCGGTCTGTGCGCTCGTTTTGTCGCGGCCTTCCGGAGTCATCAGGTCGTGGAGGGCCTTGGCTCCCATCAGTTTGTTGATCTGGCCGACCGTATAGCGTTTGGAGTTGATCCAGTCGTTGTAGTTTTCGAGCAGATTGGGTTGGAAGAAGTCGGACATGTCCAGGTTCAGCCCTTCTCCTTCGTTGATGCCCTGCACGATCATGGGAATGGCGCAGGGGATGCCGGTCACGTCCTCTTCCATGGAAAGGTCGAAGGTGGCGTTCAGGTCGTAAGGACCGCCGCCGGCGTAGACCTTCTTGATGGGAAAATCGGTCGGATACTGGTCCTGGATCATCTTCATGACGGCCATGGTGGTGGAACCTCCCTGCGAATAGCCCACCAGGATTACCTCTTCGCTCTCCGGTTTGCGGCCAATGTGTGCCAGATACGGTTTCACGGCAAGTGCCATGTCTACAACGCTTTGCGCGGTGCTGGCCGTGTGCATGTACGGATGGATCATCTTGGAAGTGACGCCGAAGCCTATGTAGTCGGCAATGGCGACGGCATACCCCTTTGTGGCAAGGATGCCCTCCAGGGGGAAACTCTCGGAAGGGCACTCGAAATTGGCGCCGATGGTGAAGTGGCTGACAATGATGAGGTTTTTGACCGGCCCTTTGGCGGGAACGAGAAGTTTGCCCGACAGGGTGAGGGGAGCGCCGTTCACATCCTTGCCCTGGTAGGTCCCGGCGATGTGGATGAGGTTGTTGCTCTGGATGCTTCCCAGAAGCTCTTTGACGATGCTCTGCCCTGTGACGGCGGCGATCTTGGTGTCCGGGTCCCCGTCACCGACATCCATCAGCCGGACTTCCGGATTCAGCTCTCCGCTGTCCATAAAGGCGCAGGAAGACTTCGTGGAAAGGACGTGGAAGGTGTCGAAATCGACGACCTGGATTTCAGGGTGCTGGCAGCCGGAGAGAGAAATCAGGACGGCCGACAGGATGGATATTAGCTTGACAGTCTTCATTTTACCACGAATAGTTAATACTTACGGAAAGAAGGCGGGACCCCACCATGTAGACCCTGTTTGCGTTTTTAATGGCATTCAGGAAGCCCAGGCTGAGGGTGCCGGACCAGGGCCCTTTTCCCACCTGGACGCTGAGGAAATTCAAGTCGCCGGCGGGGGCGAATTCTCTGCCTCCGGCATTGTCGAATGCGACGATGGCCCCGAACCCGATGCCGGAGTACAGGCTGACCCACGGACGCTCGAAATAGATGAACCGGACAGTGGGCATGGCAATCAGGTTATAGTTGTTGACAGGGGCGCCGTTCTCTTTCCAGAAAATGCCCTCGAAGTCCACCTGCGCGCCTACGCTGATGGTCTTGTTCAGGCGGTACCGGTATTCGCCGAAGATGTGGCCGGTGAAGCCGAAATCGGTCTTCTGGACGTCGCCGAGGGCGGTCCCGGGATGGAACACCAGCGTTTCGAAGAGCATGTCGCCCCAGCCCAGGCGGACCTGGTGGCGGGACGCGCCTTCGGGGACTCCCGCAAAGGCTGCGAGCGGGATGGAGAGAAGCAGTAGGATCAGGGCACGTTTCATAAATCCCAATTGTTTGCTGCAAATATACATTTTTTCTGTAAATACTTGCAGGAAAGACGTGTGACAATTTATTTTGTTTTTTTGTGCAAACGTTTGTATCTTTGTAGAAAGAATGCAGAAAACTATGACCAATCTCTTTTCCCTGGAAGGCAAAAACGCCTGGATTACCGGTGCCGCATACGGAATCGGTTTCGCCATTGCCCAAGCATTTGTGAATGCCGGCATCAAGAATATCATTTTCAACACTTCCAACCAGGCCTCGATGGAAAAAGGCCTGCAAGCGTACAGGGAAGCCGGAATCACCAATGTACACGGTTATGTCTGCGACGTGACGGACGAGGTGGCGGTCAAGCAGTTGGTGGAGAAGATCCATGCGGAGGTGGGGCAAATTGACATCCTGGTGAACAATGCCGGTATCATCAAGCGCATTCCCATGCACGAGATGACGCGCAGCGAGTTCCAGCGCGTGATTGACGTGGACCTCGTGGGCCCGTATATCTGCAGTGCCGCCGTGGTTCCGGAAATGATGGAGCGCAGGGAAGGGAAGATCATCAATATCTGCTCCATGATGAGCGAACTGGG
>DGXN01000025.1:0-73953 GCA_002396335.1 Bacteroidales bacterium UBA4231
TTCTGTGCTCACCGGGTTCCCATTTCGACCGGTCCGTGAGCATGGGGGCAGTTCAGTGTGATCATTTTTCACAAAAAACTGTGAAAAGGCTTCTTTTTTCAAGAGTAAAACGCCTTTACGAGGTCTTGGAATGCCTTTTTTCGTAATTAAACGTGTAAAATTATTTTACACCGATATTTTTTTGTTCCTTAGCAGAAAAAAGACCTATGAATTATTGGGAAAAGGAAAAGGAGTGTGAACGGCTCTTTCAGGAAGGAGGTCCCTTCTTTATGGTAACAACAGAGAATCTGCCCTGGCTGCTGTTTACAAGCGATCGCGAATTTATGGATGGGACCAATATGGTGGCTGTAGCCCTTGCCGGATTGGGAATACGACTTTTGAACTATGTGCAGATGAACAATCATCTCCATTTCGTAGTGGAGGGACCCTTGGAAATGGTGAATCTCTTCGTTGAGCGCCTGAGAAAAGCCATGTCAAGGTATCAGCTGGCCAAGGAAAACCCCTCTCTTGCCGAATGGGAGATCCAGGTGAAACCTATTCTGGATTTACGGAATCTTCGGAATGCTATCCTCTATGTATCGCGAAATCCTTATGTGACTGGAAGGAATTGTACGCCAGGTGGTTACAAATGGGGCGGTGCACAGCTGATGTTTAATGAGAACGTGGTATATTATAACCCTGGGGTTTCTTTCGGCGAGCTGAAATTCAGAGAGAAGCGCCTCATCACTCGGCAGAGGAACATTGATATGCCTCAGGAGTATCGTGTTTGGGATGGAATGATTCTCTGCGCGAGTTTTGTGGATTACAGGCGGTCCGAAGGATTCTTCGAGTCGGCCCATCAGTATTTCCATCTCCTATCCCGCAAGGTAGAGTCTGATGCGGAGACCGCACGCTGGGTGGGGGAGAACATCCTGCTCCCCAATGAAGATGTGTTCCGTATTGTCTCAGACTGGTTCAAGGTGAAAACTGTCAGGCTTCTGACACCCGCCCAGCGCCTGGAAGCTGCGCGGCGGATGAAGGCCGAACTGATGAGCAACAATAAGCAGATTGCTCAGGTGCTTTCCCTGCCGATATATCAGGTCGACCAGTTCTTCCCCGTGGCGAAGGATAACTGATTTCAAGAAGATACTCTTGTTCCGGTCAGTCCGTGAGCACCAGAGCCCTTCTATGCTCACCGGGTGCTCATTTCGTCCGGTCCGTGAGCGGCAGTGCCCTTCTGTGCTCACCGGGTTCTTCTTTTCTGAGGAGAGGTAATTCGGGTGCACCCTTTTTTTTGTATCTTTGTGTCTGTCATGACACTGTACCTTACCGGCAGTCCCACCCGTTTCGGGGAACCTTGCTTCACGCAGGACAACGGCTTTCTGGCCGATGTCAAGGCCTCCCTGGCCGCCGTCACGGGCGGCCGGCCGCCCCGGGTGCTCCTTGTGAGCGCCGCCCCAGCAGGCCGGTGCTTTTTTTTGTGCTTATTTTGATTATCTTTGTCTTCGAAAGACTGTCATGGCTGTCAGAAGATTCATATTGCTCTTGTTGTCTAGTTTTGTAGCCTGGACGCTTGCCGCCTCGCCGGTTCCCTTTTTCAGGAACTTCTCGCCGACAGATTATCAAGCCTCCAGCCAGAACTGGGCCCTGGCCCAGGACAGCCGCGGCTTTGTGTACGTGGGCAACAACTCGGGCCTGCTGCGCTTCAACGGCAGCAGCTGGGAGCTGTTCCACCCCTTCGGCGAAGAAAAGGAAGCCATAGTCCGCTCCCTTTATGCCGACCAGGAGGAAGAAAGGATCTACATAGGCTCCTACCGCGAGTTTGGCTACTTGGAGTACGACGAATACGGCAAGATGGTGTACACTTCGCTGTCCCAGAAGCAGGAAACGCCCCTGAACAGCAGTGAGGAGATCTGGTACATCACCCGTATCGGCCGGCAGGTTTTTTTTATCTATTTCTCCTCCTATTACGTTTATGACCTGGACAGTGGCCAGGTCAGCCGCGAGGTGGGCGCCACTTCTTTCTTCTACATGCTGGACGGGAAGCTGCATCTTTCACCCAGCTCCGGGGAGGTCCGCGCCTACGACGGCCAGTCCTCCGCCTATACCTCCGCCACCCCGCTCAAAGTGCCCGACAAAGTCGTAAAAGTGTTCCCGGGGAAGGACGGTTCCCAAATAGCCGTCTCCCAGTCCAAAGGCCTGTACAGGCTGGAAAAGCAGGGCGCCAAAAGGGCCGATTCCCTGAGAGACCGCTGGGATATAGCCAACCGCGCCATTCAGTGCAAGGACGGAACCATCGTGGTGGGTTTCCTGTCGGGGGGAGTTTATGCCTTCGGCCAGGATGGATCGGTCCTATGGCATCTGAGTACCGACGAGGGGCTCCTGGACAATACGGTCCTGGCCCTTATGGAGGACGATTGCGGGAATATCTGGTGCGCTCTGGACAAGGGCGCGGCCGTTATCTTCAATGGCGGCGACCAGCTTCTCTCCCTTTCGGAATACCACCTGGGAAAGATCAGTGTATCGCTCAAGGATGGCAACAAGCTTTTCGTAGGCTCCAACCAAGGCCTGTCCAGCTTCTCGATAGACGAGGGAAGGATGCAGATAAAAAAACTGGCCGATTATTTCCCCAATTCCCAGCTTTGGAGCCTGGACAAGCATGACTCCCAGGTATTTATAGGGGAAAATGCAAATGAATATTGCTTCCGTGACGGCCGCTTGCAGTCCCTGTCATCGGCCCCCGGGGGCAGCGCTCTCAAGGAGTTTACACTGCAGGACGGTTCGTCCATGCTCATCCAGGGGTCTTTCACCTTCCTGTATTGCTATAAGAAAGAAGCGGGGGAGTGGCGCTTCAGCCATACTGTCAACGGTTTCATGCGACCGGTAAAGCAGCTGGAAGTGGACTACTTGGGCAACATCTGGGCAGAGCATATGTACGAAGGCATCTACAAGATCGTCCTCTCGGAAGACGGCCGCAGCCTGGTGAGCGAAACGCCCTATTTCAGTAGCGGTTACAAGGTTTGCAAGATAGGGGGCCGGGTGTTCTTTTACAACAAGAAAGGCTTCTGGTATTACGACGACAGGGAAAACGCCATGAAGCCCTACGAGCCCCTGAGCGGCCTGGTGGACAATTGCCGCAAGGTTGTCCCCGCCGGCGGAAAGCTGTATTGGATGGTCACCCAGAACGAGGCTGTCCTGGTCTCTTTCTGGAACGAGCAAATCCAAGTGCTGGACCGCGTTATTTTCAAGAACCTGGGCGTATCCCTCACCGAACAGTTCGAAAGTATCCTCACCCTCTCGGGGCAGCGCTTCCTCTTCGGGATAGAAAACGGATTCCTGCTCCATACCTCCACTCCTGCAGAGGAAAGCGAGGGGAAGAAGCTGGCCCTGTTGGCCATTACCATATACGACCACGAATCTTCCCGCAGTGTGCCCATTGCGTCGGAAAGGGTGGTCCTTCCCAACAATTCCTCCCTGGCCTTGTCGCTCTGTTCCTCCGGGTTCAAGCACCTGTATCCGGATGTCCGCTTCCGCCTGGATCCCTTCGATTATCAGCCCAGGATGGCCGATCCGTCCCTCTCCGTCTCGTACTCCCATCTCCCCGCCGGGAACTACACCTTCTCGGCCTGGCTTTCCGACGACCCTTCCGTCTGCGTGAGCCTGCCGGTGGTGGTTAAGCCCTCTTTCTTCGCTTCTCCTACGGCATACCTGATCTATGTACTGCTGGCCTTTATCCTGGGGACGGTTATTTATCTGCTCATCCAGCGCAAGCTCCGTAACCAGATGGAACGGATGGAGGACGAAAAAGAGAAGGAACTGCTCACCTTGAGGAACGAACAGCTGGAAGCTTCCATCCTGCTCAAGAGCAAGGAGCTGGCCACCTATTCCCTCCTGGAATCCAGCCGCAACAGGGTATTCCTGCGCCTGAAGGAGCAACTGTCCAAGATCCGCTATGAAAAAGACGGCAACCTGTCCAAGGCAGAGTACGACAACCTCCAGTCCATCATCCGGGAAGGCGAATTCTCGGAAAGCAGCTGGGCCCACTTCTACGACAACTTCGACCTCATCCACAAATCCTTCTTCAGGACCCTCAGACACCGCCATCCAGACCTCACAACCAACGATTTGCGCATCTGCGCCTACCTCCGTCTGAACATGTCCACCAAAGAATTGGCCGACATCATGGGCGTCACCCCCAAGGGGGCCGAGGCTGCAAAATACCGGCTCAGAAAGAAACTTTCCCTGCCTTCGGACCTTTCCATCAGCGATTATTTGGCTGCGGTGATTCCGGAATAAACTAATCTGTAAATCAGCAATTTATAGATTAAATAGTGTTATTAAAGTGTGCTTTTCGGGGCGCACTTTTTTTTGCAGTGTGTTTATAGGGGTTGAGTTTTTGAAAAACAGGAAAAGGAACGCTAAATTCGGACAAACTAATTCCAATTCGTATGGTCAAACGACTTTCACTAATCTTGACAGCCATCATGCTTTCCCTGCAGATAGCATCTGCCCAGGGCTCTGTAAAAGCAAAAGGCGTTGTTACTGCCCGCGAGGGAGGCGATCCGCTTCCGGGCGTGGCCGTAACAGCCGGGAACCTTTACACTGAAACTGATTACGACGGGGCCTATTCGATAGACGTCCCCGCCGGAGCCACCCTCACCTTCATCCTTACTGGGATGAAAACTACCTATGTCACTGTCCCCAGAAGCGGACAGTACAATGTCCAGATGGAAACCGAAGCGCTGGAGCTGGAAGAAACCGTTGTGGTGGGCTACGGCACGCAGCGCAGAAGGGACCTCACGGGCTCCATCACTGTAGTAAGCGGTGAAACGGTGAAGAACACGCCGGCCAGCAACCCCCTGAGTTCGCTGCAGGGTAAAGTGCCCGGCCTGTACATCATCAACTCAGGTGCCGCCGACGCTGCCCCTACGGTGATGCTCCGCGGCGTTTCCACGGTACTCGCCAGCACAACGCCCCTGTACATTGTGGACAACATGCTCACGGACAATATCTCCTGGCTGAACATGAATGACATCGCCTCCATGGAAGTGCTCCGCGACGCCTCCTCCACTGCCATGTTCGGTGTGCAGGGCGCCAACGGCGTCATCATGATCACCACCAAAAAGGCCGATGCCGAAGGCACCCGCGTGAGTTACAGCGGATCGGCCGGTGTGCATGTGGTCCATCAGCGCGACAGGCTCCAGCTCTGCGACGCCGACGAGTTCACGCTCCTTTATAATGAACTGCTCACCAACATGGATCCTGCGGCTACCCCCTGGAAACCGGACCTCACCGGAAAGGGCACCGACTGGATCGACCTGGTCCTCCGTCCGGCCTTCTACACCAACCACACGGTGACCCTGGCCCGCGGCGGCAAGAGCGGCTCTTCCACCACCTCCCTGAGCTGGCTGCACAACGAAGGCGTAGTGAAGTTCAACGCCTATGACAACCTGAATCTGCGCACCAACAACGAGTACAAGGTGGGCAATTGGCTCAAGGTAGGCGCCCAGGCCAACCTGCGCGCCCGCAAGACCGATCCCGCCAACGTGTCGCTCAGCGCCACCGCCCGCGTCATCCCCACCTACGATCCCTGGGATTCGGAAGACTACTGGGATGAAAACAACCTGGGTTCCTACTTCACCCCGGCCAACAACATCCAGAAGGACGTGGGGAACCCCCTGGCTTCCATGTACATCGGCAGGGGAAACAACCACAGCAATGGATATCAGGCAGTCGTTAATGGCTTCCTGGAGCTGTATTTCCTGAAGAATTTCACCTTCAAGGCCGCAGGATACCTCGACTATTCCTACACTGTGGGCGACTCCTACACCCCGAAGTTCTATGTAACCAACGGCGGCTCCGCCTCTTCGCAGTACAGCCGCTTCACCTCTTTCAGCCGCTCCACCGGCCTGTACAAGAACAGGCAGGCCGACATTACCCTCACCTATAATAAAGTGACCGACAAAGTCCGCGTCAACGTGCTGGCCGGCTTCACTGCCAAAGAGCATGAGGAAAGCGGCTTCTCCGCCAGCGGCGACACGCTCATCAATGGCTCCTACTGGAATGTTCCGGCCGACATGAGGATGCTCAACCTCACCGAGCAGATTTCAAGGAAGAACAACGACTTCTACGCCTCCAACGCCTTCCTTTCGTATCTGGGCCGCGTGAACCTGGCCGTCCTGGACCGTTATCTGCTGACGGCGACCGTCCGTTATGACGGATCCTCCAAATTCGGCCGCGACCATCGCTGGGGCTTCTTCCCTTCGGCCGGTCTGGGCTGGATCGTATCCGACGAACCGTTCATGGAAAATGCTCAGTGGCTCAATTTCTGGAAGCTGCGCACCAGCTACGGTATGGCCGGTAACGACAAGATAGGCAATTACTTGGCTTATCCTACCATCAACCCCAAAGGCACCACCATCACCTCCGGCGGTGAAACCTACTACATCCCCGTCACCTCTTATCAGGTAGACCAGAACATCCACTGGGAAGTGGTCTCCACCTTCGACGTGGGCACCGATTTCCGTCTGTTCGACAACCGCCTCAGCGGTGAACTGGGTTACTACTACAAGAGAACCACCGACCTGCTTGCCCATGTGGCGCCCACTATCTCGGTAGGTAATGGCTACGCCATCACCAATGCCGGTTCCCTGAACAACCAGGGCGTGGAATTCCTCCTCTCTTGGGAAGACAAGATCGGCGACTTCGGTTATCAGTTCGGGGTGAACGGCACCACCATCAAGAACAGGGTCCTGGCCCTGGGCAACGACGACAGCTACATCACCTCCGGCAACTACCACCGCACCGCCGTGGGCCAGCCCGTGGGTTCCTTCTACGGCTATGTGGCCGACGGTATCTTCCAGAACCAGCAGGAAGTGGACGAGTGGACGTCCAAGTACCACTCCTCCTACCAGTTCAAGCCCGGCGACATCCGTTATAAGAACCTCAACGACGACGACCGCTTCGACGACAAGGACCGTGATTTCATCGGCAAAACCGTCCCTTCCTTCATGTATGGCATCAACCTGAAGCTTTCCTACAAGGGATTCGACTTCTCCTGCGACATGAACGGGGTCAGCGGCGTCTCCATCATGAACACCAAGTTCTGGCAGAGCTATGCCCAGTACAACTATTATAAGGTGCAGCTGAACCGCTGGCACGGCGAGGGTACTTCCAACACCCTCCCCATCCTGGACAGCACCCGTCCGCAGAACCAACTGCCTTCCACCGCTGCCATCGAAGACGGTTCCTACTTCCGCGTCAGGAACCTCCAGCTGGGTTACACCCTTCCCAAGAGCGTCCTGGACTTTGTCCGCATGCGTCAGCTGTACGTGTATGTGTCGGCCCAGAACCTGCTCACCTTCAAGCACACCACCAGCTACTCGCCCGAAATCGGCGGCAGCATCCTTTCTGCCAATATCGACGACGGCGGTTCCTTCCCCATTCCCACTTCCTATACCTTCGGTATCAATTTAACCTTTTAAATGTTGAGCAAGTATGAAGAGATCTCTATATATCGTTGCTTGCATAGCCCTATTGCCCGTTGTGGGATCCTGCGGAAAGGAATTCCTGGAAAGGTACCCCCACGGCCAGTGGTATGCCGAAAACTTCACAGCAGAAGAAGTTCCCTATAAGATCCTGATAGAAGGAGAACTGGCCAACGCCTACGTCTATCAGCATAGCTACGACTTCAACGCCTCCGCCCCCTGCCTCCACTGCATCAGCACCGACGATGCGGACAAGGGCTCCACTGCCTCGGATATGTCCTGGGCCAAGATTATCGACGCCCACACCTGGGATGCCAGCGCCAGTGTAGTAAACCAGTACTACGTGGCTTGGTACAATGTCATCACCTACTGCAACCGCGCCATAAAATATGCCGAGGCTGCCGGCGAATTCGACAGCACCATCAGTCAGGAAGAGGCCGATTACTACAAGGCACAGGCCCTCACCATCCGCGCCCACGCCTACTTCCGCCTGATCCAGGCCTTCGGCGACGTCTCCTATGTGGACCATGTGCTGGAACAGGACGAGAAGACCCCCGCCCGTTCCAACAAGGATGAGGTTTACGCCCAGCTGATTACCCAGCTGGAGTGGAGCATCCCCCATCTGAGAACCCGTGCCGCCCTGGTGGCCGACGGCGACCTGGGCCGCGTGTCGCAGAATTCGGCCCGTGCCATCCTGGCCAAAATCTACATGTACCAGAAGGACTGGGGCAACTGCCGTGTCTGGACCGATGCCATCATCAAATCCGGCGACAACGACCTCACCACCCCCTTTGACGAGATTTGGACAGAAAAGCAGGAATTCGGCCCTGAGTCGGTCTATGAGATTGACCTGGACTACAAGCCCTCGCTCAGCATCAACAGCGCCGGCAACCACCAGTGGGCCAGCATCCAGGGCTTCCGCGGCCAGCCTAACGGCGGTTGGGGCATGAACGGTCCCAGCGCCCTCCTGCGCAAAGATATGGAAGGCGATCCACGTTACCTGGCCACCGTCCTCAGCGACGGCGAGGTGCGCGACGGGGTTACCTTCAAATCGGCCGCCGTTCCCAACCCTTACTACAACGCCAAGGTGTATGCTCCGCTGTATGAGCAGCAGATGTACAACCGCAATACCGCCGCTTCCCAGTGGCTCAACATCCGCATGATCCGCTACTCCGACATCGTCCTCATGCAGGCCGAAGCTTCCTGCGAGCTGAACGACCTCACTGACGCCAAGGAGAAACTGGAGATGGTGCGCAAACGCGCCCGCGGCTCCAACGCCAGCGCCCTGCCTTATATCGACACCAACAATCAGGCGGAGCTTCGCGAGGCCATCCACACCGAGCGCCGCTTCGAGCTGGCCATGGAGTTTGAACGCTACTTCGACCTGGTCCGCTGGGGTGAGACCGACAAGATCACCGGCTTTGTCCCCGGCGTCCAGGAACTGTATCCGATCCCCCAGAGACAGATCGACGCCTCCAACGGCATCCTTACCCAGAACCCTGGTTATTAATAAGTGATGAAAGCGTATTCCTTATTAATCCTTTTTATCAGCTTCTGCCTGCGGGCTTGTTCGCAAAGCCCGCAGCCGGCAGAGCCGGCCAGCTACCCGCCCGGTGACCAGACCTATGTCCCCGGCAACGTACGCAAAGTGCTGGACAAGCAGCAGAAAGCCGCCTTCAACTTCTTCTACGAAGGGGCCGAGCCTGAGTCCGGCCTGGCGCTGGAGGGCAACAACCGTGGCAACACGGTGACCATCGGCGGCGGCGGTTTCGGCGTCATGGCTCTGGTCGTAGGCATGGAGCGGGGCTGGATTTCGCGTGCGCAGGGAATCGGCCAGATCAATAAGATCCTGACCTTCCTGAGCAAGGCAGACCGCTACAAAGGCGTCTGGTCGCACTGGCACAATCCGGACGGGACATTCGCCCCCTTCGGCGACCAGTCGGCCACCGGTGACCTGGTGGAAACTTCGTTCCTGGTACAGGGCCTGATCGTGGCCCGGGAATACCTGGACAAGGACACGGCCGAAGAAAAAGCCATCCGCGAGACCATCGACCGCCTGTACGATGAAATAGACTGGGCAGGCTACACGGGAACCAGCCAGGACGGCCTGTATTGGCTCTGGTACTCCCGCGATGACAAGTACTCCCTGAAAATTTCGGGCTGGAACGAAGCTCTGTGCACCTATCTGCTGGCTTTAGGGGCAGAGAAGAACGGCATATCGGCCGATATCTACAAAAAAGGCTGGAATGCCCCCGCCTTCCCCGGCCGCAAGGTGAACGGATACGAATTCCCCCTGGGCAACCAGGAAAAAGGCGGTCCGCTCTTCTTCAGCCATTACTCCTTCCTGGGCTTCGACCCCAGGCACATGGCCGATGAAAACGCCTGGTATTGGCAGCAGAACCTGTCCCATACCATGCTCAACCGCCACTACTGCCTGTACGAAGCCCCCGTAAAGAATGGCTACAAAGCCGGCCTGTGGGGTCTTACCGCCTGCTACGGCGCGGGAAGCACGCCCTCCTATTCGGCCCGAAGCCCCAGGAATGACGACGGTGTCCTAGCCCCTACCGCGGCCCTGTCGGCCTTCCCTTATACGCCTTTCTATTCGGCCCAGGCCCTGATGGAACTGGACGGAATCGAGGCCTGCAAGGGCGAATACGGCTTTGCCGATTCCTACAAACCGTCCGAAAACCAGTCCAACCGGAACCACCTGGCCATAGACCAGGGGCCCATCGTGGTGATGATCGAGAACTACCGTTCGGAACTGATCTGGCGCCTGTTCATGAAGAACGAGCGCGTGAAACAGGCCCTGCAACGGGCCGGGATCGGTGAGCCCATCCTGAAGGAAGGCTTCCCCTATGTGGTAGCTGACAGCAAGACGGGCACTGTGGACCTGATGGCCCATCCCGATCTGGGAAAATACCAGCTGGACGGCTATTCGGCCCAGGCGGGAACAGCCCATGTGAGCATCAAGTCAAACGCGACGATGGAAACCATCCAGGAGTTTGACGTTCCCGTTGGGGCCGGCGTGTTCCGCTTCACCTTCGATGATACCAAGGTTACCCGCGGAAAAAAGCACCAGATCTCCCTCAAGCTCCCTTCTGGCAAAACCAGCCAGCTGGAGACCATCCTGCATTAGAGATTCGTAAATAATGATCACATATATGAAAAAGACTTTAACCATCCTGTTGGCACTGAGCGCGGCCGTCATCTCCTGTTCCAGGGAGGCCGAGTTCCCGCCCAAGCCGACATCCTCCATCGTCCTGGCTGACGAGTCGGACCTTGAACTCCTGTTCGATGAGAACGAAGCATCGAAAACGGTTAAATTCACTTCTGCCAAAGCCTGGACTGCGACTGTCCAGGAAGAGGAAGGACAGGAGTGGTGCACCCTTTCCCCCAGTGAAGGCGAAGGCGGGGAAAAGACCCTCACCGTGAGCGTAGCCCAGAACGGAAACCCCGATGAAAGGAAGACCACCGTCCTCCTGAAATCGGGCGTCACGAAGGTAATCATCACGGTAAACCAGAAGCCTTCCGGCTCCATCCTGCTTTCTCCCGCAACGGTAGAAGCGGACGCCGACGGCGGCTCCTTCAACCTGATTGCCAAAGCTATAGAAGCGTGCACGGTTTCCGTTCCCAGTGAATTCCAGTCCTGGATTACTGCATCGGCCACCAAGAGCGTCTCCACGGCTATCAGCGTGACGGTAGCGAAAAACGAGGCGATGGCGGAAAGGACGGGTCAGGTGATTGTGGCCAATGGCACCACCACCGAAACCGTCACCGTCCACCAGGCTGCCGCCCCGGCCAAGATTGTCCTCTCGATGGACAAGTTCGATTGCCCGGAGGATGAGGCCGAATTCACGGTGGATGTCACCGCCAACGTTCCTTTCACTGTCGCCATTTCCGACACCTGGGTCACTGCCGATCCTTCCAACACGGCGGAAGGCCCCAGCTTCAAGTTCACCGTCCAGGCCAATGAAACCATTGCCGACCGTTCGGCCACCATTACCTTCGCGTCGGACCAGTACGGAGTATCCAAACAACTCACAGTCAATCAGTCCGGGAAGAAAGGAGACGGAAGCATCCGCATCCTCGCCATCGGCAACAGCTTCTCCGACGATGCCATGGAGTACCTGTACCAGATTTTGGAGCAGGCCGGTTATACCTCCATCAAACTGGGTAACCTGTATATCGGCGGTTGCACCCTGGCCACCCATGCTTCCAATTTCACCAACGAAGCCAAGGCCTACGACTACCGCGTGAATACCGACGGCAAGTGGGTCACCACCTCCTCCTACAACTCGGTGGACGCCATCAAGAGCGACAACTGGGACTACATCTCCCTGCAGCAGGCCAGCGGCTCCTCCGGCATGCCGGACACCTATGAGCCTTCGCTCACCACCCTCATCGACGGCATCAAGGCCCTCAAACCCAAAGCCAAACTGATGTGGCACATGACCTGGGCCTACCAGCAGACCAGCACCCACTCCGAGTTCCCCAACTACGGCAGCGACCAGATGACCATGTACAACGCCATCGTGAACACGGTCAAGAGCAAAGTCCTGGTAAAGGATGACATCAAAGTCCTCATTCCCTGCGGCACCGCCATCCAGAACCTGAGGACCAGCGTCATCGGCGACAACCTCACCCGTGACGGCTATCACCTCAGCACCAATATCGGCCGCTATGTCGCCGCCCTTATGTGGGCCAAGCAGATCAGCGGCTGCGACCTGTCCACCATCAACTGGCGCCCGGCCGGCAACGTTTACACCCAGAAGCAGATAGAAGCTATCAAAGAAGCTGTGAACAATGCCTACGAACACCCCCTGGAAGTGACGGCCTCTACCGTGACCAGTGACGACGAAGACATCAACGCTTCCCTCGAATCTGTCATCCGTGCAGGCGGTTACAACCCCGCCGACTACCAGCGCCTGTCCTTCGACCTCATCCATCCCGGCTACTACAACTCCAGCTCCAACATCCCGATGACGGTACAGACCAACATGAAGAACTACGCCACCACGCGTGTCTTCGAAAAGGCCGAATTCCCTGAAGGAACGCTGATTGTCCAGCGCGCCGGCTACGGATACCGTCCCGAAGGCTGGGTGGCCGCCGACCAGAAGAACGCCGCCCGTCCCGACAACACCAATGTCCAGATCGTGGAAGTGAACGAGGCCTGGTGGGGTTCCTTCACGCTGCGCGCCTTCAACATCTTCAAGAGCGGCGTAGGCGACCTGACCCCCATCCTGGACGAAGTGAAGGAGTCCTTCGGCATCTTTGTCCCCAAGACGGCCTCCAACCCGGACCTGGAAAAGATCATTACCGAAAAGGGATACGATGTAAGCAAGTACAAGATGCTGAATATCGAAATCACCACTTACAGGTACTATAACTCCACCGACAAGAACATGCTGTCCACTCCCGGCACCAACATGAAGAACTATGCTGCAACGGAAATCCTTCCCAAGTCCAAGATTCCGAACGGCTCCCTCATCGTGCAGAAAGACGGCTACCAGTATCGTCCGGAAGGCTGGACGGCGTTGGACGTAGTGACAGTGGGACGCCCTGCCAATGTTACGGATGTCCTGGTAGTGGTGGACGACGAATGGTGGCGGGAATTCAATTTCCGCGGCTTCAATCTGGCCGAAAAGGGAAATCCCGTGCTGGATGATGACCGCCAGGAGGCTCTTAAGAGCGCCTTTGGCATCTATGTCCCTGTCAAGTAAGTATTTACGTGCGGATACTATTACCTTGCCTCTGTCTGATGCTATCCGTTGCGGCTTCGGCTGCAACGGAAGCAGCTGACGGTTATGAAAGCCGGCGGCCGGAAACGGCCGCACGGCTTTTTGTTTCGGAGGCCGTAGAGAAAAAGATAGAGCAGACGGCCGCCCAGATTTCCGACCCCAAACTTTGCTGGATGTTCCGCAACTGCTTTCCCAACACCCTGGACACCACCGTCCATTATGGGAAAGATGAAAACGGGGAGGATGACACCTTTATCTTCACCGGTGACATAGCGGCCATGTGGCTGCGGGATTCCGCGGCGCAGGTGTGGCCCTACCTAGCCCTGGCGACAGAAGACAGCCAGCTGCAGGCCATGATCCGGGGTCTAATCCTGCGGCAGTTCAAATGCATCCTGCTGGACCCTTATGCCAATGCGTTTTACAGGGATGCCGTAACGGGGGAGTGGGCCTCTGATTTCACCGTCATGCTCCCCGGCGTGCATGAGCGGAAGTGGGAGATCGATTCCCTGTGCTATCCCATCCGCCTGGCCTATGCCTATTGGAAGGCGACGGGGGATGACAGTGTCTTCGATGAGAGGTGGCTTTCTGTCGTGGACGCCGTGCTGCAAACCTTCCGGGAGCAGCAGCGGAAAGACGGCGTGGGCCCGTACACTTTCATGCGAATGACCCAGTGGCAGCACGACACGGTGGAAAACGCCGGCAAGGGGAACCCACTGAAGCCGGTGGGGCTGATCGCCTCCATTTTCCGACCGTCGGACGATGCTACCATCTTCCCTTTCCTGATTCCGTCCAATTTCTTTGCCGTCGCCGTTCTCCGGAAAGCGGCCGAAATCCTGGCGCAGGTAAACTGCGACAGGGAGCGCGCCGCGCAGTGCACTGCCCTGGCGGACGAAGTGGCATCGGCCCTCAAGAAATACGCTGTGGTGAAGCATCCGCGTTACGGGAAAATCTACGCGTACGAGGTGGACGGCTACGGAAACAGCCTGATGATGGACGACGCCAATGTCCCCAGCCTGCTGTCCCTGCCTTATCTGGGGCTTGTCCCGGTGAAAGATAATACGTATCTTCGTACCCGTCGCTTTGTCCTGAGCGAAGACAATCCGTATTTCTTCAGAGGAACGGCGGGAGAAGGTGTGGGCGGCCCCCATATCGGCTATGACATGATTTGGCCGATGAGTATCATGATGCGGGCGTTCACCTCCTCGGACGATATGGAAATCCGCCTGTGCCTGAGGATGTTACGGGACACGGACAACAATACCGGGCTCATCCACGAATCCTTCCACAAGGATGATCCTTCCCGCTACACCCGGGATTGGTTCGCCTGGCAAAACTCCCTTTTTGGCGAGCTCATCGTCAAACTGGTAGAGGAAGGAAAGAGCAACCTGTTTAATAATTTATAGATGAAACAGATCGTATATCCAGTACTGGCCCTGGCAGCCTTGTTTTTTGCCTCCTGCTCGCCCAAGAGCGAAATGGACCGATTCGTGGACCAACTTATGTCCAAGATGACGGTGGAGGAAAAAATCGGCCAGCTGAACCTTCCCGTGACCGGGGACATCGTCACGGGGGAGCTTAAAAGCAGCGATGTCTCCAACCGTGTGAGAGAAGGGGAAGTGGGCGGTCTTTTCAACCTGAAAGGAACCGAAAGCATCCGCGCCATCCAGAAAATCGCCGTGGAAGAGTCCCGTCTGGGGATTCCCCTCCTGATAGGGATGGATGTCATCCACGGTTACGAGACGGTGTTCCCCATTCCGCTGGGCCTGTCCTGTTCCTGGGACATGGAGGCTGTGGAGAAGATGGCCTTCATCTCCGGGCAGGAAGCCGGTGCGGACGGCATAGCCTGGACTTTCAGCCCTATGGTGGACGTAGCCCGCGACCCCCGCTGGGGCAGGGTAAGTGAAGGCGCCGGAGAAGATCCTTTCTTGGTTTCTCAGTTCTCCCGGGCCATGGTGAGAGGCTATCAGAATGCAGGTATCCTCCCTTGTGTCAAGCACTTCGCCCTATACGGAGCGGCAGAAGGCGGGCGCGACTACAACACCGTGGACATGAGCCGCGGCCGTATGTACAATGTGTATTTCCCTCCTTTCAAGGCCGCCGTTGAGGAAGGCGCCGGCAGCTTTATGGCCTCGTTCAACGAGATTGACGGCGTCCCGGCCACAGCCAACCGCTGGCTCCTTACGGACGTGCTCCGGAATCAATGGGGCTTCAAAGGCTTCGTTGTGTCGGACTACACTGGCATCCTGGAAATGGTGGACCATGGGATCGGCAATTTCGAGCAGGTCAGCTTGCGCGCCCTGAATGCAGGACTGGATATGGACATGGTAAGCGAAGGTCTCTTCACCTATATCCGCACCGGTCTGGAAAAAGGCGAGATTTCTCCCGAAAGGCTGGACCAGGCCTGCCGTCGGATCCTGGAAGCCAAATATAAACTGGGCCTTTTCCAGGACCCTTACAAGTTCTGCCGCCGCAGTAAAGAGAACCCCGACAGCCTCATTTTCAGCGACCCCCACAGGGCCCTGGCGCGTAAGATTGCCGCCGAAAGCTTTGTCCTGCTGAAAAACGAGTCCGTCCTGCCCCTGAAAAAATCAGGCACCATCGCCGTTGTGGGGCCGCTGGCCTCTACACGTGAGAATATGGCCGGCACCTGGAGCGTAGCCGCCAGGCTGGGCGAATGCCGCAGCCTCGTGGAGGGCATCCGCGACGCAGTGGAAGGGAAAGCCAAAGTGCTCTATGCCAAAGGTTCCAATCTGATGTCCGACGAGCAGCTGGAAATCCGCTCCACCACCTTCGGCCGCACCATCCCTCGCGATGGCAGGAGTGACGAAGCCCTGCTCCGTGAAGCCCTTTCCACAGCTTCCCGGGCCGATGTCATCGTAGCTGCCCTGGGCGAAGCCTCCGAAATGTCCGGCGAAAGCTCCAGCCGCTCCTGCATCGACATTCCCGATGTGCAGGTTCGTCTGCTGGAAGAGCTGGTCAAGCTGGGTAAACCCGTGGTTCTGGTACTTTTCAACGGCCGTCCCCTCACCATCCAGCGCGAGGCCGCCATGGTCCCTGCCCTCCTGGATGTCTGGTTCGGCGGCTCCGAATCGGGCGACGCCATTGCCGATGTCCTCTTCGGCGATGTGAACCCCAGCGGAAAACTCACCATGTCCTTCCCCAAGAACATGGGGCAGATTCCCATCTACTATGCGCACAAGAACACGGGCCGTCCCCTGGAGAAAGGCAAGTGGTTCCAGAAGTTCCGCTCCAACTATCTGGACGTGGACAACGAGCCGCTGTTCCCCTTCGGCTATGGCCTGTCTTACACCAGCTTCGAGTACGGACCCGTCCAACTTAGCACGGAAAAGCTCTCAGGATCAGGCACTTTAACTGCTTCCGTGACACTTAAGAACACCGGCGAATACGATGGAAAGGAGGTTGTCCAGCTCTACGTCCGTGACCTGGTGGGCTCCGTTACCCGTCCCGTCAAAGAGCTTAAGGGCTTCCAAAAACTGCTGCTCAAAGCCGGCGAAAGCACCACCGTCAGCTTCACCCTCAGCCCCTCCGACCTGGGCTTCTACGACGCCGAAGGAAACTACCTCATCGAACCCGGCGACTTCCAGCTCTTCATCGGCCCCTCCAGCGAAACCCAAAACGCTGCCACTTTCACCCTGGAATAGCAGGCAGGTAACGTACTGAGTATCAGTAAATTACAAAAACAAAGTGTAGCAAAAAGCTACACTTTGTTTTTGTAAATGCCTCAGTGACAGGCGATTGGGTGTCGGGTTTTGATTTGCTGGTGGAAAAGCGTATCTTTGCGCATTGTATGGTTGTGTATCTTACAGGTAGCCCTACTCGCTTTGGAGAGCCTTTTTTCACGGAGGACAACGGTTTTCGGGCCGATGTCAAGGCCTCCCTGGCCGCCGTCACCGGCGGCCGGCCGCCCCGGGTGCTCCTTGTGAGCGCTGCCCCGGACGACCGCGGCTTCACAGATTCCGTGCTGAAGGGGATGAGCGAATGCATCCACGCTTCCGGCATTGATACTGAGGAGATTGTGATGCTGGACAGGCGGAACGTGGCCCGGGCGCCGGAGCTGGTGAACAACGCCCATTGGATTGTCCTTTGCGGCGGTCATGTTCCCACACAGAACAAGTTCCTGCACGAAATCGGCCTCAGGAGACTGCTGGAAGGCTATGACGGGGTGGTGATGGGCTGCAGCGCCGGCAGCATGAACTGTGCCGATCCTGTCTACTCCCATCCCGAACTCCCCGGCGAGGCGACCGACCCCTGCTACAAGCGCTGGCTCAAAGGCCTGGGGCTTACGGATATCCAGATTATCCCGCATTTCGGACAGGTCCGCTACGCTGTCGTTGACGGCCTCCGGCTCTTTGAGGACATCGCCTTTCCGGACAGCTGGGGCCACCGTTTCTATACCTTCCGAGACGGTGGCTACATCAAAATCCAAGACGGCCGTCCCGTCCTTTACGGCGAAGCTTTCGAAATCACCCGCGGCGCCATGCGGCGCGTCTGCGAGGAGAACCAAACATACCGCTTTATGAACTTAGTATTTATCTCCCCCCATTTTCCCTCTACCTACTGGCATTTCTGTGCCGGAGCCAAGGCCAACGGCCTCAATGTCCTGGCCATTGCCGACACGCCTTACGACAACCTCTCCTGGGAACTGAAGCAGAGCATTACCGACTACTACCAGGTCCGCAACCTGGAAGACTACGGCGAGATGTACCGCGCCGTGGCCTGGTTCGCCCACAAATACGGAAAGATAGACTGGATTGAATCCAACAACGAATACTGGCTGGAGCAGGATGCCCGCCTCAGGACGGATTTCAACGTTACCACCGGTATCAAGTCAGACCGGGTCGCCGCCATCCGGAACAAGTCAGAGATGAAAAAGTACTACGCCCTGGGCGGGATCCCCACCGCCCGGCAGATCAAAGGCGCTGAAGGGCCGAAAGCCGTCAAGGCCTTCGTGAAAAAGACCGGCTACCCCCTCATTGCCAAGCCCGACAGCGGCATGGGTGCCAGCGGCACTACGAAGATCCATAACCCGGAGGAGCTGGACGCCTGGTTCGCCGCCCATCCGGACAACTATCAGTACTATGTGGTGGAGGAATTCATCACCGGCCTCCTGGTTAGCTACGATGCCATTTTCAACAGCAAAGGGGAACCTGTTTTCGAGAACAACAGCGTCTTCCCCACGTCCATCATGGAGATCGTCCACGGAAATCTGGACACCTGCTACTGGACCAACAAGACCGTGCCGTCCAAGCTCTCCGAGATCGGCCGCCGTACCGTGAAGGCCTTTGGCATCACCAGCCGCTTTGTGCACCTGGAGTACTTCCAGCTGGACCGGGACCGCGAAGGCCTGGGCAAGAAAGGGGACTACGTGGGCCTGGAAGTGAATATGCGCCCGCCGGGAGGCTACACCCCCGACATGATGAACTTCGCCCACTCCACCGACGTCTACCAGATCTGGGCCGACATGGTGGCCTTCGACGAAGCCCGCAAACCCCAGGGCGAGCAGCAGTTCTGCGCTTACGCCAGTCGCCGGGACGGAAAGCAGTACCGGCACTCCCATGAGGAGATCCTTCAGCGCTACGGGGCGGCCCTTTCCATGTGCGAGCGGGTTCCCGACGCCCTTTCCGATGACCTGGGCAACTTCTGCTACATCGCCCGCCTCCCCAAAAAGGCCGACATCCAGCCTTTCTTCGACTTTGTCACCCTCCAATAATCCATCAGTATGAAAAAGATTCTGACCGTATTGACGGCGTGTTCCTCCCCATCACAATTAATATTTCAGTATCTGCGAAGATTTTAGTATCTTTGTAGATACAGATTTTTTTGCTTATGGCCACAACAGTCGGACACATCGCCCAGGTCGTAGGACCGGTGGTGGATGTGCATTTCAATATATCGGCCCGCAGTGCGGAGGTGGAACTGCCCCGGATCCACGATGCCCTGAAAGTGGTCCGCCCGGACGGGAAAGACCTGATCCTGGAAGTGCAGCAGCACATCGGTGAAGACACCGTGCGCTGTGTGGCAATGGATTCCACCGACGGACTCAGCCGCGGCCTGGAAGCGGTCAACACCGCCCAGCCCATCACCATGCCGGTCGGCAGCCAGATCCGCGGCCGCGTGATGAACGTCACCGGAGATGCCATCGACGGCATGGCGCCGCTCAGCCGGGCCGACGCCCTCCCCATCCACCGGGATCCCCCGAAGTTCGAAGACCTTACCACCTCGCAGGACGTGCTTTTCACCGGCATCAAGGTCATCGACCTGCTGGAGCCGTACCTGAAGGGCGGAAAAATCGGCCTGTTCGGCGGTGCCGGCGTGGGCAAGACCGTGCTGATCAAGGAACTGATCAACAACATCGCCAAGGCGCACAACGGCTTTTCCGTGTTCGCCGGCGTGGGCGAGCGTACCCGCGAAGGCAACGACCTTCTCCGCGAAATGATCGAATCCCGCGTCATCCGCTATGGGGAAGCCTTCGAAAAAGCCATGGAAGAAGGCAAGTGGGACCTCTCCCTCGTAGACCCTGAGGAGCTGAAAAAGAGCCAGGTATCCATGGTCTTCGGCCAGATGAACGAACCCCCGGGAGCCCGTTCCTCCGTGGCTCTGAGCGGCCTCACCCTGGCCGAAAGTTTCCGCGACTCGGACACCGGCGCCGGCCCGCGGGACATCCTCCTGTTCATTGACAATATCTTCCGTTTCACCCAGGCGGGCAGCGAAGTGTCGGCCCTCCTCGGGCGCATGCCTTCCGCCGTGGGTTATCAGCCCACCCTGGCCACCGAGATGGGCCAGATGCAGGAGCGCATCACTTCCACCAAGAACGGCTCCATCACCTCCGTCCAGGCGGTCTACGTCCCGGCCGACGACCTCACCGACCCGGCCCCGGCAACCACTTTCACCCACCTGGACGCCACCACGGTCCTGAGCCGTAAGATCACCGCCCTGGGCATTTATCCGGCCGTGGATCCGCTGGAGTCCACCTCCCGCATCCTGGATCCCAACATCGTCGGAGAAGCCCACTACAATACCGCCCAGCGCGTGAAACAGATTCTCCAGCGCAACCAGGAACTGCAGGACATCATCGCCATCCTGGGCATGGACGAACTCTCGGACGAGGACAAGACCACCGTCAACCGCGCCCGCCGCGTGCAGCGCTTCCTTTCCCAGCCCTTCTTTGTGGCAGAGCAGTTCACCGGCGTCCCCGGTGTCATGGTCTCCATCGAAGACACCATCAAGGGTTTCAACATGATTCTGGACGGCGAGGTGGACTACCTCCCGGAACAGGCTTTCCTGAACGTGGGCACCATCGAAGATGCTATCAAAAAGGGAGAGGCCATCCTTGCCGCAACAAAATGACCCTTCAACTTCATATTCTGAGCCCGGAAGGGACCCTGGTACAGACGGAAGTGTCGCTGGTGACGCTGCCCGGCATCCAGGCGCCTTTTACCGTCCTCCCCGGTCACGCCGCTCTCCTGACCGCCCTCACCCAGGGCAGCATCCGCTATGTGGCGGACGGCAGGGAAGAGCGCCTTCCCATCCGCGAAGGTTTCGTGGAAGTGGCCGATAACCGTGTCGTCGCCTGCGTGGAGTTATGATCCTTGCTCTCCTCATATCGCTGCTGCTGACAGCAGATCCTTCACCTTCGGTTCAGGATGACAGGGAGGTGACGGTTCAGGAGAACCCTGTCATTCTGAGCGACAGCGAAGAATCTGAATCCATCAATGTGGCGGAAATCATCTTCGAGCACATCGGGGACGAGTATGGATGGCATATCACGCAGTGGAAGGGAAAGGATGTGGAAATCCCGCTGCCGGTCATTGTCAAAAGCAGTACGGGATGGCAGGTGTTTTCGTCGGCTCGGCTGCATCACGGGGCACATTACAGGGGACTTTACATAGACCCGGAAAAAGGGAAAATCATCGATGAGGCCACCGGAAAACGGCCGCTGGACCTTTCCATCACCAAAAATGTCCTGGCGCTCATGATGAGCACCCTGCTGCTTCTGGCCGTCATTCTCCTGACCGCCCGCTGGTACAGAAAGCACGACGCCCTGGAAGAGGCGCCTGCAGGCCTTGCCGCCGCCGTGGAGCCGCTGGTGATGATGGTCAATGATATGGCCCGCGAGAACATCGGCGAGCGGGATTACCGGAAGTATGCGCCGTATCTGTGTATGGCCTTCCTTTGGATTCTGCTGAATAATTTCCTGGGCATTCTCCCGTTTTTCCCGGGCGGAGCCAACCTGACCGGCAACATAGCCATTACTCTGGTGCTGGCCCTCTGCACGTTCTTTACCGTGAACCTGTCGGGGACCAGGCACTATTACAAAGAGATTTTCAATCCGGACGTCCCGGTGTTTCTGAAACCCATCATGCCCGTGATCGAGGTCTTCAGCGCCTTGATGAAGCCGGTCTCCCTTACCATCCGTCTGTTCGCCAATATGCTGGCCGGCCACATCATGATCCTGTCCATGGTGTGCATCATCTTCATCATGGCCAAGTACGGACCGCTCATGAGCGGCGGCATGACGGTGGTCAGCGTCCTGTTCGGCGTTTTCCTGGATGCCCTGGAGTGCTTGGTGGCCTTCATCCAGGCCTATGTGTTTACAATGCTCAGTTCCATTTATATCGGACTGGCCAGAGTGCGTGAAGAATAAACTTTAAATTTTTGATATTATGTTACTTTCTACAATGATTCTCCAAGCAGCCGCAGGGGCGGCCCTCGGTAAGGCCGGTGCGGCCATCGGCGCTGCTGTCGCCGCCATCGCCGCCGCCATCGGCATCGGTAAAATCGGCAAATCCACGATGGAAGCCATCGCCCGCCAGCCGGAGAGTGCCGGCAACCTGCGTACATCCATGATCATCGCAGCCGGTATGGTGGAGGGCGCCGCCCTGTTCGCCATCATCGTCGCGCTTCTTGCCATCGTAGTCAAATAGGCTATGAATCTTGTGACTCCGGATTTCGGCCTCCTTTTCTGGATGGTCGTCATCTTCGGCCTTGTGTTTTTCCTGCTGGCGAAGTTCGGTTTTCCGATCATCACCTCCAGCGTAGAAAAGCGCAGCGCCAAGATTGCGCAGTCCCTGAAGGATGCCGACGAACTCCAGGCCCGCATGGCCGCCTGGAAGGTGGAGCAGGCCCGGATGCTGGACGACGTCCGCAAAGAGCAGGCGCAGATCCTGCGTGAGGCCACCGAAACCAAAGCCCGGATTGTGGCCGACGCCAAGGCCCAGGCCCGCGAAGAGGCCGACAAGATCCTCGCCGAGGCCAAGACCCAGATTGCCGCCGAGAAAGAGAGCGCCCTCCGCGATGTCCGCAAGGAAATCGCCCTTCTGAGTGTCCAGGTGGCCGAAAAGATTCTGCGTCAGGAGCTCTCGGACGAAGGCAACCAGCGCTCGTTTATCGATAACCTTGTGGACGAAGCCGGAAAGGCCAGCTTGCACGCATGAACCGGAGCCTGGTCATAACGCGCTACGCCCGCACGCTCGTGAAATACGTTGCGGACACCGGCCATGGAGACATCGTCGCCTCCGAGGCCGACGTCCTGGTGCGTGCGCTTCATGACGTCCCGGATCTGAGCCGGGCCGTCCAGGCGGCCGACGACGTGGTCTCGCCCTTCGACAAGAAAAAACTCCTGCAGAGCGCCCTCGGCAACCGCATGTCCCAGGAACTGAGCCGTTTTCTGACCCTGCTGAACCGCAACGGCCGCATGAGTATGGTGGCCGACATTCTCCGCGACTTCATAGACCTGTATTACCGCAGCATCGGCATCCGGAAGGCGCATCTGACCGTGGTACAGGAACCCTCGGAAAGGCTTCTGCAGCGCCTCAGGGCCCTCGTGAAGCAGAAAACGGGCGACGACGTGAGGATAGAAGTGGACATTGACCCCTCCCTGGTGGGCGGCTTTGTCTTCGACATCGACGACTATCTCCTGGATGCCAGCGTAAAACGGCAGCTGGACCTGATCCGGGAACAATTCATTGAACGAAACAGACGAATCATCTAATGGCAACATCTTTAAAACCCAGTGAAGTGAGCGATATCCTGCTGTCGCAGCTGAAGGATATGAAAAACGACCTCCAGTTCGAGGAGATCGGCAAGGCCCTGCAGGTGAGCGACGGTGTCGTGCGCATCTACGGCCTGGACCATGCCGAAGCCGGCGAACTGCTGGACTGCGGAAACGGCGTCATGGCTGTGGTGATGAACCTGGAAAGCGACAATGTGGGCGCCGTCCTGATGGGACCCACCGACCATGTGAAAGAAGGCATGGTGGTCCGGCGCACCCGCAGGATCGCTTCCATCGGCGTGAACGACAACCTGATGGGCCGCGTAATCGACCCGCTGGGCAACCCCCTGGACGGCCTGGGCCCCATCGAAGGGGAGAAGCTGGACATGCCGCTGGAGCGCAAGGCTCCCGGCGTCATCTTCCGCCAGCCGGTGTCCGAACCGCTCCAGACCGGCCTCAAGGCCATTGATGCCATGATTCCTATCGGCCGCGGCCAGCGCGAGCTCATCATCGGCGACCGCCAGACCGGCAAGACCGCCATCGCCATCGACACCATCATCAACCAGCGGGAAGGCTACCTTGCCGGGAAGCCGGTGCACTGCATCTATGTCGCTATCGGCCAGAAAGGCTCGACAGTGGCGTCCATTGTGAAGACCCTGCGGGAGCACGGCGCCATGGATTATACCACCGTCGTGGCGGCCACAGCGGCCGACCCGGCGGCCTTGCAGTACTATGCGCCTTTCGCCGGGGCTGCTATCGGCGAGTATTTCCGCGACACGGGGCGGCATGCCCTGGTCGTGTACGACGACCTCTCCAAACAGGCCGTCGCCTACCGCGAAGTGTCCCTGATCCTTCGCCGTCCTTCCGGCCGCGAGGCCTATCCGGGCGACATTTTCTACCTGCACAGCCGTCTGCTGGAGCGGGCCGCCCGCATCATCGACCAGCAGGAAGTGGCCGCCCAGATGAACGACCTTCCCGCCGTGCTCAAAGACAAGGTCAAAGGCGGCGGGTCGCTGACGGCCCTTCCCATCATCGAGACCCAGGCGGGCGACGTGTCGGCCTACATTCCCACCAACGTAATCTCCATCACCGACGGCCAGATTTACCTGGAGCAGGCCCTGTTCAACCAGGGTGTGCGGCCCGCCATCAATGTGGGCATCAGCGTGTCCCGCGTAGGCGGCAGCGCCCAGGTCAAGTCCATGAAGAAGGTGGCCGGCACCCTGAAGATCGACCAGGCCCAATGGGCCGAGCTGGAGGCCTTCTCCAAATTCTCCTCCGACGTGGACAAGGTCACCGAACTGGCCCTGGACAAAGGCCGGAAGAACAACCAGCTCCTCATCCAGCCCCAGTATTCGCCCATGCCGGTCGGAGAACAGGTGGCCGTTCTCTACTGCGGTACGCACGCCCTTATGCGCGAGATTCCCATCAGCGCTGTACGTCCTTTCCAGGAAGCCTTCCTGGAACGCCTGCGGGCCGCTCATTCCGCCGACGTCCTGGAACCCCTCGGAGAAGGGAAACTCACGCCCGAGATTGAGACCATCCTCGCCGACACGGCCGCGTCCGTCATCCTGTCGCTGAAATAGTATGCTGTCATTCTGAGCAAAGCGAAGAATCTATGCCCACGCTGAAGGAAATAAAAGGCCGGATCGGTTCCGTCAAGAGCACGCTGAAGATAACGTCGGCCATGAAGCTGGTGTCGTCGGCGAAGCTCCGCAAGGCCCAGCGCGCCATCGAGTCCATGCGCCCCTACGAGCAGCAGCTTCACCGCATGCTCACCGTCCTGCAGGGCCACCCGGGTACCTCGGAGGCCGATTTCGCCCCCGCTGAAGACCGGGGTCCCTGGGCCATCGTGGCCGTTTCGTCCAACTCGTCGCTCTGCGGCGGGTTCAACGCCAACGTCATCGCGAAGGTGCGCGCTGTGCGGCGGACGGGCGACGTGGTCTATTCCATCGGCCAGAAAATGGCCGACGCCATGCGCAAAGACGGCTTCCTCTCCCCGGATAATTACCACGACCTGTCGGAACATCCCTCCTACGGACCGGCCGCTGACCTGGTGGAAAAACTCTCCGCCGACGTCCGGGAAGGCCGTGTCGGCGGCGTGGCGCTGGTGTACAACCACTTTGTCTCCACCGCCAGGCAGATCCCCGTCGCCGAGGTGCTGTTCGATCCTTCGGCACAAGTGCCCCAGGATGACAAGGCTGTCATTCTGAGCGACAGCGAAGAATCTATCGGCCCCATCATCGAGCCTTCCAGGAAGGAGCTGCTCGCCCTCCTGTTCCCCAAAACATTGAAACTTAAGCTCTTCGCCGCCCTCCTGGACAGCGCGGCGGCGGAACATGCCGCCCGCACCGTGGCCATGCAGACCGCCACCGACAACGGCGAATCCCTCCTGGAAGAACTTACCCTGCAGTATAATAAAGGCCGTCAGCAGAAGATCACCTCCGAGATTCTGGACCTCGCCGGCGGCCAGAGTGAATCGTAGTCTATGAAACAGTACATCCAACAGAACCGGGAACGCTTCTTCGAGGAGCTGTTCTCCCTGCTGCGCATCCCTTCGATCAGCGCCAAACCCGAGCACAAGCCCGACATGTACCGCTGCGCCGAGCGCCTTGCCCAGCTCCTTCGTGAAGCCGGTGCCGACGAGGCCTCCGTCCGTGAAACCGCCGGCAATCCGGTGGTCTTCGGATCCAAGGACATCGGCGCCGAGAAGACCGTTCTCGTGTACGGCCACTACGACGTCCAACCCCCGGAACCCCTGGAGAAATGGCGCACGGACCCCTTTGAGCCTGTGATCGCAAAAGATCCTCAGACAGGCGAGGAGGCCATTTACTGCCGCGGCGCCAACGACGACAAAGGCCAGTTGTTCATGCACTTGAAGGCCTTTGAATTCCTGTGCCGCACCGGTGCCCTCAAGCACAACGTGAAGTTCATCTTCGAAGGGGAGGAAGAAGTGGGCAGCCCGTCCCTTCCCGCCTGGGTCCAGGCCAACAAGGACCTCCTGAAGGCCGACGTCATCCTGGTTTCCGACACCACCATGATTTCCGACAAAGTGCCCTCCATCAACTGCGGCATGCGCGGCCTGGCATATCTGGAAGTGAAAGTGACCGGTCCCAACAAAGACCTCCATTCCGGTCATTACGGCGGCGCCGTGGCGAACCCCATCAACGTGCTCTGCGCCATGATTGCAAGTCTCCACGACGCAGACGGCCGCGTTACGGTTCCGGGCTTTTACGACGATGTGGTGGAACTGTCGGCCTCTGACAGGGCCCTCCTGAACAAGGCCCCCTTCGACCTGGAGGAATACAAGGCTTTCCTGGATATCAAGGAAGTGAAAGGAGAAAAGGGCTATACCACCCTGGAACGCACGGCCATCCGTCCCTGCCTGGATGTCTGCGGCATCTGGGGCGGCTATACGGGCGTCGGCGCCAAGACGGTACTGCCTTCCGTCGCCCACGCCAAAGTGTCCATGCGCCTGGTTCCCAACCAGCGGAGCGCAAAGATCACGCAGCTGTTTCGGGAGCACTTCCTCAGGATTGCCCCGCCGTATGTGAAAGTGGAAGTGACCCCTTGCGAAGGCGGCGACGGCTTCCTCATCCCCATCAGCTCCCCGGCTTACCAGGCAGCCTCCCGTGCCATGAAGGAGGTCTATGGAACGGAGCCCGTCCCCGCCCGTGGCGGCGGTTCCATCGCCATCCTGGCCGACATGCAGAAAATCCTCGGGATCGACCCGCTCCTGATGGGCTTCGGCCTGGAGCGGGACACCATCCATTCCCCGAACGAGAGCTACCTGCTTCGGCAGCTCTATGCCGGAATGGAAAGCATCGCCCTGTTCTACCGCTACTGGTAAAGAAAAACCCCGCGCGCGGATTTCACAATTGGCGGCGGGGTATTATAGTTAGGTATCAATATTTATGTCTGATACCGTATATTTCCAATACCGTGCCAAAACCGGAAAGGCACGGTATTTTTTTATGCAATATGTTTCTTTTTGCGTTTTTTTGCGTTCCAGTCGCCGTAAATTTCGCTCACGTTGCCGGCGGTGATGAACCCGTGGATGTCGTTGGTCTTCAGGTAGTCCATCAGGTGGGCGAATTCGTCCTGGGTGAGGAGAGACTGGATTTCCGTGTTCTGGTGGCCGTTGTATCCGCCCGTGACACTGTACAGGGAGCAGCCCCTCTGGAGGTCTTCGATGATGAATTTTCGGATCTCCTCATACCGGGAAGAAATGATGCAGACGCGCTTGCGGCGGTTGAGGCTGGCCGTAAAATAATCCAGCGCCAGGCCATTGATCCAGGTGCCGATGAGGCCGATGACCACCAGCCGGAACGGGTTGATGGCAAAGGCCGTGCAGCAGATGATGGCCCCCGCTACGGAAACGGACGTGCCGATGTCCAGATGGAAGTATTTGTTGACGATTTTTGCTAAGATATCCAGGCCGCCGGTAGAGGCGTTGATGTGGAAGAGAATGGTCTGCGAAGCGCTGAGGATAAGGACGAAGCACAGCAGGTCGAACCAGACGTCCCCCATCAGCGAGGTCTGTCCGGGCTCCAGGAGTTTCTCCAGGGGGCAGATCTTTTCCCACATTTCGATGAGCGGTCCCAGGATGAGGGCGGTATACACCGTCTTTGCCCCGAATTCATGGCCGATCATCAGCCACGCCATCACCAGGAGGATGGCATTGATGACGGTAACCACCAGGGACACCTTCAGGGGAATCCCCGCCACCATGAACAGATTCGAAATGACAATGGAAAGACCGGTAATGGATCCCA
Organism: Bacteroidales bacterium UBA4231; assembly: GCA_002396335.1. GTDB lineage: Bacteria > Bacteroidota > Bacteroidia > Bacteroidales > UBA932 > Cryptobacteroides. The sequence continues at coordinate 27,989 of DGXN01000025.1, forward strand.
CCACCAGCTTGGACGGCATCAGGAAATAATACACGGCCGCCGCAGCAATGGCCATGCCTGCCGTCATGATGACAAGTTCGCTCCAGAATTTCCGTGATCCCAGAATCTCCAGCAATTTTTTCATAATTGGTAGTTTTAGCTCCGTAAAGTTACGAAATATTTACAAAAAATGGCAAAAAACAGAAGGAATATGCATCGGCCGATATCCTATAATTTTTGTACCTTTGTAACCGCTATGGTAAAAGCAGTTGTGTTTGATATCGGAGGGGTGCTCATCGGCCTGGATCTGGACCGGTGCATCCGTGCATTCCGTGAGAATCTGGGGTATGAGCGCATTACGGAGCTTTTGGACCCGTGCCACCAGAAAGGCATCTACGGGGAACTGGAAGCCGGTACGCTCAGTGCCGACGCCTTCCGCGCAGCCGTCCTCTCGGAGTCCCGCCCCGGATCCCGCCCGGAGGATGTGGACCGCTCCATGGCCGCCCTGTTGACGGGTATGGATTCCGACACCGTCGCTACCGTCCTTTCCCTCCAGGGCCGATACCCGCTGTACCTGCTTTCCAACAACAACCCCATTTCCATGGTCGAATGTCGGAAAATTCTCCGGGAAAACGGCCTCGGGGATGCTTTCAAGGCCGAATTTATATCGGCCGACATGAAACTGATGAAGCCCTCGCGGGCGTTTTATGAAGAGGTCGTGCGCCGCCTGGGCGTCCCGGCCGGGGAGATTGTCTTCGTGGACGACAGCCCCGCCAATGTGGAAGGCGCCCGTGCCGTGGGCATCGACGCCCGCCTCTACAAGCCCGGAACTCCTTTGGCCCCCGTCCTTTCCGACTTGTAGCATGTCCCTGTATTCCTATTTCCGTATTTCCAAGCCGTCGGCCCGGAAGGTGCCGGCGGGGGAGGGGGATGCGGCATATAAGCGGCTTCGTACGCGCACTTTCTGGGGCGTTACGGTGGCATACACCCTGTATTACGTCTGCCGGATGACCCTGGGCGTCGTGAAGCAGCCGCTCATCGACGGCGGATTCCTGACGGCGGGGCAGCTGGGTATCATCGGCTCTGCTTTCTACTTTGTCTATGCGGTGGGGAAGTTTGTGAACGGCTTCATTGCCGACTACTGCAACATCCGCCGTTTCATGGCGGTGGGGATCGGCATCTCTGCGCTGGTGAACCTGCTGCTGGGGCTTCTGGGCCTTCTGAACGGCCCGCTGGGCTTTGGGTCCGTGCTCCTTCTGATCACGTTCTCTGTCCTGTGGGGCGTGAACGGATGGGTGCAGTCCATGGGATCGCCGCCCGGGACCATCAGCCTGTCGCGCTGGTTCCCGCTGAAGCGGCGCGGCACCATGTACAGCATCTTCAGCTCCACGCCGCAGCTGGGGAAGTCCGTTTCCATGATCATGACCGGCTTCATCGTGGCCGCTGCAGGATGGCAATGGGGCTTCCTTGCCGCCGCGGCCGCCGGTGTGATGGGCCTTGCCGTTTCCCTTGTCTTTATTGCCGATACGCCTGAAAGCGAGGGCCTTCCCTCTGTGCAGGAACTCTCTGGAGAGCCTGTGCAGGAGTTGGACCGGGAACCTACCCGGAAACTGCAGAAGTGGGTGTTCTCCCATCCCGGAATCTGGGTTATCGCCATTTCAACGGCGTTTTTGTATATCACCCAGCACGCGGTGAGCGACTGGGGCGTGCTGTTTCTGCAGAAGCAGAAGGCATTTTCCCTGGAGCGGGCGACGCAGGTGATCGGCCTGGCGGAGATTTTCGGGGTGGCGGGGAATTTGGTGGCTGGCTGGCTGTCGGACGTGGTGTTCCGCGGCAACCGGGTGCGGCCGGTGGTCATTTCCGGCGTGCTGGCGGTGCTGTCGCTCTCCGGATTCCTGCTGCTGGGCGGCGGATTCGGCCTCAATATGCTGTTTGTGGCGGTTTTCAGCTTCTCTTTCAGCGTCGTGTTCTGCATTGTGGCGGGCCTGATGGCGCTGGACTTCGTGCCGCGCAAGGCAACCGGGGCGGCCCTCGGCATCGTGGGTATCTCAAGCTATGCCGCTGCGGGTCTTCAGAGCATGGTGAGCGGTTTCCTGATTGGCGGGAACTCCACCGGGGACCTGTATAACTTTACGCCGGTTTCCGTGTTCTGGATTGTAGCCTGCTTCATGGCTTTCTCCCTGCCGGTCATCGGCTGGAAATATCTGAAGAAATAGGATGGACAGTATTCTCGTTGCTCTTTTGATCCCCTTTGCGGGGACGGCCCTGGGATCGGCCTTTGTGTTTTTCATGCGGGGGGACCTGCCGGTGCAGCTTACCAAGATCCTGCTGGGATTCGCTTCCGGGGTCATGGTGGCGGCGTCGGTCTGGTCGCTGCTGATTCCGGCCATGGAGATGGACGGCGGCATCTGGCCGGTGACCGCGGGTCTCCTGGCAGGCTTTGCGTTCCTCTTGCTGATCGACTACATCACCCCGCACCTGCATGCCAGCGGTGAGGAGGAAGGCCCCCACAGCAAGCTTTCCAAGACCACCAAGCTGGCCTTGGCCGTCACCATCCACAACCTGCCGGAAGGCATGGCGGTGGGCGTGGCCATCGCCGGCGCCCTGTCGGCCGATGTCGGGATGTCCGTTGCCGGCGCCATCGCCCTGTCGCTGGGTATCGCCATCCAGAACGTGCCTGAGGGAGCCATCATTTCCATGCCGCTGCGGGCGGCGGGAAACAGCCGCTCCCGGGCCTTTGGCGTGGGTGCCCTGAGCGGAATTGTGGAGCCCATCGGCGGTGCGCTGGTGCTGCTGCTCGCTTCCGTAGTCACCCCCATGATGCCGTATCTGCTGTCATTTGCCGCCGGCGCCATGCTCTATGTCGTGGTGGAGGAACTGGTGCCCGAAGCCTCCCTGGGCGAGCACTCGAACCTGGCCACCGTGGGCTTCGCTATCGGCTTTGCCCTCATGATGGTCCTGGACGTTGTGATGGGCTGACTCTCCTCCCGAGGGGTGCACCTCCAAGTGCACCCCTTGTGGAAGTGGCTTGGCGGATTTGGGATTTTTGAGTAACTTCGCGGGTGGTATGAGTGAACAGATTGCTACTGTTGTGAAGAATGCCGGCAGCCATTATTTGCTGTCGGAGCTTCCGCAGTGGGACTTGTTTCCCGCTACGCTGCGGGGGAAAATCCGCCTGAAGGCCAGCGAAATCACCAACCCCATCGCCGTAGGGGACAGCGTCCGCTATGAATGGGTGGCCGACGGTGCCGCCTCCGACACCCACGACGGCCGCCGGGCGGTCATCACCGAGATCCTTCCCCGGCGCAATTATGTGATCCGCCGATCTACCAACCTCTCTCGCCAGGCGCATATCATCGCCGCCAATGTGGATATGGCGTATCTGGTTGTGTCTCTGTACTTTCCGGAGGTCAAACTGCCTTTTCTGGACCGGATTCTCGTGACCTGCGAACTCTATGGCATCCCGGCCACCGTGGTTCTCACCAAAACAGATATGTACCGTGAACTGGCTGCCGAGGAAATCGCCCATTTCCGCAGCATCTACGAAGGTGCCGGCTATCCGGTCATCGAAACCTCCGTGGTTACGGGCGAAGGAATCGCTGAAATCCGGGAAGCCTGCCGGGGCAGGGTGAACCTTTTCTCCGGGGAATCCGGCGTAGGGAAATCCTCCCTGATTAAGGCGCTGGACCCTTCGCTGGACCCGAAGATCGGCAATATTTCCGCTGCGCATCTGCAGGGAAAACACACGACGTCGCTGTACGAAATGTACCCGCTTTCGGGCGGAGGTTATGTGATTGATTCTCCCGGCATCCGCGGTTTCGGCCTGGTGGATGTGGAAAAAGAGGAGATTGCCCGGTACTTTCCCGAAATGCTCCGCGTCAGCGCCGATTGCCGATTCACTCCCTGCACCCATACCCACGAACCCGGTTGCGCCGTGAAGGCTGCCGTGGAGGAGGGCATCATCGCCCCCGAGCGTTACAACTCCTACCTGGGAATGCTGGAGGAGGATAAAAAGTTCCGATGAAACTCCACCGCGAAATCCTGCGGTTGGCCGTTCCCAGTATCCTGGCCGGCCTCACCGTTCCCCTGGTGGGAATGGTGGATCTGGCCGTGGCAGGGCATCTGGGAGGTGCGGATACTTATTCGGCCGCGGCCCTGATCGGCGGCATCTCTGTCGGGACTATGCTTTTCGACTTGCTGTACTGGAGTTTCGGCTTCCTCCGTACCGGTACCGGAGGGCTCACTGCGCAGGCTTACGGCCGACATCTGGCCAACCCTTCCGACGGAGACGATCCCGAGCTGGGCCGGATTCTTCGCCGGGGCCTGCAAACGGCTTTTGGAGCGGGTCTCCTGCTCATTGTGCTGCAGCGGGCAATCCTGCTGCTGGTTTTTCTGCCGGTGGACTGCAGCCCGGAAGTCCGCGAACTGGCCACCCGCTACTTCTACATCCGTATCTGGGCGGCTCCGGCTACTCTTTCCCTCTTTGCGTTCAAGGGCTGGTTCATCGGCGTGCAGGATTCCGTCCGCCCCATGGTGGCCGACCTCCTGGTGAACGGAGTGAATATCCTGCTGTCCGTCGGCCTGGGCTTCGGTTACGGTCCGCTGCCTGCGATGGGCTTCTCGGGCGTAGCCCTCGGCACCGTCATCGCCCAATGGACCGGCCTCCTGTACTGCGCCATCGCCGTCCGACGCTATCGGCCCCTGACACGCAACTCTCTGAGCCTCAGTCGCTTGCTGAAATCGCCTCAGTCAAAATGCCGGAGGCGATTTCAGGAAAATGCTGATACTGAGGGACTTGGGTGTCAGGGTGGAAAGGCCGATGAGCCGGAGATCCGGCTATGGACGCTGAACCGCGACTTGTTCCTCCGTTCAGCGGGGATGATTGCGGTGTACATAGGATTTACGATGATATCGGCCCGATACGGGGATATGGTGCTGGCGGTGAGCGCCATCCTGATGAAGCTGCTGCTGATATTCAGTTACTTCACCGACGGTTTTGCCTATGCCGGCGAGGCGCTGACGGGCCGGTTCATCGGCGAGGGCAGCCGCGAAGGCGTCCGCACCACCGTGCGGGAAACCTTCCTCTGGGCAGGGGGCCTGGCCGTCGCCTTTATGCTCTTCTACCTCTGGGCCGGGGTTCCCGTGTTCCGTCTCATGACCAGTGACGCCAGCGTGGTGGACGCCGGCCGGAACTATCTCCCCTGGCTGCTGCTGATGCCCCTCACCGGTTGCGCCGCTTTCACCTGGGACGGCATCTTTATCGGCGCCACGGCCGGCAAAGACCTCAGAAACAGCACTTTGCTTTGCGCTGTCGGTTTCTTTGCCGTTTGGATAGCGGGTAAAATGATGGCGGGCGCCAGCCTGACTCCGGAGACCGCTCTCCACATCCTGATGGCCGCCTATTTTGTCCACCTCTTGATCCGGGCCCTTTATCTTACCCTTCGTTACCGACCTTCCATCCTGTCCCGGACGCCGTAGCTATTCTCCCCGTCCGGCCGACTGGACCAGACCGCGGATATGGGCGTTGAGGTTCTCATTCGCTGTCAGGCTCTCCAGGGTGCAGTGCATGCGGTAGCGCCAGTAGTGGCGGGGGATGGCGGGAATGTTGATGCGCTCGTCGGAAGGATTGCCGCCGTAGCGGACGGCGCCGTCGGTGGCCAGCCAGTCCTGCAGCGGCAGGATGGCGAGCATGGCGGGCGAGTGCATGTGCTGGGCCAGGATCAGGTCCGCCACCCAAGGCTCGCAGAAGTAGGGGGCGTCGCCCTCGCAGCCCAGGACCTGGTTGTAGTAGCGCTGGGTCAGGGCGCGGTCCTCCTCCCACCAGGCACGAAGCGGCGAAGTGTCGTGCGTTCCCGTGGCGCAGACGCACCAGTAAGGATAGTTTCCGGGCTGGCCGAAGGTGTCTTTCGGATCCTTGGGCATGCGCTGGATCTCCAGCGAGAGGATGTTCAGCTCCTGCATCACGGACGGGACGCAGGCGGGGATCATGCCAAGGTCCTCTCCGCACGCAAGCATGCCAGTGGAGCGCAGCAGGGCCGGGAGTTTCTGAAGGGCCGACGCCTTCCAGAACGCATCGTGCCTTCTCCAGAAGAAGTCTTCCGAGAGCTGGAGGTAGCGCTTTTTGAGCCATTCCGGCAGGGCGGCGAAACGGGCCGTCTTCTCACCGGCGATGCGGGGGTGCCATGCGTCGGCCTTCCGGGGGTCCTGGACGAAGAGAACGTCGGTGCCGGAGCCTTCGCCGGGGTTGAACCCTTCTGCGCGAAGTTCGTCGCCGCTGAAGGGGAGGGCCGGGCTGAAGTGCCCCATGAGCCCGCTTTTGTAGGCCGACGGAATCTCCCAGATGCGGAAGAATCCGAGGATATGGTCGATACGGAAGGCGTCGAAGTACTGGGCCATGCTTTTCATGCGGGCTTTCCACCAGCTGTATCCGTCGCGGGCCATTTCCTCCCAGTTGTAGGTGGGGAAGCCCCAGTTCTGGCCGTCTTCGGCGAAGGCGTCCGGCGGTGCGCCGGCCTGGCTGTCCATGTGGAAGAGTTCGGGGTGCTGCCAGGCGTCGGCACTGTCGCGGCTCACGCCGATGGGAAGGTCTCCCTTGATGGCGACCCCCTTCAGGTGGGCGTAGCGGACGGCTTCCTTGAGCTGCAGGTCCAGCAGGAACTGGAGGTAGCACCAGAAGGACACGTCGGCACTGTGCTCCTGGGCAAAAGCCTGTACTTTCTTGGCGCTGTAGGTGGCCCACTTGCCCCATTTCCCGAAGACAGGCGTGCCGTTGAGGTCCCTCAGGACGCAGAAAACGGCGTAGGGCAGCAGCCAGTGCTCATTCTCCTTCAGGAAGGCCTGATAAGGGGCCGACGTAAGGGTCTTCTGTCCCTTGGCGCTCTGGAAGAGCTTTCTGAGCAGTCCCAGCTTGGCCTGGTTCACGGCTTCGTAGTCGATCTGCGGCAGGGCTTCCAGTTCCGCTTTTTTGGCCTTGTAGGCAGCGTCCTGGCGCACGCCGGCGTCAGGAAGATGGATGAACTGGGGATGCAGGGCAAAGGAACTTACGGCGTTGTACGGGTAAGAGTCCTGCCAGGTGTGGGTCATGGTGGTGTCGTTGATGGGGAGGAGCTGGATGACACTCTGTCCGGCCTTGACGGCCCAGTCCACCAGGTGACGGATGTCGTTGAATTCGCCCACACCGAAGCTCTCCTCGCTGCGGAGGGAGAATACGGGAACGGCGACGCCGGCGCCCCTCCAGGGCCGGGTGGCGAACTGGGGCTCCAGGTCTGCGATGATGAGCTGGGTGCTCTCTCCGGGCACTTCCGCGAAGAAGTGGTTGGGGCCCTCTTCCCACAGGCGGATCTGAAGGGTCTTGCGGTCCACGATGACGAATTTGTATTCCATGGGTTCGTGGATGTCCATGGAGATGAACCACCAGGGAAAGGCGGCGTCGCTCATCAGGTGGACTTTCTTCCAGTCGCCGAGGGTTTTGCCGGAACCCACCAGGGCTACGGCCTCGTCCTGCCGTACTTCCGGAACGGCGATGCGGAAACAGGTGTTTCCCAGGTCCGGACCTTCATTGCGGGGATTCCGGAAGGAGGCGCCGTCGCCGCGGCGGAAGATGACGTCGCTGAAGGCCGATGCATAGAAAGCCGAATTGGCCGGCTGCTCCTGCCACCGGGCGCGGACGATGATGTTTTTCTGCACCTTGGGGGCTTTGAACTGGTGGGAACGCCATTCGCGTTTGACGATTTCCCCGTCCCGGACCAGCTCGAAGGTGAAGCTGCCTCTGTCTTTGAGGTCCCGGCCGCTGAGCATAATCTGCCACAGGCCGCCGTAGGAATACTCCATGGGGATGTGTCTTTTTCCCAGTTTGATCTGGACGGATTCGCCCCAGGCGGTATGATACTGAAGTTGAATATGTGTGGTCATATCTTGGTAGTTTCAAGTGCTGAACAAATGTAAACATTTGTCCCGGATTCCGCAAGCCCTTCGGAGAGAACTTTCCTGAACCGTCCATAATTGCCGACGATTGGAAAACACTGCTTGGGAAATCGGCTTAAAATGGTTATCTTTGAACTTTAAAGTTTGGATTATGAAAAGATTGTTCTTCGTGGGAATGCTTCTCCTCCTTTGGCTGCCCGTGCGGGCGCAGGAGGAAGGATATGAAGGGGACAGCTGTACGTCCATCATGGTGGGGCGTCTGGCTTCCACCGACGGGTCGGTGATCACCAGCCACACCTGTGACGGAAAATATCGCACCTGGGCCCGGATGGAACCGGCGCAGGACCATGCTCCGGGGGCGCTCCATGCCGTGCTCCGCGGAACCATGAAAACTTCCTCCCCGGAAGACACCGCCGGCGTGCGGGTGATGGGCTACATCCCCGAGGTTTCCCATACCTATGCGTATTTGAATGTGGCGTATCCCTGCCTGAACGAAAAGCAGCTCGCCATCGGGGAAACCACCTTCGTCGGCCCCAAAGTGCTGGTGAACGAGAAAGGCTGGTTCACCATCGAAGAACTGGAACGGGTGGCCCTGCAGCGCTGCACCCAGGCCCGTGAAGCCATCCTCCTGATGGGCTCCCTGGCCGAAAAATACGGCTACGGCGACAGCGGCGAATGCCTCACTGTGGCCGACAAGCGCGAGGTCTGGCAGTTCGAGATCGTGGGCGTCGGGGCCGACAAGATCGGCGCCGCCTGGGTCGCCAAGCGCGTTCCGGACGACCATATTGCCGTGTCGGCCAACATCCCCCGCATCGGCCGGATTGACCGGAAGGACCCGGACATGCTGGCTTCCGGCAATGTGGAAAAAGTGGCCCTGGAAAACGGCCTCTGGGACGGGAAGAGCCCCTTCCTCTTCTGGAAAGCCTTCCATTCGTCCAACCCCGGCGGAAAGAACTTCAAGGACCGTGAGTGGTTCATTCTCAACCACTTCGCCCCGTCCCTGAAGCTGAGCTTCGAGGCGGACGAACTGCCCTTCTCCGTAAAACCGGAAAAGAAGGTGGACATCCGCGAAGTGGTGGCCCTGTTCCGTGAAACCTACGAGGGCACCTCCTTCGACATGACCCGGAATGTGAAAATGGCCCGCTCCGCCACCAAGTCCCATCCGGCCGACACCATCGTGAGCCCCGTGGCCAACCCCTGGCTCACCACCACCCTCCGCAACACCCTGAACACCCTGGCTCCCGGCACGGTGGAATTCCGCCGCACGGTGGCCGTGGCCTGGTGCGCCTATTCCCATATCACGCAGCTTCGCGACTGGCTTCCCGACGCCGTGGGCGGCGTGTGCTGGTTCTCGGTGGACAACCCCGCCCAGAGCCCCCGCATCCCTATCTTCTGCGGCACTACCGAACTTCCGTCGGCCTTCTCTTTCTGCGGACAGCACAAATATGTTCCGGACTGCGTGCTCTGGCAGTTCCGCAGGGCCAACAAACTGGCCACCCTCTCCTGGCAGACCACCAAGAAAGGCTTTAACAAGGAAGTCCTCCGCCTGGAAGAAAACGCCCTCCGGGGCCTTCCCGGGGCCGACGCCACCGCCGACCAGCTGAATGCGTACACCCGGTCGGTCTACGAAGAGGCCGTTGCGGCCTGGGAAAAACTGGAGGCCAAGTACTGGGTACAGTTCGGCTCCGGATTCTAACAGACTGGATTATGGCAGGAAACGACTGGAAAGACCGTCTGGGAGTGGTGTTCTCCACCAATCCCGACTTTCAATACACCACTGCTTCCGATAAGGAGGAGGAAACCCTTCCGCCTGCGAAGCAGCGGCTCATCGTAGGAATCGACCGGCGCAACCGCGGCGGCAAGCAGGTAACCCTGGTGACCGGTTTCACCGGCCGGGCCGACGACCTGAAAGACCTTGCGAAGACCCTGAAGACCCGTCTCGGGGTGGGCGGCAGCGCCAAGGACGGGGAAATCACCATCCAGGGCGACTTCCGCGACAAAGTGACCGACATCCTCAAACAATTGGGATACAATGCTAAGCGAGGGAATTGAACAGGCCTTCCGGAGCGGAGAACTGCTGCTGCCCGTGGAACCGTCGGCTCCGGTGGAAACGGTGCCGGCCAGCGGCGTGCCCGTCGCCGTCACCGTGATGATGGCTGTGTTTGTCGTGGCGGCCATCCTCCTGCTCCGCAATTTCCTGCAGATCCTCCCTCTTCTGGCCGACAGCATCTTCCGCGCCCGCGGGAGTACTTCGCTCGAAAGCAGCGTCCGCTCCAGCGGCGACCGTAACCTCATAGCCCTGGTCCTCACCATTCCGATGATCCTCCTGGCGTACCGCTACCGGCTCTACGATCCGGATTTCGTACAGGGGATGGGGGATTCGGCCCGTCTGCTGTGCGTCGGCGGGGCTATTGCGGCCTGGATTCTTCTGAGGGCTATCCTGTATGTCTGGTTCAAGCCCAAACGGCGTTACGACTTTTACCAGCTCTCTTACCGGTCCGGCTTCACGTACTGGATTCTGCTGAGCATCGTGATGCTGCTGACCAGCGGAGTATTGTTCCTTTTCGGGACTCCGGACAGGCTCATCCGGATGGTCCTGTATGCGGAAATTTTGACCGGTTTCAGCGTTTATTTGTTCCGTAGAGCACAAATTTTATCATTATCTTGCAATCATTTGCGAACTTTTTTGTACCTTTGCGGGCTCGAAATCCTGCCGGCTGCTGCCCTTGTGATTTCGGCTGTGATTTTGTAGTGTAGAGAAGTTTACGACAGATGAGCATACAAAAGATACTGGTTTCCCAAACCGCCCCCCGCGTTCTCACGCAATACCAGGCCGTTACAGAAAAATTCGGCGCCCAGTTCGAGTTCCGCCCCTTCTTCATGATCGAGCCGCTTACTTCCCGGGAATTCCGTGCGCAGCGCATCAATTTGTTGGATTACACTGCCATCATTTTCTCTTCCCGCCATGTCATTGACGCCTTTTTCTCCCTGGCGGAAGAGCTGCGGGTAAAGATTCCCGAAACCATGAAGTATTTCTGCACCACCGAGGCTGTGGCCATGTACCTGCAGAAACACATCGTCTACCGCAAGCGCAAGATTTTCTACGGCACCGGCACCCCCGAAAGCGTAGTGGGTCTGATCGGCCCCAAGCATAAAGGGGAGAAATTCCTCGTAGCCATGTCCGACTCTTCCTCGTCGGCCGCCCTTACCACCCTGCTGGACGCCCACAAGCTGGATTATTCCACCGGCGTGTTCGTCAAGCCCGTGAGCCAGGACCTGAAGGATCTGAATATCAAGGATTACGACATGATTGTCTTCTACAATCCCGCCGACGTCAAATCCCTCCAGGAAAACTTCCCGTCCTTCGAACAGGGTGACATCAAGATGGTTTCCTACGGCCGTTCTATCGTGAAGGCCATGGAGGAGGCCGGCCTGCGCATTGACGTGAAGGCCCCTTCCCCCGAAGCCCCTTCCGTGGCCCGCGCCATCGAACTGTACCTGGAAAGTCTTTCCTAGCAATGGAAGCCTCCCTTCCCAAGTCCGAACGTATCTGCGGCAAAACAGCCGTGGCCGCCCTCTTCGAACACGGGAAGCATGCCGGAGCAGGCTGTCTGCACAGCCGGTACATCCTCCGGGAAGACGGGGAGTGCTCCCGCATCCTCGTGTCCGTCCCCAAGCGTCTTTTCAAGCGCGCCGTCAAGCGGAACCTCCTCAAACGGCGCATCCGTGAGAGTTACCGTCGGCAAAAAGCCCTCCTGGGCCCCGGCGTGGACATCCTTTTTGTCTACACGCCCAAGGAAGTGCTCCCGTACGACACCATCTATGCCGACATGACGGCCCTCCTCAGTTCCCTCTCATCGGCCCGGGTATGAAGGAGACGCTTAAGAAAATACTCATCTTCCCCTTTGTGGTGCTGATCAAGTTCTACCAGCTCTGCATCAGCCCGTTTACGCCGCCGTCCTGCCGTTTTACGCCCACCTGTTCGCAATATGCGCTGGAGGCCTTCCGCAAGTACGGTCCCTTCAAAGGGGGCTATCTCACCGTCCGCCGGCTCCTCAGGTGCCATCCCTGGGGTGGGAGCGGCTATGACCCCGTTCCTTAGCCTATGCCCAAAAAAGAGAAAGTCCGGCAAATGTTTGACGGTATCGCCCCTACGTACGACCGTCTGAATCACCTGATGTCCCTGAATGTGGACAGGCTCTGGCGCAGACACGCCCTCCGCGAGATTGTGGACGGTTCCGTGCAGCAGATCCTGGACGTAGCCTGCGGTACGGGCGACAGCACCATTTCCATCGCCAAGGCGGGCAACCCCGGTTCGCGCGTGACGGGCGTGGACATTTCCGAGGGGATGATGGCCCTGGTGATGCAGAAAGCCGCCCGGGAAGGCGTCCATGACCGTATCCGCCTCAAAGTGGCCGACGGAGAGGACCTTCCTTTCGGGGAAGGCAGCTTCCACCGGGTCACCTGCGCGTTCGGCATCCGGAATTTCGAGCATAAGGAGCAGGGACTCAGGGAATTCTACCGGGTTCTCAAACCCGGCGGAAAAGCCGTTATCCTGGAACTGTCCGTCCCCACCGGCCGCACGGCCCGGCGCCTGTACGACGTGTATTTCATGCACGTGCTGCCCTGGGTGGGCGGGCTCATCTCCGGCGACAAGGCGGCCTACCGATACCTCCCGGCCTCCGTACATGCTTTCCCTTCGCCGGAAGTCTTCATGGAGATGCTCAGGGACGCCGGTTTCACACAAGTCCGGCACCGATCGCTTTCTTTCGGCCTGTGCCGGATGTATATAGGAGAAAAATAAGAATGACTACTGAACCTAAACTTCCTCTTGAAATTCTTTCTGTCTCGGACAAACGGACGCTCAGACAGTTCATCCGTTTCCCGCTGGATCTTTACAAAGACTGTGACAAATGGGTCCCCGCATTCGAGGATGACGAACTGAAGACCCTCGGCCCCGACAATCCCTCCCTCTCTTTCTCGGAACGGGAACTGTTCCTGGCACGTCGCGGCGGCCGGATTGTCGGCCGAATCGCCGCCATCCTGAACCGCAAAGCCAACGAGAAGTGGAAGGAGAATACCGTCCGGTTCGGCTGGTTCGACGTGGTGGAGGACTTCGAGGTGGCCCAGGCCCTGGTGGACCGGGTCGTCGCCTGGGGCAGGCAGCGGGGCTGCACCAGGATCAAGGGCCCGCTGGGCTTCACCGACATGGACCGTGAGGGCCTTCTGGTGGAAGGCTTCGAAAACGAGAGCCCTTTCACCGTCATCTACAATTATCCCTATTATGCCACATTCCTGGAGCGGATGGGCTTCCTGAAAGATGCCGACTGGACCCAGCGCTGCATTGACTTCGACGGCAGCACTCCGCCCATGATGCAGTATGCTTCCCTGGTGGAAAAACGCTATGGGTTAAAGATTTACGAAGCCCGGACCCTAAAGCAGATGGCCCGTCGCGGCCGGGAGATGTTCCATGTCCTGAACGACGCCTTCGCCCCGCTCTACGAGTACTCCAAACTGACCGAAGAGCAGATTGACGGCTATGTGAAACAGTATGTCCCCGTCCTCAACAAGGACCTTGTAGCCTTTGTGGTGAACGAAAAGGACGAACTGGTGGCTTTCACGGTCACCATGCCGCACATCTCCTCCGGCGTCCGCAAGGCCAAGGGCCGTATTTTCCCTTTCGGCTGGATGCATATCCTGCCCCAGCTCAGCGCCAAGCGCAACCATGTGGCCGAAGGCCTGCTGATCGGCGTCCTTCCCGAATACCAGGCCAAAGGGGCGCCCCTGCTGATGTTCAAGCACCTGAATGAGAATTACAACAGGCTGGGGATCCGGCGTTTGCTGCTGAACCCCCAGCTCGAGGACAATCACAAGGTACAGACCCTGTTCGGTATTTACGATCCCAAGCCGTATCAGCGGCGCAGGAGCTACGTCAAAGAGATCTAAAGCGCAGCGATTACCGCGTCGCACACCTCTCCCACAGTGGTGGGGGCGGGTGCGGCCGGGTCGAAGCGCATCTTGAACTTTTCTTCCACCGCCAGTGACAGGAGCATCATGGACAGGGAATCGATGCCCAGGTCCCGCACGAGGACGGTGTCAAAATTCACATTCGTCAGGTCCGTATTGGGACGGATGATGCCGATCACCTCCTTGAGGCCGGCGAATACTTCTTCTTTTGTCATACGCGGGCGACTTTCATGCTGCCGGTGCGCTTGAAATCTTCCGTGCGCACGGTCACTTTTCTGATCTGATGGGTGGACGGGAGCGTAGCGTTGACCTTGTCCACCAGGGCTTTCATGTAGGCCTCGACCTCTTCCCAGGGCTTGCCGTCGAAGGCGGGCATGAGCGGGAGAATCTCCACGGCAATCACGCTCTGGCCGTTCAGGCTGTCTTCCTTCACCATGGCGTCGCGGACGCAGGGGTCGGCATAGAAAGGCTCTTCCAGGCTTTCAGGGCTCACATTCTCGCCGTTGGAGAGGATGATGAGGTTCTTGATGCGGCCGGTGATGTACAGGAAGCCGTCCTCGTCGAAGCGGCAGAGGTCGCCGGTGCGGAGCCAGCCGTCGGGGGTGAGGGCTTCCGCCGTGCGCTCGGGATCTTTGTAATAGCCGGAGAAGATGTTGTCGCCTCTGACCCACAGCTCGCCGTCCACGATCTTGGCCTCCTGGCCGGGATAAATCTTGCCGATGGAAGTGGGATGGGTGAGGGCGTCGCCGTTGGCGGCGGTGAGGTTGGCGGATTCGGTGAGTCCGTAGCCGAAGCAGAACTCCACGCCCATCTTGGAGAAGATGTCCACCAGGCGCGGCGGCACATTGGCGGCACCGGAGATGATCATGCGAAGCTGTCCGCCCAGGAACTGCGGTCCGTACATTTTGCAAAGGCCGGCGAGGATGTCGCAGATGCCGGGAACAATCACCAGGATGGTGGGCTTCAGGACAGGAAGTTTGCCGATGGTGGCCTTCATGTCCTCGCAGGTGAAGATGAGGTTGCCGGTGTAGAAGCAGCCCATGGTGCCGGCGATGAGGCCGAACACGTGGCTCAGGGGCAGCAGCATGATGTAGCGGTGTACGCCGATCACGTGGCCGGGTTTGAAGATGGCGTTGTAGTTGCCTCTCATCAGGGCCCTGTGGCTCAGGACGGCTCCTTTGGGGGCGCCGGTGGTGCCGCCGGTGAAGAAAATGGCGGCGGGGGAGTCCGGATCCACGGCGGTGGCGGGCGCTTGCGTGTCCGCAATCGCGGAGGCGGGGCAAATCTTTACGCCCTGGAGCTTGGCCGTCAGGGGCATGAATTCCTCGCGTACGAAAATGGCTGCGATGTCAAAGCGCGTGCAGGAGCCGACCACGGCCATCTCCGGCAGGGCGGAAGGGAAAATCATGGCCACATAGCCGGCCGACGTCACGGCGAGGAACAGCTCTACGGCGTCCTGGCTGTTGCGGTCGAAGATGGCGATGTGGGCGCCTTTGGGAAGGCCGAGGCTTTCGATATAGGCGCGGCGGCGGGCGATGCGTTCGCCGAGTTCCCGGTAGGTGATGGTGACGGTCTGGTCGGAAAGGGCGGGTTTGTCGGCGTATTCTTTTGTGAACCAGTCTACAAATTCGCCGAAAGTGGGAAGGTAGGGAATTCTTTCGAATTCTTCCTTCGGGAGCATGTCGTAAAAGTAGTTTGACATATCGGTTTAGGTTTAAACATGTTTAAGGGGCACAAATTTAGCAAAAAAACCGCAAAATGATTATCTTTGTAGTTCTTATAGACAGTATAATGGACCAAAAGACATTCAATAAATGGAATAGGATCGTGGCGCTGGCGGTGCTCCTCATCGCATCGGCCACGTATCTTTCCACCATCGAGCCCACCGCATCGTTCTGGGACTGTGGGGAATTCATCGCGTCATCCTATAAGCTGGAAGTGGGCCACCCCCCGGGAAACCCGGTTTTCCAGCTCATCGCACGCTTTTTCACCATCCCCTTCGACGCCGCCCATGCCGCCGTGGCCGTCAATGCCATGAACGCCATCCTGAGCGCGCTCACGGTGTTCCTGCTGTATTTCACCATCGTCTTCTTTGCCAAGCGCCTGTTCGGCGGACCCTCGGTCCGGTCGGAGAAGACGGACATCGCCCGTGCGATCGCCATCTTCGGCTCGGGCGCTGTCGGCGCACTGGCTTACTGCTTCTCGGACACCTTCTGGTTCAGTGCCGTGGAGGGCGAGGTGTACGCCATGTCGTCGCTGTTCACCGCCCTGGTGTTCTGGGCCATGTGCCGCTGGTATGACACGGCCGACCAGCCCCATGCCAACCGCTGGATTGTCCTGATCGCCTTCCTGATGGGCCTCAGTATCGGCGTGCATCTGCTGAACCTTCTGACCATCCCGGCCTTCGTGTTCATGTACTACTACCGCATGAACGAAGACAGGAAACTGCCCCTGAAGAAGCTGGCGCTTATCTTCCTCATCGGCGTGGTCATCGAATTCCTGCTGGTATACATCTTCATCCCGTACCTTCCCAAGCTGGCGGCTTTTGTGGACCGCATCTTCGTGAACGGTTTCGGCCTGCCGTATAACAGCGGTGCGCTCTTCTTCCTGGTGGCGCTGCTGGTCCTGTGCTTCTGGGCCCTGTTCGCGACGCTCCGGAAAGGGAAGGTGTTCCTGAATACGGTCACCCTCTGCGTGACCACGCTCGTGATCGGCTTCTCGCTGTTTTCCATCGTGATCATCCGCTCCAGCGTGAAAACGCCCACCAACGAATACCAGCCCGACAATCCCTACACCCTGGTGCGCTACCTGAGCCGTGAGCAGTACGGCTCCACGCCGCTCCTGTACGGCCAGTATTTCGACGCCCCCTACGACCTGAACCAGGGTCAGTACTGGGCTCCGCTGAACGGAAAGTACGTTCACGCCAGTGCCCCCGCCGACGCCTCCTACCGTCCGGAAGGGAAGATGCTCTTCCCCAGGATGTGGTCCTCGGCCGACCCCCGCTACATCGATTTCTACCAGATGTACACCGACGGGAAGGGCACGCGGGTGAAGGGTTCGAAGTACCGCAAACCCACTTTCGGCGCCAACTTGGCCTACTTCTTTGACTACCAGCTCAACTGGATGTACTGGCGCTACTTCATGTGGAATTTCGTAGGCCGCCAGAACGAGATTCACAGCCCCGTCCCCGGTAATGTCTTCTACGGCAACTGGGAGAGCGGAATCGGCTTCCTGGATGCCCTGAGGCTCGGAGACCAGTCCGACGCGCCGGACCTGCTGAAGGAGAACAAGGGCAAGAACCACTATTTCTTCCTGCCGCTGCTGCTGGGTCTGCTGGGCCTGGTATTCCAGTTCGACCGCGACAAGCGCGGCAGCTGGCTGGTGTTCCTGATGTTCTTCATGACGGGCATCGCCATCGTGCTGTATCTGAACCAGCCTCCTTACCAGGTGCGCGAACGGGATTACGCGTATGCGGGTTCCTTCTATATGTTCTGTATCTGGATCGGCCTGGGGGTAGCGGCGCTGTATGAGTGGCTGACGTCGGGCTCCTGGGCGGGTTCCCTGCCCAAGAAGGGAGTTGCCGCGGGGGTGTCGGCCCTCTGCCTGGGCGTTCCGGCCCTGATGGCGGCCCAGAACTGGGACGACCACGACCGCTCCCACCGTTACACATCGGTGGAGATGGCGTCCAATTACCTGAATTCCGTCGGCCCCAACGGGTACCTTGTCACCCATGGCGACAACGATACTTTCCCGCTCTGGTATGCCCAGGAGATTGAAAACGTCCGTACCGACGTCCGCGTGGTGAACACCTCCCTGCTGGGTACCGACTGGTATATCGACCAGATGAAGTGGGCCTGCAACGAAAGCAAGCCGCTGCCGCTCACCGTCCCTGCCTCGCAGTACCTGTACGGCACCAACGAGTTTGTCTACATTGCCTACGACGACGGCTCTCCCATGCTCCTGTCGGATGTGATGAATGTGTTCAAGGATCCCAAGATGAAAGTGCCGCTGGAAAGCGGCCAGCGCCTGGATTTCATCTGCGCCCGCAACCTGGTGATTCCCGTGAACAAGGAAAACTGCCTGAAATCCGGTATCGTCCCGGAGAAGTTCGCTTCCGAGATTCCGGATTCCATCATGATCTCCATCTCCAAGGACAAGAACTACGTCTCCAAGCCGGAACTGTTCCTGCTGGACCTGCTGTCCAATTATCAGTGGGACCGTCCCCTGAACCTGCTGAACATGGGCGGAGACCTGAATATCGGCATCAAGGATTACCTTATGTTCGACGGCTTCTCCTACCGCTTCACGCCTATCCGCAACAAGGTCGGCACCACCGAGGCTGGCAAAGTGGATGCGCTGGAGCTGTACGACAAAATGAAGAATCTCTATAAGTGGGACGCCCTCAGCCGCACCGACTGGTTCGTGGACTACCAGAACCTGTACACCTTCCTGGGCGTACTGTCCCAGCGGCAGATCTTCGTCACCGTGGCCAACTCCCTCATCGACGAAGGCGAGAACGAGAAGGCCCTGGAAATCATGGACCTGTGCCAGAAGAACTTCCCGGAGCAGAATTTTCCGCTCGAAAGCATTCCCGTCGGCTTCACTTCCAACGACTACATCGTCGCCCAGATGATCGAGAATTACTACTATCTGGGCCGTCCGGCCGAAGCCCGCTCCCTGGCTGCCCGCATGGGCGACCAGCTCCTGCAGACAGCCGGTTTCTTCCTGGAGTGGGGCACCCTGGGCAAGAATGAATTCGAGAGTGCCGGACGCATCCTCCTGTACATCTCCGACGTGTGCAAGCAGTACGGCGACAAACAACTGGGCGACGCCATGGTCGACTCGCTGGAAAGCCTCCTGCACGCCGCCACCGGCTCTCCCTACGGCCTCGACCGCGCCGACTCCCTGGAAGTCACAGACTAAATTTCGAGGGGTGCACATTTCGGTGCACCCCTCGGTTTTCTTATCGCTTGATTCTTACGAAGATACTGAGGGGGAGGACTTTGCCGAAGGGGTCGTTGAAGGCGAGCTCGCCGGAGGTCATTTCGCGGAAAGCGCCCCGGAAGGCTTCCCGGACGACGGTTTCCCCGAGGGCGGCGCTGTATCCGTTGGAATACAGGTTCAGGACCATGAAGGCGTCGCGCTCGCTCAGTATGGCCGATACATTCTGCAGCAGGCCGAACAGGAGTTCGTCCAGTTTCCATTTTTCACCGTCGGGGCCGTGGCCGTATGCGGGCGGGTCCAGGATGATGCCGTCGTACTTGTTGCCGCGCCTGGCTTCCCGCCTGGCGAATTTCAGGGCGTCTTCCACCACCCAGCGGATGCCGTCCAGGCCGCTGCGCTCCATGTTTTCGCGGGCCCAGGTGACGACCTGGCGCACGGAGTCGAGGTGGGTGACGTCGGCCCCGGCGCATTTGGCGGCGAGGGAGGCGGCGCCCGTGTAGGCGAACAGGTTCAGCACTTTGGGGGCGGGGAGGCCGTTGGCCTTGTGGATACGGGCCAGGCGGCTGGTTTCCCGGAAAATGAATTCCCAGTTGGGCGCCTGCTCCGGGAAAACGCCCACATGCTTGAAGCTGGTAAGGCCCAGGCGCAGGTTCAGGTGCAGGTCGCTGGCGGCGTGGGATTCGGGATCCGGTTCGCCGTTGTAGGCGATGCCCCACTGATCCTCCATCTTTTTCAGGCGGGTCCAGGTGCCGCTGTCTTCTTTGCCGGCCTTGCCGAATCCTGCTCCGGGCGTGAAGACTACGTGCGCGCGTTTTTGCCATTCCGTATCCGGAAGGGAGGGTGTCCAGAGGGCTTTGGGCTCCGGACGGCGCAGAATGTATTTCCCGAAGCGTTCCAGCTTTTCGCCGTTGCCGCTGTCCAGGAGTTCATAGTCTTTCCAGTATGCTGCAGGGAATTCGATGGCCATAGGAATTTGAATTTTCTGCAAAGATAGTTAACTTTGCAGACTCGACAAAAAGTTTAAAATCTATATATCTATGCAACAATTTATCGACAAGTACGACTTCAGCGGCAAAAAAGCCATCGTACGCGTAGACTTCAACGTCCCCCTGAACGAAAATTTCGAAATCACGGATGACACCCGCATCCGCCGGGCCATGCCCACCCTCAAGAAGGTCCTTGCAGAAGGCGGTTCCCTGATCATCATGTCCCACCTGGGCCGTCCCAAGAAAGTGGATCCCAAGTTCTCCCTCAAGCACATTGTCGGCCGCGTCAGCGAATGCCTGGGCGTTCCCGTCCAGTTTGCCGACGACTGCATGAAGGCCAAGGCCCAGGCCGACGCCCTCAAGCCCGGCGAGGCGCTCCTCCTCGAGAACCTCCGCTTCTACGCCGAGGAAGAAGGCAAACCCCGCGGTCTCGCAGAGGATGCCTCCGACGAGGAAAAGAAAGCCGCCAAGGCTGTCGTAAAGGCCTCCCAGAAGGAGTTCGTCAAGACCCTCGCCAGCTATGCCGACTGCTACATCAACGACGCCTTCGGCACCGCCCACCGCGCCCACGCCTCCACCGCCCTCATCGCCGACTACTTCCCCAACGACAAGATGTTCGGCTATCTGATGGAAGGTGAGATCAAGGCCATCGACAATGTCCTGAAGAACGCCCAGCGTCCCCTCACGGCCATCATCGGCGGTTCCAAGGTCAGCTCCAAGCTCGCCGTCCTGAAGAACCTCGTCGGCAAGGTGGACAACCTCATCATCGGCGGCGGTATGGGTTATACCTTCATCAAGGCCCAGGGCGGCAAGATCGGCCTGTCCCTGCATGAGGATGAACTCATTCCCGACGCCCTCGAAATCCTCGCCACCGCGAAGGAAAAAGGCGTGAACGTGTACCTGTCCATCCAGACCGTCGCCGGTCAGGCTTTCGACAACGACACGCCGCAGCATATCTTCGACACCAACAACATCGCCGACGGCTGGGAAGGCATGGACGCCGCTCCCAAGACGCTCGAGGCTTGGAAGAAGGTCATCCTGAGCTCCAAGACCATCCTCTGGAACGGTCCTGTGGGCGTTTTCGAGCTCCCGAACTTCGCCAAGGGCACCCTGCAGATCGCTGAAGACCTGGCCGAGGCCACCAAGAACGGCGCTTACACCCTCGTGGGCGGCGGCGACTCCGTGGCTGCAGTCACCCAGATGGGCTATGCCGACAAGGTGAGCTACGTCTCCACCGGCGGCGGCGCCATGCTCGAAGCCATCGAAGGAAAAGTCCTCCCCGGCATCGCCGCCATCCAGGACTAAGGTGAAGGCTCTTTTCTTTGACATTGACGGTACCCTTGTGCCCATCGGACACAAGGGTATGTTGCCTTCTACCGTCGCGGCGCTGGACGCGGCCCGGGCAAGGGGCGTGAAACTGTTTGTGAACACCGGCCGGCCGAAGTATTTCATCAACAACCTGGGCGGCTATCCCTTCGACGGCTACGTCTGCCTGAACGGCGGCATGGCCATCTACGAGGGCCGCACCATCTACAAGCGCCCGCTGGAGAAGGCCGACGTAGCCCGCATCATCGACATCTGCACGGAGAACGACCTTGCCTGCGCCGCCTTCGCTGCGGACCACCTGCGGCTGAACTTCCACAACGACCGGGAGCGGCAGGTGTCGGCCTCCATCCATGTGAGCTTTGACAGCGTGGGCTCCCTGGAGCCCATGAAGGGAGAAGAGATTTTCCAGTTCACCATCTACTGCACGGAAGAGGAGGAGAAAAGGCTTTTCGGCGGCCTTCAGAACATTGTTTTCCCCCGCTGGCTGGACATCTTCACCGACGCGGACCGGGCCGACAGTTCCAAGGCCGACGGCATGGCCCGCGTGGCCCGGATCCTCGGAATCGGCATGGATGAAGTGATGGCCTTCGGCGACGGCGGCAACGACCTTCCCATGCTGGAGGCTGCCGGTATCGGCGTCGCCATGGGAAACGCCGTCCCGGAAGTGCAGTCCGCGGCCGACTTCGTCGCCCCGCCCGCCGACGCCGACGGCATCGCCGTGGCGCTCAGGCACTTCGGCCTTCTGGCGTAATCCGAGGGGTGCACCAAAATGTGCACCCCTTGAAGGTTGGGAGAGAAATAATTGTTATCTTTGTTTTATGGAAACATTGGTTGTAAATTGGAATATAGATCCGGCCATCCTTCGGATCGGCGGATTTGAGCTCAGGTGGTACTCGCTGCTGTTTGTGAGCGGGTTCATCCTGGGATGGTTCATCATGAAGCGTTTTTTCCAGCGGGAAAAAATCAGCGAGAAGCTGCTGGACCCCATGCTGTATATGCTCCTGATCTGCACCATCGTGGGTGCGCGGCTGGGACACTGCATCTTCTATCAGCCGGACTATTACTTCGGCAGCTGGGAAGGCTTCTGGGAAATCTTCATGCCCTGGAAGGGCGGCCTCGCGAGCCATGGCGGCACCATCGCCATCCTGCTGGGAATCTGGTGGTATGCCCGTAAATACGGCCGGAAGAACGACTTCGACTACGTCTGGGTGCTGGACCACCTGGTCATTCCCGTGGCGTTCGCGGCCTGCTTCATCCGCCTGGGCAACCTTTTCAATTCTGAGATTTACGGCGGCCCCACAAACCTTCCCTGGGGCTTTGTGTTCGAGCGGAACGGCGACACCCTCCCGTGCCATCCCACCCAGCTGTACGAAGCCGGAACCTATCTGCTGCTGGGCGTCGTGCTGATGCTGCTGTACTGGAAATGCCTGGACAAGATGTACCGCGGCACCTTCGTGGGAATTTTCCTCATCGTGTGCTTCGGCAGCCGTTTCCTCATCGAGTTCGTGAAGAACGACCAGGTCGCCTTCGAGGCGGACATGGTCCTGAACATGGGCCAGCTTCTCAGCATCCCTTTCGTGCTGCTGGGAATCGGATTTATCGTGTATGCCTATGTGAAAAAGCTGCCGGCCCGGGCGGTGCATCCGGAGCCGGCTCCCAAGGCAAAACCTGCGACGCATTTCGCCCGTCCCACAGGGAAATAGTCTTTCACGCGCGCGGGCGTGATTTTTGCAGTGTTTACGCCCCTTATAGAGTTTAGTTTCAGTGTATGAAGAAAGTTATTTTGGCCCTCGCCTTGCTCCTCCCTGTCGGGGCGTGGGCACAATACCAGGGGTCGGAGCGTCCCGCCGGTGATTCCACCGTGGTCCTGACCCTGGATGACGCCATCAAGATCGCCCTCTCGGAAAACACTTCTGTCAAAGTGGCAGATATGGAAATCCAGCGTTCCAAATACGCGCAGAAGGGCTCCTACGGCGCCTTGTTCCCGCAGATCAACGCGACCGGCATGTACAATTATGCCATCCAGAAGCAGAAGGTCTACTTCGGCTCCGACGCCGACGAGGGCAGCGGTTCCTCCTCCGGCGGCGGCATGGCATCCATGATGCAGAGCGCTTTCGAGCCCATCATGTACTATATCCAGCAGCTGTATGCCGCCACCAGCACCCCCTTTGTGCCCTACGTGGCTCCCACGCCGGATCCCTCCGAGCAGTCTTCCGGTTCCGACGCCATTGAAATGGGCCGCCGCAACCAGGTGACCCTGGGTCTGAGCGCTGCCATGCCCGTGGTGAATTTCCAGCTCTGGGAAAGCCTGCGCCTGACCGGCGACCAGGTGGAACTGGCCGTGGAAAAGGCCCGCGAGTCGCGTCTCGGCACCGTCGCCTCCGTCAAGCAGGCCTACTTTGCCGTCCTGATGGCCAAAGCGTCCTACGACGTATACAATGCCGTCTACGAAAACGCTGTCCAGAATTACAAGCTAACAGAGAGCCGCTACAACGTAAAGAAGGCTTCCGATATGGACATGGCCCGTGCGCAGAGCTCGCTGGCCGCCGCCATCCCCAACGTCTTCAATGCCGAAAACGCCATCTACCTGTCCCTGTGGCAGCTGAAAGCCGTCATGGGCGTGGACCTGGACCGTGCGGTGGATGTCGCCGGCAGCCTGGAAGACTACGCCTCCCACATGTTCTACGACGTGAACGAAGGGGCATCGGCCTCCCTGGACAGGAATTCCACCATCCGGCAGCTGGCCGAACAGGCTGAAATGCTCTCCAGGCAGATCCGCATGCAGCAGTACGCTTACCTTCCCACCCTCTCGATGCAGGTAAGCTACAACTACTACACCCAGAGCGACAAGTTCCAGCTGAGCCAGTGGAAGTGGCTGCCTTCCAGCACCCTGGTGTTCAACCTGAGCATCCCCATCTTCTCCGGCGGCCAGCGCTACCACACCATCAAGCAGACCCGCGTCCAGGCCGATGAACTGGCCCTGCAGCGGGAAAACACGGAACGGCAGCTGCGGATCGGCATCCGGCAGAGCCTCTCCACGATGGACACGTCCATGAAGACCTACGAGGCCGCCAAAGAGGCCCTGAAGAGCGCCGAGAAGGCCTACGACATCGCCTCCAAGAGCTACCAGGTGGGAAAGAGCACCCTCACGGACCTGAACAACACCGAGCTCACCCTCACCCAGACCCGCCTGCAGGCCGCCCAGGCCGTGTATAATTTCGTCGTGGCCAAGGCTGGCCTGGAACAGACCCTGGGCTACGATTTTACCGAAGAAAAATAAGAAAGTCCCCATATGAAAAAAACCTCCATTGCACTTATCGCCGCTGTTTTAGGCGCCGTCGCCTGCGGCAGTCCGTCCCAGAAACAGGCCGCCAATCCCGGCATCCCCGCCACCGTGACTCCCAACGTGGAAGTGACTGTGGCCCAGGCTCGTGACGTCCCGCAGGAAAACATTTATTCCTCCACCGTCCAGGCCTACGCCGTGAACAACATCATGCCCCAGACCGGCGGCCGCATCCGCAAGATCAACGTGGAAGTCGGGGACTATGTCTCCAAAGGCCAGGTCCTGGCCGAAATGGACCGCCTCCAGCTGGACCAGCTGGAAATCCAGATCCAGAATGACGACCTGGAATACGAGCGCCTCAAGTCCCTGTACCAGGAAGGCGGCGTCTCCCAGAGCGACTTCGAAACCGCCGAGATGGGCTACAAGCTCCGCAAGGCCAATTACGCGAACGTGAAGGAAAACACCATCCTCCGGAGCCCCATCAGCGGTTATGTGAGCGCCCGCAACTTTGACACCGGCGACATGTTCTCCATGGCCGCCCCGCTTCTGACTGTGCAGCAGGTGGTGCCCGTGAAACTGCTCGTGGGCATTTCCGAAAGCGAATACACCCTGGTGAAACGCGGCCAGCAGGTGACCCTTACCGTAGACGCCCTCCCCGGCCGGACCTTTACCGGCAAGGTGGAACGCATCTATCCCACCATCGACGCCGCCACCCACACCTTCCGGGCCGAGGTCCATGTCACCAACTCGGACCGTGTGCTCCGTCCCGGCATGTATGCCCGCGTGACGGTGAACTTCGGCACCCGCCGCAGCGTCGTGGTCCCGGACCGCGCCCTGGTCAAACAGGAAGGTACCGGCACCCGGTTCATCTATGTCCTTGAGGCCGACGGTACCGTGAGCTACCTCCCGGTGAAAGTGGGCCGCCACATGGGTGCGGAATATGAGATTACCGAAGGCCTGGAGGAAGGCTGCAAGGTAGTGGTGAAAGGTCAGGCCGCCCTGAAAGACGGCGTTAAGGTGAACGTGCTATGAGTATTTACAGATCGGCAGTAGAACATCCGGTTACCACCTCGCTCCTGTTCACGGCTTTCGCCATCCTGGGCATCTTCGCCCTTACGCGCCTGCCCGTGGACAACTTCCCCGACGTGGAATCGAATGTGATCATGGTGATGAGCTCCTATCCCGGCGCATCGGCCGAGGATGTGGAAAACAACCTCACCAAGATCCTGGAGAACGCCCTGAACGGCGTTCCCAACCTCAAAGACGTTACTTCCAACTCCCGGGAGAACATCTCCGTCCTTACCCTGGAGTTCGAATACGGAACCGACATCGACGAAGCGACCAACGACGTCCGGGACAAGCTGGACATGATATCGCAGACCCTGCCGGACGGCGCTTCGCTGCCGTTCCTGTTCAAGTTCAGCGTGGACGACATGCCCATCATGATCCTGGCCGCCACGGCCGACCAGAGCGTGTCGGCCCTGGACAAGATCCTGGACGAACGGGTCGCGACGCCCCTGGCGCGTGTCTCCGGCGTGGGTACCGTATCGGTGGCCGGCGCACCCAAGCGTGAGATCCAGGTATACTGCGATCCCGCCAAGCTGGAAGCGTACAGGCTCTCCATCACGGCCATTTCGCAGATCATCGCGGCCGAAAACCGCAACATCCCTTCCGGCAGCATCGACATCGGCTCCGACACCTATACCCTCCGCATCAAGAAGGAATTCCAGGATCCGTCGGAACTGCTGGACGTGGTGCTGGGCAGCTACAACGGGTCGGCCATTTACCTCCGGGACGTCGCCCGCGTGGTGGATGACGTGGAGGAGAAGTCCCAGGAATCCTACACCAACGGTGTCCGCGGCGCCCAGATTATCATCCAGAAGCAGTCCGGCTACAACACCGTCGAGGTAATCCGGAAAGTCAAGAAAGAAATGGAGCGCCTGGAGCGCAATCTTCCCGCCGACGTGCAGATCACCACGGTGGTGGACAACTCCAACAACATCCTGCGCACCATCAATTCCCTGAAGGAAACCATCCTGATTACCTTCCTGGTGGTGATGCTGGTGGTGTTCCTGTTCCTGGGCCGGCTGAAAGGCACCCTCATCGTCGTCCTTTCCATCCCTATCGCCCTGCTGGCCTCGCTGCTGTACCTGTTTGCCACCGGCAATACGCTGAATATCATCTCCATGAGCGCCCTGTCCATTGCGATCGGCATGGTGGTGGACGACGCCATCGTGGTGCTGGAGAATGTCACGTCGCATCTGGAACGGGGTGAAAAGCCCAAGGAGGCGGCCGTGCACGGCACGGCGGAGGTGGGTATCTCCGTCATCGCCTCCACCCTCACGATGCTGTGCGTGTTCCTGCCCCTGACCATGATTTCCGGCATGGCCGGCATCATGTTCAAGCAGCTGGGCTGGATTGTCTCCATCATCATGATCGTATCCACGACGGCCGCCCTGACCCTGGTGCCCATGCTCTGCTCGGTGCTGATGGACAACACGCCGACTACCAACAAACTCTACAAGGCGGTCTTCGGGCCGGTGAACAAGGCCCTGGACGCCGTGTCGGCCGGTTATTCCCGCATGATCGCCTGGTGCATGCAGCACAAGAAAATCATCGCCGTCGGCGCCGTCGTCATCTTCTTCGCGGTGATGGGCATTTACGGCCCCCGCATGAAGACGGAATACTTCCCCAATGCCGACTCGGGCCGTATTCAGGCCTCCATCGAGCTGCCTATCGGTACGGCGCAGGACGTGACCCGCGACGTGGCCTCCCGCATCTATGCGCGTCTGGCGGCGGACATCCCGGAAATCCAGGTGCTGAGCTACCGCTTCGGCCAGGCCGACAGCGACAACGCCTTCGCCTCCATGCAGAACAACGGTACCTACCTGATCACGATGAACATCAACGTGGGTTCCATGGAAAAGCGCAAACGCAGCGTCTCTGAGCTGGCCGATATCGTCCGCGCAGACCTGCGCCTCTTCCCGGAAATCAACAAGTTCAACGTGTCCGAAGGCGGCGGCATGGGCGGCCGGGCTTCCGTGCAGGTGGAAATCTACGGTTACGACTTCTCGGAAACCGAAGAGGCTGCCCGCAACCTGCGCCAGCAGATGATGGAAAGCGGACTGTTCGTGCAGGCCATCCTGTCCCGTGACCAGTACACCCCGGAATACGAGGTGGACTTCGACCGGGAAAAGCTGGCGATGAACGGCCTTTCCTCCGTCCAGGCGGCAGCGGCCGTGTCGGCCGCCATGTCCGGTTCGGTGGGGTCCTACTACCGTGAAGACGGTGAGGAATACAACATCCGCGTACGCTATGCGCCGGAATTCCGCACCGGCCTCGAGGATATCGAGAACATTGTCATCTACAATGCTTCCGGAGCGGGAATCAAGGTCAGGGACCTGGGCCGGATCGTAGAATCCAAGGTGCCGCCCACCATCCAGCGCAAGAACCGCGACCGCTACATCATGGTCACGGGTATCATGGCGCAGGGCAAGAGCCTCAGTGAAGGCGTGGAAGGCGTCACCCGTACCCTGACGGAGAATCCGCTTCCGAGCGGTCTCAGCTGGGAGATCGGCGGCGACTATGAAAATCAGCAGGATATGTTCTCGGATATGATTCTGCTGGCCCTGCTGATCGTGATCCTGGTGTACATGGTGATGGCCTCCCAGTTCGAGTCGTTCATGGGACCGTTCGTGATCATGTTCAGTATCCCGTTCGCCCTGGTGGGCGTGGCGCTCGGCAATATGGTCTCGGGCATGGCGGTGGGCGTGATGTCGGTCATCGGCATCATCATCCTGCTGGGTATCGTGGTGAAGAACGGTATCGTGCTGATTGACTACACCATCCTCCTGCAGGAGCGCGGCTACAGTGTGCGGGAATCATCCGTGAAGGCTGCGAAGAGCCGTCTGCGTCCTATCCTGATGACCACCCTCACCACCGTCCTGGGTATGCTCCCGATGGCCCTCGGCCGGGGAGAAGGCTCGGAGATGTGGCGCGGTCTGGGTACTACGGTGGCCTGGGGTCTGAGTATCTCCACCCTGATTACCCTGGTCCTTATTCCGGTCCTTTACTGCGGACTGACTGAACACAGAGAAAGAAGATTAGCCAGAAAGAAAAAATGAAAGCCCTGTTTATCGCATACAGCCAGGCCTATAACCAGGAGATCGTAGAACTCCTGGAAGGCCTGGGCCAGAGAGGATATACCGTTTGGAACGAGATCGGCGGCCGCGGCAGCGTGAATGGCGAACCCCATCTGGGCACCCACGCCTGGCCCGCCCAGAACCATGCCTTGCTCACTGTCGTGGAGGACAGCCTGGCTCCTTCCCTCATGAAGGCGCTCCGGGAAACCGACGCCGCCAACCCGGACCTGGGCCTCAGGGCCTACGTCCTCCCCGTAGAAGACGCCCTCTGACCCCTGTCATTCTGAGGCCGAAGGCCGAAGAATCTATCCGAGGAATCTAAAATTATTATTATATTTGTGGCAATAAAGACAAGAATTATGGCAAAAGTAGCAACAAATACCAATTTCGAGGAACTCCTCCAGAGCGACAAGCTCGTCATCGTAGACTTCTGGGCCACCTGGTGCGGCCCCTGCCGTATGCTTTCCCCCATCCTTGACGAAGTGGGCGAAGAAATGGCCGACAAGATTGACGTCGTCAAAGTAAACGTGGACGACGCGGACGAAATCGCCGCCCAGTACCGTATCATGAGCATCCCCACCCTGCTGTTCTTCAAAGGCGGCCAGGTGGTGGACAAGACCGTGGGTGCCATGCCCAAACCCACGCTGGTAGAGAAAATCAACGCTAACCTGTAATCCATATGAAGAAGATTATTGCTATTCTTGCTCTGGCGCTCGCCACTGCAACGGCCGCCAGTGCCCAGATCGGCCTGATCGGCGGTTTCACCTCCTCCAAGACGACCCTGGATGTCAATAACCTGCAGGCAGAACTCAAGAACGTGAATCTGTATCACGTGGGTCTCGCCTACAAAGTGGAAATCGGCAACTATCTCGCTATCCAGCCCCAGATCGCATACCAGGTGAAGGGCGCCAGCCTGGAAGAGAATCTCTCTTCCGGTTCCGCCTCCGCCTCCCTGGCTTCCCTCCAGACCAAGACCGGCTATGCCGAGCTCTCCCTCGGCCTGCAGGGCGGTGTGGACCTGCTGGCTTTCCGTCCCTTTGTGCTGGTAGAACCCTTCGTGGGTTATGCCGTCACCGGCAATGAGACCATCACCGCCGGCGGCACCGTCACCTCCGACAGCATCAACGCTGCGGTCAAGGACGCCAAGAACAAACTCGAATACGGTTTCGGCGTGGGCGGCGGTATCGAGCTGCTGGACCATGTCCAGATCTCCGTCCAGTGGTTCATGAACCTGGGCAAGCTCTACAACGGTGACAAGCTGGACACCAGCGCAGCCACTGCAGTCCTGAACGAGGTCGCCCTCAAGGATGTCAAGAACTATCAGGGTATCAAGGTAACGGTTGGCCTGTTCTTCTAATGGGGAAGAAGGTCGTTATCTACTGCTCTGCGAGCACAAAAATAGACCCTAAGTACAATGCAGCGGCGCGGGAACTCACCCGCGCCCTGCATGCTTTGGGCTATGGCATCGTCTCCGGAGGCGGTGCCATCGGCACCATGGGCGCCATCACGGACGAATCTGTCCGCGTGGGCGGTGCCCATACCGCCGTGCTTCCCCGTTTCATGGAAGGACTCCAGAATCCGGCCCTCACGGACGTCGTATGGACGCCCTCCATGTCTGTCCGCAAGGAAAAGATGCGGGAAGGGACCTGCGCCGCCATCGCCCTCCCGGGCGGGATCGGCACTCTGGACGAGCTGATGGAAACCCACACCCTCCGGAAGCTGGGGAAATATGACGGACCTGTCTTTGCCCTGAACCTGGACGGTTTTTACGACCCGCTCATCACCCTTCTGGACCACTTTGTCCAGACCGGCATGCTGGAGGCCCGGGACCGCGACCTCCTGCAGTTCCCCCGTACGGTGGACGAGTTGGTGGAGAAACTCAAGTAAATGGATATCAAAGGAATAAAGGAATTGTACGGACCGCAGGAGGCCCGCGTCGAGGCGCTGATCCAGGCGACTCTTTCCAGCGACATCGCCCTTCTGGACCAGACCAACCGCCAGCTTCGCGCCCATCCCGGCAAGATGCTGCGGCCGCTCCTGGCCCTAGTGGTGGCGTCGGCCTGCGGCGGGATCACGGAGGACACCATCCGTTTTGCCGCCGCTGCGGAACTGCTGCACAATTCCACGCTCCTGCACGACGACGTGGTGGACGGCGCCACCGAACGCCGCGGCGTCCCCACGGTTGCCAAGCTCCTGAACAGCTCCGCGGCGGTCCTGCTGGGCGATTACTGGCTCACCCGCACTTTGAAAGTCGTCCTGTCGGCCGACCATGACGCCGACCGTGTGCTCCGGATTTTCTCCTCGACGCTGGGTCATCTGGCAGAGGGAGAACTCCTGCAGATGCAGAAAGCGGCGGAAGGAGACACCACGCAGGAGGATTACCTCCGCATCATCTATGGAAAAACGGCATCCCTGTTCGAGGCTACGGCCCTTTCGGCCGCTATTTCCGCCGGGGCTCCGGAGGAGCGGGTGCAGGCGGTGGGCAAGTACGCCCGCAACCTGGGCACCGCATTCCAGATCAAGGACGACATCTTTGACTACGCCGCTCCTGCGGAAGAAATCGGCAAGCCTGTGGGGATTGACCTGAAGGAGCAGAAAATCACCCAGCCGCTGCTGTGCGCGCTGGAGAAGGTTTCCCCTGAGGAAGCCTCCGCCGTCCGCTCCCGCGTAACCCGGGTGGTCGACGAGCCCTCCCTGGCCGACGAAATCCGCGCCTTCGTTTGCGCGCACGCCGGGGTGGAAGACGCATCGGCCAAGATGGAAGAAATGGTGGAAGAGGCGCTTTCCGCACTGGATACGCTTGAGGATTCGGCGGAAAAGTCGTATCTTGTGTCGCTGGCCCATTATGTCACCGGCCGAAGTGTATGATGACAGTCTACGGGAATACGGAAATCCAGAACGCCCTTCACCACATGGTGGAGAGCGGACACATCCCGCACGCCATGCTCCTGCATGAGGATGACGGTGGCGGCGCATTCCCGCTGGTGGTGAATTTCCTGGAGGAGCTCTACGGCGGCAATCCGCGCGTGGGAAAGCTCATCCATCCGGACATCCATTTCGTCTTTCCTGTCGCCGGAGGAGACAAACCGGTTTCCCTGCAGTACGCAGGCGCTTTCCGGGAACTGGTGCTGGAGAATCCGTATTTCTTTGAAAATGAACTGTATGCAGCCATCGGCATCGAAGGAAAGCAGAGCAATATCTCCGTGAACGAGGCGCGCAGCATCCTGGACCGCCTGTCCCTGTCGGCCGTGGAAGGCGGCTACCGGACGGTGGTGGTGTACTTGCCGGAAAAGATGAATCCGCAGGCGGCCAACGCCCTGCTGAAAATGGTGGAGGAACCGCCCCGGCAGACACTTTTCATCCTGATTACCCATGCGCCTGAAAAGGTGCTTGTGACCATCGCTTCCCGCTGCCTGCAAATGCGCGTACAGCCCTTCTCCCCGGAGGCCGACGCAGCCGTCCACTCCCGTGAAGCCGCCGGCAACCAGGTGCTGATGGACCTGTTCCACGACCTCCTGGACGCCCTGGTTGACCGGGATCTCCTGAAAGCCCTCGAAACCGGGGAAGCCGTGGCCGACCTGAAGGTAAGGGAACAGCAGAAGAATTTCTGCCGCCTGGCTGCGGAAGACCTGCGCCGGGTGTTCCTGCTTCAGAAAATGCCCGCTCTCTCCGTGGTTCCGGAAGGCACCCGGGAGTACTATGAGCGCCTGTCAGGCGCCCTGAAACCTACTTTCCCGCGGCGGGCCCTCGCCGCGCTGGACCGCGCCCAGCTGATGATTGAGCGCAACGTGAACCAGAAAATTCTCTTCACCAACCTGGTGAATCAATTATACAGCATCGTATGACCGAATATTCCAACGAGACCATCCAGTTCGACTGCTTCCGCGGCTGCACCGTCGCCACGGACGAGAAAACCCTGGAGCGCGACATCCGCTACCGCCAGGGCTGCTGCAAGCTGGAGGTTTACAATACGCTCAAAGGCATCAGCCAGGAGCAATACGACAACTACTTCGAAGTCCGCTTCAAGAATACCCGCAAGGGCATCTACATCAATGCCTCCGGCCAGAGCATCAAGACCGGCGACCTGGTGGTGGTGGAAGCCTCTTCCGGGCACGACCTGGGCATTGTGACGCTGGAAGGCCCTGCCGTAGGCCGGCAGATGAAGTGCAAAGGCGTGGACCCCTCGAAGCAGGAACTCCGGAAGATTTACCGCAAGGCCCGTCCCTTCGACATCCAGCGCTGGCAGGAAGCCATCGCCCGGGAGCAGGAAACAATGATCCGCGCCCGTGTGCTGGCCGCCAACCTGGGCCTGGAGATGAAGATCGGCGACGTGGAATTCCAGGGCGACGGCACCAAGGCCATTTTCTACTACATTGCCGACGGCCGCGTGGACTTCCGCCAGTTGATCAAGGACTTCGCGGAGGAGTTCCACATCCGGGTGGAGATGAAGCAGATCGGCGCCCGTCAGGAAGCCGGCCTCATCGGCGGCCTGGGTGTCTGCGGCAGGGAGCTGTGCTGCGCCAACTATATTACTGAATTCAAGTCCATTACCACATCGGCGGCCCGTACGCAGGACTTGTCGCTGAATCCGCAGAAACTGGCGGGCCAGTGCGGCAAGCTCAAGTGCTGCCTCAATTACGAAGTGGCCGCCTACATGGACGCCCATTCGCATATTCCCAAGGTGACGGAGCCGCTGGAACTCCAGGACGGCCAGGCCTGGCTGGTGAAGACGGACATCCTGGCCCAGAAACTGTATTTCTCCTACGAGAAAGGCTCCCTGGCCCAACTGTTTCCGCTGTCCTCCGACGAGGTCCGCGAAATCCAGGCCATGAACCGCCGGGGCGAAAAGCCCGAGACACTGCGGCAGGAAAGCATCGCCGCGCCGGAGTTCATATCGGCCGTAGGTGACGACGCCATCAACCGCTTTGACCCTGAAAAGCGCCGCAAGCGCCGGAAGGGGAAGGGCCGCGGACACCAAAAGGGCAAGCAGAACGATGCGTAAGGCTATTTTCCTCCTTCTGGCCGTGCTGGCTGTTTTTTCCTGCCGGGAGCCGCGCTCCACGGAGCAGTTCGTCCCCGGCGAGGGTCCGTTCGTGTTTTCCGTGGACCTGTCGGATACGACTGCCGTTTACGACGTGGACCTGTACTCCCGCCTGGACGCTGTCTCGTATCCGTCGCAGGTGCAGATGCTCGCCAGATGGGCTTCTCCCTCCGACTCGGTGTACCGGGAGACTTTCTGGATGCCGCTGTCGCCGGAAGTTTATACGCCGTACAGGGCTGGTCTCCGTGCCTTTGAACCCGGCATCTGGACGCTGACGCTGACGTCGCCTTCTCTCCCGGAAGGGTTCCGGGGCCTGGGACTGGTGGTCAAAAAAAGACAAGTATGGGACACGGAAAACTGAAGAAATTCGCGGAGAATGAAACCTTCCGCTGCCTGCTGCAGCCGGATGCGTCGGCCGTGCTGGCGAAAGAACCCGGCAGCAAGGAATTGAAGCTCAACGACCATCCCATCAAAGGGAATTGGGGGAAAGAGATGTTCGGCAACGACCATCCCATCGTCCTGGAACTGGGCTGCGGCAAAGGGGATTACACTGTGGCCCTGGCGCGCCGGCACCCGGAGATCAATTACATCGGCGTGGATATCAAGGGCGCCAGGCTCTGGAAAGGGGCCAAGGAGGCCACGGAAGCGGCGATGCCCAATGTGGCATTCCTGCGCACGCGGATCGAGTTTATCGAAGCGTTCTTCGGCCCCGGCGAGGTGAGCGAAATCTGGCTCACGTTCTCCGACCCGCAGCTCCGCGGCAGCGAAAACGCCCGCCTGTCCTCGCCGCTCTTTCTGGAACGCTACCGCAAATTCCTGAAGGCCGACGGCGTCGTCCATCTCAAAACCGACTCCCGCTACCTGTACGAATACACGCAGGCGGTTTGCAAAGTCAATGACCTGCGGGTGCTGGCCTGTGGTACAGATATATATGGCGAGGGGATACATGTCCCCGGATGGGCCCCTCCCTCTAACACGGCCGAGGGTGGCCATGGGTTCGGGGACATGTATCCCCTCACTCTGGACATGGTGACCCAGGTGCAGACTTTCTACGAGAAGATGTTCCTTCAAATGGGGCTGCCCATTACTTACATGGTTTTCCGGGTTGCGCACGAAGGGCCGTACCGGTTCCCCGGCGAGGCATTTGACCATGCCTACTGGCTGGAGGCCGAAGGACCCCGCCGCAGTTTCTCCCACCAGCCCGCAAAGAAGGGCTAGAAGTTGACCCTGAGGCCAATCCCGGGAGCCGGTTTCAATCCGGTGGGAGCCTGTGCCAGGAGCAAGGTGGGGGCCAGGGTGACGGAATAGGAGCGGCTGTAGTTGACAAGGTCTTCGGCATACAGGCTCTTGACTTTGGCCACGTTGTACGCATTGACGATGGAGACAACCGTAACGGCAATGTTGGCGGCCTCTGCCAGAAGGAAAAACGCTGATGCTATATCCTTGTTTTTGGGCGCAGTGCCGGAGGCGTAGTAGTTCGTCGAAGCGGCGATGCTGGCATAGGCATAACTATAGATGCCGACCAGGCTGCATCCCAGGTTAATCAGAAGATACTTTGTGCCCAGGCCGGGTTCTCCCATGCAGTACTGGGCCAGTCCGGGGAAGACCAGGTTCAGCCAAGGATAGCCCAGGCCGTAGCGCGGCCAGTCCAGTTTGATGTAGTCGTCTTTGTCATAGAGGCCTTTCAGCTGTTTATAGCGGAGACCGGAATTCACCAGGATGGAGGAAGGATCTTCGTGACGGATGAAAAGCGGGGTGCCTGCGAGCGGTTTTTTCTCATTGCTGTCCACGACGTAGTTGGCTCCGTTCTCAAAGCGGATCAGCAGGACGTCGGCGGGGAAGATGATGAAGGTGGGACCGTCGGGGTTGTCCCAGTTTTTGTATTTCACTTCAGTGGGAGACACTTCCAGCACTTTGGCCTGGATGTCGGTCCCGTCTTTTTTTGTGATGATGTCCTGAGCGGACGCACCGAGGCAAAATGTCACAAGGACGGTCAGTGAGAGAAACAGCTTTTTCATAAACACGCAATTAGGTTTTCCATGTAACTGCAAAGATAGGTTTTTTTTGTTATCTTTGTAGGACTATGGCAAAATTAATCTACACGATGGGCGAGGTGGCGCAGGAACTGGGGGAAAACGCCTCCGCCGTGCGCTACTGGAGCAATTATTTCGAGAAGTTCATCCATCCCCAGCGCAACGCGAAGGGAAACCGGCTGTATCATCCGGAGGATGTGGACACCCTGAAGCAGATTCAGTTTCTCCTGAAAAATCAGGGGCTTACGCTGGAAGGCGCCAGGCAGCGCCTGACGGAAGACCGCCGCAGCGTGGACAAACGCGTGAAGGCGCTCGAAAAACTCAAGGAAATCAAACAGGAACTCATCGCTGTCCGCAAAGCCTTATGAAAGTAGCCGACATCACCGCGGTGCTGGAGTCGTTCGCTCCGCTCCGCATCCAGGAAAGCTGGGACAACAGCGGGCTGATCATCGGCTCGCCGGAAGACGAGGTGCACGGGGTCCTGGTGGGCTTTGACTGTACGCCCGCCCTCATTCTGGAAGCCGAGGAAAAAGGGTGTGACATGGTGGTCACGCACCATCCCCTGATCTTCAAGGGCATCAAGCGCATCGACGGGAAAGACCCGGTGGGGGCCGCTATCATGCAGGCCATCCGCAGCGGCGTCGCCGTCTATGCCGCCCACACGACGGCCGACAAAGTCATCACCGGCGTGAGCGGGGCCATGGCCCGCCGGCTGGAGTTGAAGAATGTCCAGATCATGGTGCCGGAAGAAGACGGCACGGTGGGGCTCGGCATCATCGGCGACTTCCCTGTGCCGATGACGGGAAAACAAGCCCTGGAGTATGTACAGGGCAAGTTCGGCCTCAAAGTCATCAAGAGTTCCAAGCCGTTGGAGACGCCCATTACCAAGGTGGCGCTCCTGGGCGGCAGCGGCGGCGGGGAAATCCCGCAGGCCCAGTCCAAAGGCGCCCAGCTGTACATTACGGCCGACATTTCCTACCACAATTTCTTCACTCCGGAGGGCTTCATGGTCATGGATATCGGCCATTTTGAGAGCGAAGTGGAGATTGTGGATATTTTCGTATCGGAGATACGGAAAAAATTTCCTACCTTTGCAAGCTACAAAAGCAGCGCGCTGGACAGGAGCAATCCGGTCCACTACTTTGTAGTGTAAAAGATGCCCGGTCTTGCCGGACATGACAGAAGAATACTATAAATCGATTTATAATTTTATGGCAAGTACCAAGAAAACCACCGCCGCCAGCAAAGTGGAGGCTCCCATCGACAACCGGGAAACTTTCGTCTCCCTGCAGAAAAGTTTCGCCGACTCCGATATGCCCGTCGAGGAAAAGCTGAAGACCCTCTACCAGCTGCAGGCCGCCGACTCTGAGATTGACAAGATCGTCCAGCTCCGTGGTGAACTTCCCGCCGAAGTGGCCGCCCTGGAAGAAGAAATCGCAGGTCTGAAAGAGCGCAGCGCCGCCATCTCGGCCGTCATCGACCAGTACAACCGCAACATCGCCGACGCCAAGCTCTCCATCTCCGAGCACGAAAGCATCATCGAGAAATACCAGCGCCAGCTGGAGACCATCTCCAACTCCCGCGAGTACGACTCCCTGAACAAGGAAATCGAAAACCAGGAACTCCTCCGCCAGATTGACGAGAAGACCATCAACGACACCCGTTACGAGATCGGCGCCAAGAAAGCCGAACTGGACGACGTGAAAGACCGTCTTTCCATCCGCGCCGAGGACCTGAAGGCCAAGAAAGCCGAACTGGAGACCATCGTGGAAGAGACCGCCAAGGAAGAGGCCGTTCTCGTCGAGCGCCGCAACGAGTGCGCCGCCAAGATCGACGCCCGTACCATGAGCGCCTATGAGCGCATCCGCGCCAGCGTCCACAACCACCTTGCCGTAGTGGGCATCTACAACGGCGACTCCTGCGGCGGCTGCTTCAACACCATCACCCCGCAGCGCCGCGTGGAAATCGGCTCCAACCGCAAGCTCATCATCTGCGAGCACTGCGGCCGCATCATCATCAACCCGGACTTCGAATAGCCCCGCCTTATGCCGGAGACCTCCCGCCGAAAATCCCGTACGGAAGAGCCCCTGAACCTGGAGACCCTGATGGGCAACAAGCCCCCGCAGGCTCTGGATGTTGAGGAGGCTGTCCTGGGTGCCATGCTCGTAGAGCCCGCCACCATCGACGAATCGATGGAGGAGCTCTCTCCTTCCTGTTTCTATGACCCCCGGCACCGCATGATCTTCGAGGCCATGTCGGACCTGGTGAACGAACATGTGAGCATCGACCTGGTGACCGTCAGTGAAAAACTGCGTTCCAAGGGAAATCTGGAGGTCGTCGGCGGTCCCGTAGTACTGGCCGGCCTGTCGCAGAACATCGGCGCAGCCGCCCATATCGAGTACTACATCAAGATCCTCAAGCAGAAGACCATCCAGCGGGACCTGATCACCGCTTCCTACGACATCCTGAAACAGTCGTTCGACGAGTCCACCAACGTGGACGACCTCATCGACAACGCCCAGACCAAGGTCTTCGCGGCCATTCAGAACAACGTGAAGCGGGATGTGCAGGATATCGGCTCCATCATCAATTCCGTCCTGGACAACCTGCAGGAACTGCAGAATGTGACCGGCCCTTCCGGCGTCCCTAGCGGCTACCCTTCCATCGACCGGGTCACCCAGGGCTGGCAGAAGAGCGACCTGATCATCCTTGCCGCCCGTCCCTCCGTGGGTAAGACGGCCTTCGCCCTCAATATCGCCCGCAACGCCGCGGTCGACGCCAACATGCCTGTCGCCGTTTTCTCCCTGGAAATGAGTGCCGACCAGCTGGGCAAGCGCCTGATCACCACGGAAAGCGGCCTGTCCGGCGAGAAGATCAAGGGCGGCGTCAAGCTGGAACCTTTCGAATGGGTTCAGCTGGAGGACACGCTCAAGCGTCTGGCCAAAGCGCCTCTGTACATCGACGACACGCCCGGCATTCCCATCATGGAATTCCGCACCAAGGCCAAGCGCCTTGTGAAACAGAAGGGTGTCCGCCTGATCGTAGTGGACTATTTGCAGCTCATGCAGGGTCCCGTGGAACTGCGCGGCCTGCGTGAGCAGGAGGTGGCGGCCATTTCCCGTACCCTCAAAGCCACGGCCAAAGAACTGAATATCCCCATCATCGCCCTGTCGCAGCTGTCCCGCAATGCTGTGCAGCGCACGGGCGGCACGGGCAAGCCTCAGCTCAGCGACCTCCGCGAATCCGGCTCCATCGAGCAGGATGCCGACATGGTCATTTTCATCCACCGTCCGGACTTCGTGGGTATGTCCGACAACCCGGAAGACAAAGAAAAAGCGATTATTGTCATTGCAAAACACCGCAATGGCGAGGTTTGTGATATAGAGATGAAGTATAAGGCAAACCAGGTGAAGTTCGTGGAACCGGACCAGAGCCTGGATGTGTACGCCGCCCGCGGTCCCGTGGCCAGTGCCGCCAACCAGCCCGCGCCCGCTGCGGACAGCAATTATGACTTCGAACAGCAAACGGACTTCTGATGAAACGCTTTTTACTCATCCTATCGGCCCTGGTATGCTGCCAGCTGGCTTTTTCACAGGGGAGCGACTGTTTCTCCACCAAAGGGGAAAAACCCTTCCGTAAAGGGGAGAGTCTCACTTTTTCCCTGATGTACAAGTGGGGCGCCGTGAACACCGAGGTGGCCACGGCCAGCCTGGACCTCACGGAAACCACCCTCGACGCCGAGCCGGTGTTCCACACCCGTTTCGGCGTGAAATCGGCCCCGTTCTTCGACATTTTCTTCAAGATGAGGGAAGACTTCCAGGGCTGGTTCTCTTCCAGCACGCTGGAGCCCCGGAAATTCGTGCGTGACACCTATGAAGGCGGCTATACCGCCACCAACCTCTACCTGTACGACTGGAAATCCGGCGTCATCCATGCTGACATCCAGTTCAACGGACAGCCCCGTCAGGTCATGGATATTCCTCTGCACGGCTGCGTCCAGGACCTCCCGTCCCTGGTGTACAATCTCCGCACCCTGGATATGGAGCATTTCCAGAAAGGGGAGAAGAAGCCCCTGAAGTTCGCCATCGACGACACGGTGTTCGACATCCGGATCACCTACAAGGGCAAAGAGACGCTCAAGGTGCGCAAGATGGGGAAGATGCTCACGCACCATTTCTCCTGTTCCGTGGTTTCCGGCGCCATGTTCGAGGGAGACACCGAACTCCAGGTCTGGTTTTCGGCCGACGATAACCAGATTCCCGTGGCCGTGATGGCTCCGCTCCGCTGGGGCGCCGTCTGGGCGTGGCTCCGCTCCTACAAAGGACTGAAATCTGAATTCTCCGCCCGCCAATGAACAGCAGCAAGGACGTCTCCCATACCGGCAAAATCGTCAAAATGACCCCGCAGGTGACTACGGTGGCCATTTTGCAGCACGGGGCCTGCGCCCAGTGCCATGCTGCCGGCCTCTGCGGCATGGGCGATGTGGCGGAAAAGGCCGTGGAAGTGCCCACTGACCCGTATGCCTCCTACAAAGTAGGCGACGAGGTGGAGGTCATCCTGAAGGCCTCCATGGGCATGAAGGCCGTCTATCTGGCTTACCTGATTCCCCTGGTGGTGCTTCTCGCCGTCATCCTGGGCCTGATCGGCCTGGGTGTCGGGGAAGTGCCTGCCGGACTTTCCGGGATGGCTGCCGTAGGCGTGTATTATCTGCTCCTCTGGCTTTTCAGGGGAAAGCTGCAGAATGAATATATATTTACAATAAAAGGATAATTTATGGTAAACATCATCATCTGGACTATCGCGGTGGTGACCGTTCTGGGTCTGGTGCTTGCGCTTGTCCTGTACCTGGTCGCCCAGCGCTTCAAGGTAGAGGAAGACCCGCGCATCGATGAGGTGGAGAAGGTGATGCCGGGCGCCAACTGCGGCGGTTGCGGCTTCGCCGGCTGCCGTGCGTTTGCTGAGGCCGCCGTCAAGGCCCCCAACCTGGACAACAACTACTGCCCGGTTGGCGGAAACGACGTCATGGCCAAGGTGGCATCCATCCTGGGCTATGAGGTGCAGGCCAAGGCTCCGCAAGTGGCCGTGGTCCGCTGCAACGGCACCTGTGAGGCCCGCCCCAAGGTGAACGAGTACGACGGCTACGCCTCCTGTTACGTGAAGTCGCTCCTGTACACCGGCGACACGGGCTGCTCCTTCGGCTGCCTGGGCTGCGGAGACTGTGTGAACGCATGCCAGTTCGGCGCCCTTTCGATGGATCCCGCCACCGGTCTCCCGGTCGTGGACGAATCCAAGTGCACCGCCTGCGGCGCCTGCGTCAAAGCCTGTCCCAAGAAGATCATCGAACTTCGGCCCAAAGGACCGCGCGGCATGCGCGAGTTTGTCTCCTGCGTGAATAAGGACAAGGGTCCCGTCGCGAAGAAGGCCTGCGCCAATGCCTGCATCGGCTGCGGCATCTGCGCCAAGACCTGCACCCACGACGCCATCACCGTGGAAGGCAACATCGCCTACATCGACCCTGCCAAGTGCAAACTCTGCCGTGAGTGCGAGGCCATGTGTCCCACCGGCGCCATCCATGGCGTGGGCTTCCCCAAGCCCCTGGACAAGGACGCCGTAAAGGAACGTATCAAGATCCGTCAACAAAAAGCAAAGGAGGCTGCCAATGTCTAAGCGTACTTTCTCTATCGGCGGCGTTCATCCGCACGACAGCAAGATTTCCCGGGACTGCGCCATTCAGGCGCTCCCGATTGCCCCTACCGTCTATATTTCCGTGGCCCAGCACATCGGTGCACCCTCCGTGCCGGTCGTGGCCGTGGGTGACAAGGTGAAAGTGGGCCAGGTCGTCGCCGAGCCCGGCGGCTTCGTGAGTGCCTACATCCACTCTTCCGTCAGCGGTACCGTCAAGTCCATCGCCCCCCGGGCCGACTTGGCCGGCCGCATGTCCACCCACATCGAGATTGCCGTGGAAGGCGACGAGTGGCTGGAGTCCATCGACCGCAGCGACACCCTGGTGACCGAGATTCCCGAGGACGGCAAAGCCATCATCGAGAAGATCCGTCAGGGCGGTATCGTCGGCCTGGGCGGCGCCACGTTCCCTACGCACGTGAAACTGAGCCCGCCTCCGGGATCCAAGTGCGAGCGTGTCATCATCAACGGCTGCGAATGCGAACCTTACCTCACCTCCGACTTCCGCACCCTCCTGGAAAAGGGTGAGCAGGTGGTCGTGGGTGCCGCCATCCTCCGCAAGGTGATGGGCAATGTTCCCTGCACCATCGCCATTGAGGAAAACAAGCCCGAAGCCATCGCCCACATCCGCGAGGTCATCGCCCGGCTGGGCTTCGAAGGCATCGAGGTCATGGTCATGAAAATGATGTATCCCCAGGGCGGTGAAAAGCAGCTCATCGACGCGGTGATGCACCGTCAGGTGGGCTCGGGCGCCCTTCCCATCAGCGTAGGTGCCGTGGTGCAGAATGTCGCCACCGCCCTCGCCGTGTACGATGCCGTCCAGAAGAACAAGCCCATCATTGACAACTCCGTCACCGTGACGGGCGAATGCTTCCCCCGCCAGGCCAACCTCCTGGTCCGCGTGGGCACTCCGCTGCAGTACATCATCGACTATCTCGGCGGAATTCCGGCCGACGCCGCCAAAGTGATCAGCGGCGGTCCCATGATGGGCCGCGCCGTGGCCAACCTGCAGGCCGCCACCGTCAAAGGTACCGGCGCCCTCCTTTTCCTCACCGAAAAGCAGACCCGCCGCGCCCCCGAAACGTCCTGCATCCGCTGCGGAAAATGTGCCGACGCCTGCCCCATGGGCCTGGAGCCGTTCCTGCTGAACAAGCTCTCCAAAGCCCAGGACTGGGACGCCTGCGAACAGAACGCCGCCCAGGACTGCATCGAGTGCGGCTGCTGCCTGTATTCCTGCCCCGCCCACATTCCGCTGCTGGACAACATCCGCGTTGGAAAGGGCGCTGCCCTTAATGCTATCCGTGCCCGTGCGGCTGCCGCCAAGGCGGCTGCAGAGGCTGCTAAAAAATAACAGAATATGAGCAAGTTAATCGTATCACCTTCTCCGCATATCCACTCCAAGGACTCCACCCGGTCCCTGATGAGAGATGTGGTGATTGCCCTGATCCCCGCCGTCATCTGCTCCGTCGTGTTCTACGGCTGGCAGGAACTGCTGGTACTGGGCGTGAGCGTGGCCTCCTGCGTCCTGCTGGAATGGGCCATCACCAAGTATATGCTGAAGCAGCCTTCCACGATAGGCGATCTGTCGGCCGTCATCACGGGTATCCTCCTGGCGCTGAACGTGCCGTACACCACTCCCTGGTGGGTCATCGTCATCGGTGCCGTCGTCGCCATCGGCGTGGCCAAGATGACCTTCGGCGGCCTGGGACAGAACATCTGGAACCCCGCCCTGGTGGGCCGTGTGTTCCTCCTGGTGTCCTTCCCTACCTACATGACCACCTGGAGTGCCCCCAAGGGCCTCTTCGGGGCCGATGCCGTAACCGGCGCCACCCCGCTGGGCGCCATCCAGGAAGGCCTGATGAGCGGCGCCTCCGTCGAGGAGCTGACGTCGGCCTACAACTACCGCGACCTGCTGTTCGCCAATCTGGGCGGCAGTGCCGGTGAAGTCTGCGCCCTGGCGCTGCTGGCCGGTTTCGTGTACCTGTGCTGCCGGAAAGTCATCAAGCCCTGGATCACCCTCAGCATCTTCGCCACGGTGGCCCTCACTTCGCTGATTTTCTGGGGCATCGACCCGTCCCGTTTCACGGATCCCGTGTTCAACCTCCTTACCGGCGGTCTTGTCCTGGGTGCCTGCTTCATGGCGACGGACTATGTCACTTCCCCCATGTCGCTCTGGGGCGGCGTGGTGTTCGGCGTGGGTATCGGCTTCCTCACGATGATGATCCGTTACTTCGGCTCTTATCCGGAAGGCGTATCCTTCGCCATCCTTTTGATGAACTCAGTGGTTCCGCTGCTGAATATGTGGTTTAAACAGAAAAAGTTCGGGAGGAAGTAAGTTATGGCAGCCAAATCCAATCTGACCAATATGGTGCTGGTGCTGGGCATTACCTGCCTGGTCTGCTCGGCTGTGCTGGGCGGCGCCTATGCCATCACCAAGGACCCCATCGACGCGGCGGCCGCGGAAAAGACGAACCGCGCCATCGCCCAGGTGCTCCCGCATTTTGCGGAGGCTTCCTACAATGAGGAAGGGCACTATTACACCGCCACCGACGGCGACGCCCTGGTGGGTTACGCCATCGAATCCACTGTCGTGGGCTTCGGCGGCGACCTGTCGCTGATGGTGGGCATCACTCCGGACGGCGTGGTGTACAACACCTCCGTCCTCTCCCACAGCGAAACGCCGGGCCTGGGTGCCAAGTGCACCACGGATCCCAAGTTCGTCTCCCAGTGGAAGGGCTTCAACCCTGCCGTGAAGAAACTCTCCGTGAAAAAGGACGGCGGCGACGTGGACGCCATCACGGCCTCCACCATCACCTCCCGCGCCTATGCGCAGGCCGTCTCCAATGCCCTTGAAACCTTTAAAGCCCTGAGCCATGAGTAACAAGCTGAA
Organism: Bacteroidales bacterium UBA4231; assembly: GCA_002396335.1. Taxonomy (GTDB): domain Bacteria; phylum Bacteroidota; class Bacteroidia; order Bacteroidales; family UBA932; genus Cryptobacteroides. Next base: position 72,185 of record DGXN01000025.1, read on the forward strand.
AATGATTGCCGACGGACTGGTCAGGAACAATCCTACGTTCGTCCTGCTGCTGGGTATGTGCCCTACGCTGGCTACAACCACATCGGCCATTAACGGCCTGTCCATGGGTCTTGCCACCCTGTTTGTGCTGGTGCTCAGCAACATGGCCATATCGGCCATCGCTCCGGTGGTGCCGGACAAAGTGCATATTCCGGTATACATCGTGGTCATCGCCACGTTCGTGACGCTGCTGCAGCTGCTCATGCAGGCTTACACGCCCGCCATGTACGAGACGCTGGGCCTCTTTATCCCGCTCATCGTGGTGAACTGCATCGTCCTCGGACGCGCCGAGGCTTTTGCCAACAAGCACGGCGTGCTCGAAAGTGCCTGTGACGGCCTGGGGGTGGGCATCGGCTTCACCTGCTCGCTCACGGTCCTGGGTCTTGTCCGCGAGATCCTCGGCTCCGGTTCCGTCTTCGGGTACAACTTCATCGGCGGTCACGACGGCATGCTGGCCTTCGTGATGGCCCCCGGCGCCTTCCTGTGCCTGGGATACCTGATGGTTCTGTTCAACAAATACCTTAAAAAGGACTAAGCTATGGAGTATTTTCTGATTATCATCTCGGCGATCTTCGTCAATAATATCGTCCTGGCGCAGTTCCTGGGTATCTGCCCGTTCCTGGGCGTGTCGAACAAGCTGTCCACCGCCACGGGCATGTCCATGGCCGTGTGCTTTGTGATCACCCTGGCCACCCTGGTGACGTACCTCATCAACCAGTACCTGCTGGTTCCCTTCGGCATCACCTTCCTGCAGACCATCGCCTTCATCCTCGTGATTGCGGCCCTGGTGCAGATGGTGGAGATTGTGCTCAAGAAAGTGAGCCCGTCCCTGTACCAGGCCCTGGGTATCTTCCTGCCCCTGATTACCACCAACTGCGCGGTGCTGGGCGTTGCCATCAACGTGGTTACCAAGGAGTTCTCCTTCGTGCCCGGCGGCATGCTCAACCTGGGCCAGGCGCTGGTGTATGCCTTCGCCACCTCGCTGGGCTACGGCCTTGCGATGGTCATCTTCGCCGGCATCCGCGAGCATCTGTCCCTGAACAATGTTCCCAAGGCCTTCAAGGGCGTTCCCATCGCTGTCATCAGCGTCGGTATCCTTGCCCTGGCCTTCATGGGCTTCAGCGGTATGGTCAAGTAGATCTTACAGCGGATAGATTCCCGCCCCGACAAAGCGGATCAGCGCATCGGGGGCTATGCAGACCTGCAGTCCGCGTACGCCGGCGCTGATAAATATACTGTCCCAGAGAAGGGCGCTCTCATGAACGAAAGTGGGGAGCGCCTTTTTCATGCCGATGGGGGAGCACCCGCCGCGGATGTAACCCGTCAGAGGAAGCAGCTCCTTCACATGGATCATCTCGCAGCTCTTGTTTCCAGAGATGCGGGCGGCCACCTTCAGGTCCACTTCCATGGATCCCGGGACCACGCAGACGAAAAGGCCGTTCCGGTCGCCCCTCAGGACGAGGGTTTTGAACACGCGGTCCAGATCTTCTCCCAGCTGGGCTGCCACGTGCGAGGCTTCCAGGTGCTGCTCGTCCACCTCGTAGGGCACCAGGGTATAGGGGATGCCGGCTGCGTCCAGCAGCCGGGCTGCATTGGTCTTCTGGACACCCATGGCTTACTGGACGAATCCGGCGAAGTAGCCTGAGAAGAAGACGTTTGTAATCAGATAACCAACTATGGTAGAGACGATTACGCAGATCAGGCCAGGCATCATGAAACTGTGGTTCAGC
>DGXN01000025.1:74003-119983 GCA_002396335.1 Bacteroidales bacterium UBA4231
GGCATCATGAAACTGTGGTTCAGCAGGTACTTGCCGATCACGGTGGTGCCGCTCCGGTCAAAGTTGACGGTGGCGATGTCGGAGGGGTAGTTGGGGATGAAGAAGTAGCCGTATACGCTGGGAAGGACGCCCAGCAGCACGGGACCGGCGATGCCCAGCTCGTATGCCAGCGGCAGCATGGCGACCACGACGGCGCCCTGGGAGTTGATGAGCACGGAAACCAGGAAGAACACGAAGGCGATGCTCCAGGGGTAGTTGGTGACAAGGTCGGTGAGCATCAGTTTCATCTGGTCCATGTAGTTGCCGAAGTAGGTGTCGGCCAGCCAGGCGATGCCGTAAATGGCGACGACGGCCACCATGCCGGACTGCCAGACCGCGCCTCCCACGGCTTTCTTGGGCTGTGCCTTGCAGAACATGATATTGCAGGCGGCCGCGGTGAGCATGATAATCTGGATGCAGATGTTCATCTTCGGGAGGTTGATGGCTTTGGACAGGGAGTCGCCGCCTTCAACGTGGATCATCTGGCAGAATGCGAAGCCGACAATCACCAGGAGGGCGCCCAGGAACACGAAGACGGAAGCCTTGGCTTCGCGGGTAATCTTCTTGTCCAGGGTGGTGGCGGAGTTGCCGTACATGTACTTGTACATTTCAGGGTCGGCCTTGCGTTTGAGGAATTCGGGATCGTCGTCCAGGTCCTTGCCGCGTTTGTAGGAGGCGAGGGCGGCGCACATGAGGCCGATGACGCAGGAGGGGATGGTGACCATCAGCACCTGCGGGATGCTGACCATGTAGCCGTTGGCGTTGGAGATGGTGACAAAGGCCACCACGGCCGCGGCGATGGGGGAGCAGGTGATTCCCACCTGGGAGGCGATGGAAGCCACGCCGCAGGGGCGCTCCGGACGGATATTTTTCTTGAGGGCGATGTCGCAGATGATGGGCATGATGGTGTATACCACGTGTCCGGTGCCGACCAGGACGGTGAGGAAGAAGGTGACCAGGGGACCCAGGAAGGTGATGTGCTCCGGGTGCTTGCGGAGCATCTTCTCCGCAAGCTGGATCATCCAGTCCATGCCGCCGGAGGCCTGCAGGGTGCCGGCGCAGGTGACAGCTGCGATGATGATATAGATAACGTCCGTGGGCGGCGTTCCGGGCGTGAGGCCAAAGCCGAACACGAGAATAGCCAGGCCGATGCCGGAAATGGCCCCGAGGGCCAGGGACCCGTAGCGGGAGCCTACGTAAAGGGCTGCCAAGACGATCAGCAGCTCCACAATCATGGAGAAGGTCATAGTCGGTGTTTCAGTTTCCGGCGTAAATATAAGAAATAATCCGTATATTTGTACAACCAAATCCTTTATAATCTATGAGTCAACTGCATGTAATAGATCACCCGATGATTCAGCACAAACTGACCATCATGCGGGACAAGCGAACCGGGTCCAAGGACTTCCGTCAACTGCTCAATGAGATTTCCCTTCTGATGGGCTATGAAGTAACCCGTGACCTCCCCTTGGCCGACGTCGAGATCGAAACCCCTATCTGCAAGATGACCGCCAAGGAAGTCTCCGGGCGCAAGATGGCCATCGTTCCCATCCTCCGTGCCGGCCTGGGCATGGTAGATGGCCTGCACACCCTGGTTCCGGTGGCAAAAGTGGGCCATATCGGCCTGTACCGGAATGAGGAGACCCACACTCCCGTCGTCTATTACTGCAAGCTTCCGGAAGATATCGAGAACCGCCTCGTCATTGTCACCGACCCTATGCTGGCCACCGGCGGCAGTGCCTGTGACGCGATCGCCATGCTCAAGGAGCGGGGCTGCAACAACATCCGCCTCATGTGCCTGGTGGGCGTTCCGGAAGGCATCCGCCGTGTCCAGACCGAGCATCCCGACGTAGACATTTACGTCGCCGCCGTGGATGACCACCTGAACGAGAACGCCTACATCGTCCCGGGCCTCGGCGACGCCGGCGACCGCATCTTCGGCACTAAGTAAGACCCCTTTTGCGGGAACAGTCTGCCAATTATGAGGAAGGTCCTGACGCTATTCGCATCCCTTATGGCTCTTCTTGTCGGCACGGCGCTCCCTGCGCAGGAGTATCGGCTTCTCGTAGGCACGTATACGGAAAACACGCCTGCCGAGGGCGTGTATCTGTACGCTTTCGACAGTCAGTCGGCCCGGAATACCCTTCTGAGCATGGCTCCGTCGGGGAATCCGTCCTTCGTGATCGCCACCCCGGACGGCCGCCGGGTATATGCCGTGAACGAGTTTAACGACGGGCGTCAGGCGGTGAGCGCCTTCAGCCTCGCGGCCGACACCCTCCGCCTCCTGGGCAGCATCCCCATCCCCAAGGCCGATGTGGACGGCGAAGACCCCTGCAACCTCTGTTTCGACGGGGAAACCATCATCACCGCCAACTATACCGGCGGGACCGTCACTGCCTTCGCCCTCAAAGAAGATGGCAGCCTGCAGGGGATGTCACAGGAGTTTTCCTTCGGCGTAGAGTATTCGCATGCGCTCACGGGCCTCTCTCTCGGAAAGGAAAGCGCCCACATGCACTGCGTGGTGCCTTCGCCGGACGGGAAGTACTTCTTTGCGACCAACCTCGGGATGGACTGCATCCACCGTTTTACCCGCGGCGAAGGGATCCATCCGCTCCGGAACGCTACCGTGGCGTGGAAGAACCGTGGCCTGGTGAAATTCGGCCCCAGACACATGGTATTCAGCGCTGACGGCCGATTCGCCTACCTGCTGTGTGAACTCGGCGACAAACTCGTCGTCTTCTCCTATGACGACGGGGAACTCACCCCCATCCAGACCCTCACCGCCTACAAAGGCAAGGGACATGGCAGCGCCGACATCCACCTCAGCCCCGACGGGCGCTTCCTGTATACCAGCCACCGCCTGAAGGACGACGGCATTGCCATTTTCTCCGTCGATCCGGAATCCGGAAAGGTCCGGAAAGCCGGCTTCCAGCCCACCGGGAAGCATCCCCGCAACTTCGCTCTCACCCCCGACGGAAACTGGCTCCTGTGCGCCTGCCGGGACGACAACCGCATTGAAATCTACGCCGTCGACAAAACGAGCGGCGCACTCAGCCCCACCGGGCAGACCATCGAAGTAGGAGCCCCGGTCTGCGTCCAAGTCCTGAGCCGATAAGCGAGCACCTATGGATATGAAAAAGATCAGCATTCTCGGAGCGGGAAACATGGGCGGCGCCGTCATTATAACCAAGGACTCATATAAGAAATAAATACCATGACACTCGAACATCAGATCCAGGAAGACATAAAGGCCGCGATGAAGGCCAAGGAGGCGGTTGCGCTTGCGGCTGCCCGCGCAATCAAAGGTGAAATCCTTCTTTTCAAGACCTCCGAGGGAGGCAGCAAGGAAGTGACTGACGCTGACATTCTGAAGATGATCCAGAAGCTCATCAAGCAGCGCAAGGAATCGGCCGAACAGTACACCGCCGCAGGCCGTCAGGAACTCGCCGACAATGAGCTCGCCGAGGCTGCCGCCATGGAGAAGTACCTTCCCAAGCAGCTCTCCGTCGAGGAGGTGAAAGCAAAAGTCGCAGAGATCATCGCCCAGGTGGGCGCCACCTCCATCAAGGACATGGGCAAGGTGATGGGCGCCGCGAACAAGGCCCTCGCCGGCCAGTCCGATGGCAGAACCCTATCGACCGTTGTCAAGGAACTCCTTTCGTAGTGCTCAGCTTCCGGGACGCCGGCATCCGCCGGAGTTTCAGCGGCTTTTCAGCAAGTCCTCCATTTTTGCGAGAGCGTCACGAAGCTCGTCTCCAAAGTCGGCCTGTTCGATGGCATTCCTGTCCGGAGTACTCATTTCACACAGTTGAGGTTTTCCTTGTAGGCATATCCCTGACTTGCAAGGAGGCGGTCCATATCGGCCCGGTCTATGCCGAAGCAGTAGCAGATCTGGTCGAGGTTCTCGAACTCCTCGTCCCGAAGGAGAAAGTTGATGCTGGACACCAGCATGGGTATGTCGGAAAGAGGAAGATGGTCCATGGTTTATTCCAATTCGTTTTCCTCCAGCGTCCGGGCTCCGTCATCAAGTCCGGGAAGGATAGGGCAGTGGATGTCTGCGTTCATCCTTTGGGCTTTCTGATCCGGTTGGGGATATTCTCCGGCAGGACCATCGACAGTTCCATGTATCCGGCATATTCGCCTTCGTCGTACCAGGGGCACTGGAAGATGAGTTTTTTCACCCCCTCTTTTTCTACGGTATAGACATTGGTGCGGGGATTCTCCAGCATGTCGGCCAGCAGGGTGCGGGCCGGTTCCGGATGGCAGTCCAGCACATTCTGGCCGATAATCTCTTCCCGACCCGGCTTCAGGAAAGTTTTCCGGGACTTCTGGTTCATGTCCAGGATGGTTCCATCTTTTGCGCAGATGGTCACGGCAACGTCCGCCCCTTCAAAGTAATCACGTTTCATAGCTGTTGTTCCTTGTGGAGAATCAAAGATAGTGAAAAATGGAGGGATTTTCAAGATTCCCAGGGAACAGTTTCAGGAACTGCAGTAAAGTTTGCACAGCAAATGGGGACAATCACCCTCAATAACGGCATCAAGATGCCCATTCTAGGATACGGCGTCTACATGGTGGACCCGTCCTTCTTACGAGCAGGCCAAAGAGAACGTGAAGGGGTCACTCCGTCGCATGAAGCTGGACTATCTTGACCTCATGCTTATCCACTGGCCGATGGGGAATGACTCGGACATCTGGCAGGCATTTGAAGACCTGGTTGAACAACTCCTGAAAGACGAGCCCTTCACCAGGGGGCCGTTATTCGTTCGGGTCGAACACGGGGCGGACCAGTGCGCCCTCATGGCGGTAATAATAGAGCATCATTATAGAGGAACTGGATTTCTTGATCTGAAGGGCCGAAGCATATACGCTGGACCTCCCGTCCGAGAAACCGTTGTAGGTTTCGGAGCTCCAGTAGTATGTGTTACTGGAACTTCCCCCATTGGCATTGTGTGACGAGTAAGGCAGGTAGAGATAGGCGGCGGTGCCGTCGACGGACCTTACCAGCCTTACACCGATGTTCCCTTCTTTCGAAAAACTCTGCCAGGTGCCGCTTTGGTCCAGAAGTTCCTTCCATTCGGCTTCCGTGGGCATGCGCCATTTGCCGCCCCAGTTCACGCGCGCGGCGTCATCGGCCATTTCCAGGATTGTCTTCCCGTCGACGGCGCCTTTGTCGGATTCGGTGTTGTATTTGGTCAGCTGGTAGCTCTGAGGCCGGCCGAAGGCATAGTTGTCGTTGGTATAGCTGTCCTTGGTTGCCGTTTCGCCCCAGGCATAGAAACTGCCCGGCTCGTAAATGCTTTCGGTCCCCAGGTTGGAGGTGGCCCACATCAGGCCGGAGGGGAGCCCGAGGTCCACATATTCGTGGCCGTTGTGCCTGGTGTCCGTCACCGTCACCTGGCAGCTGGCCGATACGCCGGTGTCCGTGGAGGTGACCGTCACCGTTGCCGTCCCGGCGTTTTTGCCGGTCACGACCCCGCCGCCGACTTCTGCAACGCTGCTGTCGCTGGAGGACCAGTAGACAGCTTTGTTCAAGGCCGACTCAGGCAGGACCGTGGCCGTCAGCGTATGGGTCTTCCCCTTGACGACGGTAATCTGGGTCTCGCTCAGCGTTATGGACGAAACCTTGTAGGGAACATTGTTTCTGACCATCGTGTAGGGGAATGCGAATTTGGCGTTGTAGTGCTTGGATTCCGGGTAGCCTTTGTACTCTGCGTACCCCATGAATGCGATGCCGCCGTAGAAGGACTCCCGATGGGAGCAGATGTTGACGCTTCCGTCTTCTTGCATGACAAAGTCGCAGATGGTGTACTCTCTGTCGGACGAGTCGCCCGGTCTCGTCAGCCATGACCCTTCCGAGGTGTGTCCGCTGGTGTTAACGACATCGGCAAGAAACTCGACGGTGGAAGGCACGCCGGAGGTACCGGTGTAGTAGGTCTGGCGGTCGATATGGAGCTGTCCTTTCTCGCTGTCGTACCATGCCTTCACGGCGGGACTGACGTGCGCGGCCGACAGCGCCTCCGTAAGTGCCTGATAGATAGAGCGGCTGTCGGTGCTTCCGAAGTAGAGGTACTTGGCATCTTCGGCCGAAGCGGCGGTTTCCCAGTTGAGGATCAGATAGCTTTCGCCCTCGGTGTCCGCCTCGATCTGGATGTCATAGCTGTATGTGTTCGTCTTTCCGAACCACTTGTGTTCCGTTCCCGTCACGGTCCATCGGCCGATGAAGTCGGCGTATGCCGCCCGGATTCCGCTGTCGCTTTTTTTGCTGACGACACGGACTTCTATCGTGGAAGAGACCCCGTCGGCCGTGGCGGTGATGTCGGTGGTGCCCAGTTTTTTGGCTGTGACCAGTCCGTCGGAGACGGTGGCGACGTCCGGATGGGAACTGCTCCATGTAACCTGCTGAAGCGATGCGTTCTCCGGCGCTACGGTGGCCGTCAGGGTGACGGTTTCGTCGACCAGCATTTCATAGGGCGTGTAGGCGCCGACAAGGGCGACTTTCTCCACGGCAATCTTGTCGGTGAGCCCGGCTACGGTGACGGGGAAGGTCTTGGTCTCCTTGCCGCATTTGAGGGTAATGTCGGCCTTCAGCGGCGACGGGTCGGGATTGATGTCGGCGGAAATGCTGACACTGGCCTCTCCGGCCGGCCCGGAAGTGGGGTCGATATGCAGCCACGACGGGGCCGATTTGGTCTCGTTGGCAGAAACGGACCAGCTTTTGGCGGCGGTGAATTTGACGGTTACCGGAGTGTCGGTGCCTTTGTAGTCGAAACTGAGCCCGTCCGAAAAGACGGCCGTGCTCCCGGCCGAAACGGTAATGTCGGGCGTTGTTTCCTCTCCGCTGCCGGGTTTTGCCTGCGGCTCTCCGTTGTCCGCCGGCGTGCAGGAAGCGATGGTCAATGCGAAGAAAGCGAGGAAAAGGATTCCCCTGGGCGTTTTGGGAAGATTCATAGCAGCTTCGGTTTACTGATCCTTGCCTCAAAAGTAGTGAATTCTCTCCGGATTATCAACACTTTCCCCGATCCGCCCCGCTTGAATATCTTCACGAGGGGTGCACCGCGCGGTGCACCCCTCGCTCCGGAACGGGCTAAATACAAGTGCAATGCGTTTTATTTTTTGCGGTTTTTTCCTAAATTTGTCCATAACCAAAACGTAAAGATTATGAACGAACAGAATTTTGACCCCAAGGACACCAACAAGGACGGCAGGGTCTCCGTCAAGGAACATCTCATGTATGCCGCCGACAAGGCCAACGAGGCCATCGATGAAGCCGCAGCGGCCATCAAGGAAGGCTTTGGCGAGGCTGTCGACAAAGTAAAGGCCTACCAGGCCCTGTCTCCGGAGGAGAAGAAAGCCAAGCAGGCTGAATGGAATGAAAAACTCTCCGATGCCGCCGACAAAGCGACCGACTCCGTAAAGGAAGTCATGGAAGACATCAAAGAGGGGGCCGAAAATCTCTTCAAAAAGAAGAAAGACTAGTGATTCCGTCGGGATTCGAACCCGAGACCCACAGCTTAGAAGGCTGTTGCTCTATCCAGCTGAGCTACGGAACCATCCTCATTGGGAGTGCAAAGTTAGTGAAAAAAAAGCAAATCGCAAGAATCGCTAACGCGGGCTCATGGACAGCAGGAGCTGAAGCTGCTGGTTGACCGCTTCGCTGAATCCGTAAGCGCCGTCCTCCCGGGGGCCGAAACTGTCGGTGAGCACGCCGCCGTCATAGTCCACGGAAAGGCTGGCGATCCCCACTTCCGCCATCCGGTACAGGTCTTCGAGGGTGGGGTAGACGTAGACGAAGTTCACGTCGTCACGGGTCTGGATCAAGTCGATGACGGTGTTGTCCTTCAGGATAAAGCGGACACGTGCGTCATACGGCACGTGGTACTGTTCTTTTGTGCCGATGACAAACGCCAGGTCCAGGTCCTCGGTGTTGTTGTTCTTGTAGTACAGGTGGGACAGGAGGACGTTGTAGTCGTACGAAGTGCCGCGGGCGACGACGGGATTGGCGGTGGACAGGACGCTGTTGGCGTTTTCCGTGTAGCCGGACAGGGTGGCTTCCAGGTCGATGGTGCTCCCGGCAGCTTTCAGGATGGCTTCGCAGTGGCGTTTCAGAAGGGCGCCCAGTTCATCGGTGGGGAAGGAAACCTGGATGTAGTCGTCGGGGTTCCAGCCGGTGATGATGTCCAGCCCTTTGACCCCGAGGACCATTTTCTCCATGTCCTTGGCCTCTACGGCGTATTTGAGCCGGTTCAAGAAAGTGCCGTCGTCCAGGCGGCGCTTGGTGGCGGAGTCTTCGCCGATCTGCTCCAGCCGCACCAGTTTCCCGCTATTGAGCGTTACGGCCATTTTCACGCCCTTGGGCACGTTGGTGGCCGTTTTCTGCACCAGGTTCAGGTACAGCAGATACAGGGTGGATCCGTCCGGGAAGCCGGCCAGTTCCACGCGCGTGAGCGCCGGGACACCGCCCAGCTGGATACTTTCGTATTCCGTGGAGATATGGGTGAAACCGCCGGAGCGGTAATTGGTACGGATCTGCTGGGCCGATGCTGCGACCGTCAGAATGAGGGCCAGGCAGGCGAGGATGCTTTTTTTCATGTCTTTTTTCCTTTCTCGTATGCAAAGATACACTTTCTGTGCCAAAAAAAGCTAAAAAGTTGTATATTTGCATACTTATAGAAGTTTGAATTATCAACAGAAAGTAAATATGAAGAAAATCCTGTTATCTTGCCTGTTTACCCTCATCGCAGTGGTAACCTTCGCCCAATCGGCCACCATGATGTCCATGGCCCGTGCAGAACTGGACAAGCGCGGCCTTACGGAAGCGGAAGTCAGGACCCGCCTGCTGGAAAACGGCATCGACGTGGACAATATCCCTCCCACCGAGTACGCCTCCTACCAGAACCGCGTCATCGAAATCCTGGACCAGCTCCAGCGGGAGAAGACCAGCGCCAACGACACCACGTTTTCCACGTCGGCCATTGAGGTGACCACCGCAATGGACGTCCCGCAGACCACCTCCGGTGAAGCGGCTGCGGAACAGGCGCTTGCCACCGCCATTCAGGAGAACAATGCTTCCTTCGCCGACGACATTTACGGCCACGCCCTGTTCACCGGCAAGTCCATGGATGTGTTCCGCACCACCGACGGTGCCCAGGCTCCCGACAGCTACATCCTTGCCGAAGGGGACGAGGTTCACATCTCCATCTTCGGCGGCTCGCAGACCGAGATTCATCAGCGGATCGGCCCGGACGGCTCCATCCAGCCCGCCGGTTCCACCAAGATTTTCCTCAAAGGCATGACCCTGGCCCAGGGACGGCAGGCTATCCGCAACAAGCTTTCCCAGCATTACTCCTTCCGTCCGGACCAGATTGCCGTCACCCTCACCACGGCCCGTACCGTCACCGTGAGCATCTACGGTGAAGTGGGCGTCCAGGGCGGCTTCACCCTCAGCGCCCTGAACACGGCCTTCAACGCCCTGGCGGCGGCCGGCGGCCCCACCGCCATCGGCTCTGTCCGTGAAATCCAGATCAACCGCGGCGGCAAGTCCGGCCACCTGGACCTGTACGCCTACATGGTCAACCCCGCCCAGTCCGGCTGGTACGACATTCAGAATGGTGACGTCATCTATGTCCCCGTGGCTCAGCGTATCGTCCGGATTGAAGGCGCCGTCAACCGCCCCATGCGGTATGAAATGCTGGAAGGCGAAACCCTCAAGGACCTCATCAAGTACGCCGGCGGCCTTACTGCCAGCGTCTTCCCGGACTTCGTCCAGATCGAGCGCGTCGAAAACGGCGAGCGCAAGTACCTGGAATATGACCTGTCGGCCGTCATGTCCGGCTCCCGCAAAGTGAACCTCGTGAACGGCGACGTCGTGCGCATCCGCACCGCCAACCAGCCCCTGGAGAACTACGTCGCCGTGGGCGGTGACGTTTACTACGACGGCCGCTTCGACCTGGAGCAGAACCGCAGCCTGACCCGCCTCCTGGAGAACGCCAAGCCCCGCTATACCGCTCGTACCGACTACCTCTTCGTCGAGCGTACCCGCAGCGACGAGACCGTGGAAGTGCTCACCGTTCCGTTCCCGGGCGTCAATGGCAATCCGGATTTCCGCCTGCAGGCCCGTGACTCCGTCGTCGTGCTGCAGCAGTCCAATTACCGCGACGTGGAAACCATCTCCGTCAGCGGTCAGGTCCGTGAGCCCTTCACCAAGACCTTCGGCCTGAACGACCGCATGACCGTGGCCCAGGCCATCGAATATGCCGGCGGCCTCAAGAGCACCGTGTTCCCGGTCGCCTACATCTTCCGCAGAGACGTCACCAACCCCAACAAGATGCAGTATATCCGCATCAACCTGGAGAAAGACGGTGACCGGAGCCTCCAGCCCGGCGACGAACTCCGCATCTACGACAACACCACCTACACCAACGTGGGCGAGGTACACGTCAGCGGCGCCGTGAAGAACCCCTTCGGCACAGCCTACGACCCGTCCCTCACCGTCCATGACCTTCTGGAAATGGCCGGCGGCTTCGAGGTCGGTGCCGCCTATGACCGCATCGAGGTGTTCCGCGCCAATCTTTCCAAGAAAGACCAGGTTACCTTCGACATGATCACCTTCGGCGTAGACGACAATTACAACATCGTCAGCGGCGACTACCAGGTCCAGCCCTACGACCAGATCATCGTCCGCATGACCCCGAACTTCACCATGGGCCGCACCGTCGAACTGAACGGCCGCGTGAAATATCCGGGCCGATACGTCCTCGAGGACGGCAAGACCCAGCTTTCCGAGGTCATCGCCATGGCCGGCGGCCTGCTGGACGACGCCGATCCCTACTGCCGCTTGTTCCGCACCTACAACAATCGTGGCAACATCGGCGTGAACCTCAATGAAATGAAGCGCCACAAGGGCCAGATGAACGCCGATCCTTATCTGATGGACGGCGACGTCATTACCATCGTCCGCCAGGAGAACACCGTCACCATCCGCGAAGTGGGCACCCGCATGGCCCAGTACGTCCCGGACGAGTTCTCCTCCACCGAGAAGACCTTTATCTACCAGGGCCCCCACAGCGCCAAGTGGTACATCAACCACTTCGCCGGCGGGTTCCAAAAAGCGGCCGACCGCAACAGCGTCACCGTCACCATGCCCAACAACCAGACCGACGGCACCAAGAAGTGCTTCTTCTGGTTCCACAATTATCCTACGGTCCAGCCGGGTTCCGTGATCACCCTCTCCATCGATCAGGTGAAGAAGGAGAAACTCCAGAAACCCAAGGAGGAAGTGGACTGGGAGAACGTAGCGGCCAAGTCGCTGTCCTCGCTCACCTCCATCGTCTCCATCATTCTTCTGATCGAAAGACTCAAGTAGCAGCCTATGCAGGAAAATTACAACAACGCCCCCTACGAGGAAGAAGAAGGCCTTGACATCCTGGAACTTGTCAAAGGCCTCTGGGACGGACGGAAGACCATCCTCATCTGTATGGCCGTGTTCGTCGTGCTGGGCCTGATCGCAGCCCTCACCCAGAAGCCGGTGTACAATGTGAACGCCGTCATGGTCCCCCAGATCAACTCCCGTTCCAACTCCTCGCTCAGCTCCCTGGCTTCCCTGGCCGGCTTCGACCTGGGTTCCTCCACCACTGCGACGGACCTTTCCCCGGTGGTATACCCCCAGATTGTCAACAGCGTTCCTTTCCGCCTGGAGCTGATCAACACCCCGTACCACTACGCCAAGGCCGACACGGCCGTCACCATGCTCACCTATGCCAAGGAGTACAACAAACCCTCGGTGATGAGCTATATCCTTAAATACACGGTCGGCCTGCCCGGTGTTATCATGGGGGCCATCCGTGGGAACAAGAAAGAGGAAGCTCCGGCCCTTCCCTCCAGCGGGGAAGAAGGGATGAAACCCCTTGTCCTCACCAAGGACGAGGCCCGCATGGTCGCCGCCGTAGGACAGAAGGTGAACCTGTCGGTGGACCGGAAGGAAGGCTATCTCACCCTCAGCGTCTCCGGTTCGGAACCCATTCAGACGGCAGAACTGGGCACCAAGGCCCTTTCCCTGCTGCAGGAGGAAATCACCCGTTTCCGTACCGACAAAGTGAAAAACGAACTGGCCTATATCCAGGCCCGTTATGACGAGGTGAAGAAAGAGGCCGAGTCCCTGCAGGGCACCCTTGCCGTCGTGACCGACCGTTCTCAGAACATGCCCACCACCCGTTCCCGCATCGAGCAGGAACGCATCCAGTCCAAGTATTCCATCGCCAACGCCGTTTACATGGAAATGGCCAAGCAGTTGGAACAGGCCAAGATGCAAGTGAAGAAGGAAACGCCCGTCTTTGCCGTGGTGCAGCCCATCATGGTTCCCCGCCAGCCTTCCAACAGCCGGGCCAAGACCCTTGTGATCTGGGTCTTCCTGGGTGCGGTGCTGGGCTGTGGGATCGTCCTCGGGAAACAGTATCTTCCCAAGCTGAAAGAAATGTTGGCATCGAAGGAAGAGACGCCTGAAAATTAAATCATTCAATAAGATGAAAAGCCGGATCCTTTTTTCCGCTGCGCTGTTTCTGCTGTTAGCCTGCGGGCCAGTGAGCAAAACAACGCAGCAAGACCCCGTCGATTATGTCAATACGCTGACGGGGACCCTTTCCAAGTTTGAGCTGTCCACGGGCAATACCTACCCTGCCGTGGCCGTCCCCTGGGGCGCCCATTTCTGGACTCCGCAGACCGGCTTGAACGGTGACGGCTGGACCTACCGCTACGACGCCAACCATATCCGCGGCCTCAAGCAGACCCACCAGCCCAGCCCCTGGATCAACGACTACGGCGCCTGGAGCCTGATGCCCCTCACCCGGCCCGTGTATGAGGAAAAGGCCCGTGCCAGCTGGTTCTCCCACAAGGCCGAAACCGCCACGCCGTACTACTACAGCGTCTATCTGGCCGACTATGACATCATCGCCGAACTCACCCCCGCCTCCCATGCCGCAGCCGTCCGCATCGCCTATCCCCAAGACGATCCGGCCTACCTGGTCGTAGATGCTTACGCCGGCGGTCAGGTTTCCCTGAAGGACGCCAACACCCTGGTGGGCTGCAGCGTTCAGAACCACGGCGGCGTCACGGAGAATTTCCGCAACTGGTTCGTCGTCACCTCCGATACGCCTTTCACCCTCTGCCCCGCCGCCGACGGGATCGCCCTCGTGCAATTTGACAGGAGCCAGACCGTGAACCTGAAAGTGGCCTCCTCCTTCATTTCCGAAGAGCAGGCGCTGCTGAACCTCCAGGAACTGCAGGGAGACTTCGATGCTGTCAAAACCGCCGCCCGTGCCGACTGGAACGCCACGCTGGGCCGCGTCGAGGTGGAAGACGACAACCTGGACCACCTCCGTACGTTCTACAGCTGCCTGTACCGCAGCGTCCTCTTCCCGCGCGACCTCTCCGAGGTGAACGCCGCCGGGGAGCGCGTCCATTACAGCCCGCATAACGGAAAGGTGGAAAAAGGTCACTTCTTTACCGACACCGGTTTCTGGGACACCTTCCGCAGCCTGTTCCCGCTGATGAACCTGCTGTATCCGGAGAAATCGGCCCAGGTGCAGGAAGGTCTGGTGAACGACTACCTGGAAAGCGGCTTCCTGCCGGAATGGGCCTCCCCGGGCCACCGCGGCTGCATGGTGGGCAACAACAGTGCCTCCGTCGTGGCCGACGCCTACCTCTCCGGCATCCGCGGCTATGACGTGGAGATACTCTGGGAAGCCGTCACGCACGACGCCCACGCCGTGATGGACGGCGTCAGCTCCACCGGCCGCCTGGGCTGGCAGTACTACGACTCCCTGGGCTATGTTCCCTGCGACGTGGGCATCAGCGAGAATGCCGCCCGTACCCTCGAATACGCCTATGACGACTGGTGCATCTGGCAGCTCGGTAAAGCCCTCGGCCGCCCTGACGAAGAGCTGGCTCCCTATCTGAAGGCTGCCCGCAACTATGCCCATCTCTATGACCCCGAATACCGCCTGATGAACGGTAAATCCCTCGCGGGAGAATTCCGCCGTCCTTTCTCGCCGCTCAAGTGGGGTGGTGACTTCACCGAAGGGAACAGCCTCCACTATACCTGGAGCGTCTTCCACGATGTCGAGGGCCTGATCGGCCTGATGGGCGGGGACGAGGCGTTCGCCTCCCAGCTGGACACGGTCTTTGCCATGGCCCCCAAGTACGATGACTCCTACTACGGCTTCCCCATCCACGAGATCACCGAGATGACCGTGATGGGCATGGGCAACTACGCCCACGGCAACCAGCCCATCCAGCACATGCTCTACCTTTACGACTGGTGCGGCCAGCCCTGGAAAGCCCAGGCCCGCATCCGCGAAGTCATGGAGAAATTCTACACTCCTTGGGCCGACGGTTACTGCGGCGACGAGGACAACGGCCAGACGTCGGCCTGGTATGTGTTCTCGGCGCTGGGCTTCTACCCGGTCTGCCCCGCCAGCGGCCAGTACGCCCTGGGCACCCCGCTCTTCAAGAAAGCCGTCCTGCACCTCCCCGGCGGTGACGTGACCATCGACGCCCCCGACAACGGTGCCGACGCCTGCTACGTCAGCTCCCTCACCCTGAACGGCCGCAAGTGGGACCGGAACTACCTCCTGCAGAAAGACTTGCAGAAGGGAGCCAGCCTCCGCTTCGGCATGTCCGCCGAGCCTTCCTACACCCGCGGTACCGCCGCTGAAGCCCGTCCTTATTCCCTTTCCAATGAATAGTCTTATGTTACGCGCAAGTGTTTCCGCCCTCCTGATGAGCCTTGCCCTGACGGCCTGCGCCCAGAAATATCCGGACCAGCGTCCTCCGGTGCAGGACCGCCTGTTTGTCTCCGAAGCCGTCGAGGCCAAGATTGCCGAGGTGGCTCCCCTCCTGAAGAATCCCAAGCTCAGCTGGATGTTCCGGAACTGCTTCCCCAATACGCTGGACACCACCGTCCACTTCTCCAAAGACGAGGACGGCAACCCCCGCACCTTCGTCTACACCGGCGACATCCACGCCATGTGGCTCCGCGACTCCGGTGCCCAGGTCTGGCCTTATGTAGACCTCTGCCCCGGGGATGAGCACCTTCGGGAAATGGTCGCCGGCGTCATCAACTGCCAGTTCGAACTCCTGAACCGCGACCCTTATGCCAACGGCTTCAACGACGGCCCCACCGGCAGCGAATGGGAAAGCGACGACACGGGCTCTCCGCTGAGCCCCTGGGTCCACGAGCGCAAGTGGGAGATCGACTCCCACTGCTATCCGGTCCGTCTGGCATACCACTACTGGAAAGTCACCGGCGACACGTCGGTCTTCGGCAAAGCCTGGCTGGACGCCATCGAGAACATCCTCACCACTTTCACGGTCCAGCAGCGTAAAGACGGCGACGGCCCGTACTACTTCCTCCGCGTGACGGACCGCCAGCTGGACACCAAGGCCCGCGTGGGCCGCGGGCATCCCGTGAAGCCTGTGGGGCTCATCGCATCGGCCTTCCGTCCGTCGGACGACGCTACGCAGTTCGAGTTCCTGGTCCCGTCCAACCTGTTCGCCGTGAGCATCCTGCGCAAAGCGGCCGAGATTCTGGTGGACGTGAATCATGAAGCCGGCCTTGCCGCCCGCTGCACCGCCCTGGCCGACGAGGTGGAGGCCGCGCTTCGGAAATACGCCATCGTCCAGCACCCCGAGTTCGGCTCCATCTATGCCTTCGAGGTGGACGGTTTCGGCAATGCCTATATGATGGACGACGCCAATGTCCCGTCCCTGCTGTCCATGGCCTATCTGGAAGCCCTGCCGATTGACGACCCCGTGTACCAGAACACCCGCCGCTTCGTCTGGAGCGACTCGAATCCCTATTTCTGGCGCGGAAAGGCCGGTGAAGGTATCGGCGGACCGCATGTGGGCACGGAGGTCATCTGGCCCATGAGCATCATGATGAAGGCTTTCACCGCCACGGACGACGAGGAGATCCTCGCCTGCGTGCAGCAGCTTCTGGACACTGACGCCGGTACTGGATTCATCCACGAGAGCTTCAACAAGGACGACGCCAAGGACTTTACACGTCCCTGGTTTGCCTGGCAGAATACCCTCTTCGGAGAACTGATCCTGAAGCTGGTGAATGACGGAAAACTCGCGGTCCTGAACCGGACGCGCTAAGTTTTATTTCCAAGTGATGGTTCCGCCTTTGAGCACGTCTTCGTGCCGGAGGCGGAATCCTTTATTCTGCCCGTTCACACGGACACGGGAGGCTTTCGCCGCACTGCGGGACACGGTGAGGACCTTGCCGTCCGGGAGCGTGACCTGCGCCTTGGTGAAGGTGGGGCGGGTGAGGGTGAAGGACGGGTCGGCGGGGCAGTCGGGGTAGAGGCCCAGCATCGAGAAGACGGCCCAGGCGCTCATGGTGCCGGTGTCGTCGTTGCCGGGGATGCCGTCGGGGGCGTTCTTGTAGTGATTCTGGAGAATCTTCTCCACGGCTTCCCAGGTGCGTTTTTCATACCCCTTGAAGCGGCTGAACAGGTACGGGTACACGATGTCGGGCTCGTTGGCCGGGTCGTACAGGCCTTCGTCGAAGACATGCTGGAGGTTGCTCACGAAAGCCTTGGTGCCGCCCATCAGGGCCGCATAGCCCTTCACGTCGTGCGGGACGGCGAAGGTGTAGTTCCAGGCGCTTCCCTCGTGGAAACCGGGGGCGTTGGAGAAGTCGGCCCCGTCTTCGGGATCGAAGGGCGTGAGGAAGCTGCCGTCGGCATAGCGGGGACGCAGGCACTTAAACTCCGGGTCATAGTAGTGCCGATAACCGAGCGAGCGCGCCAGGAACCGTTCCGCATCCTCGGGACGGCCCAGGTCCTTCGCAAGACACGACAGGGCGTAGTCCGCCACATAGTATTCCAGGGCGTGCGAGACGGAGTTGTCGCCGGAGAAGTCGGCCGAAAAGTAGTTCAGCGGCACATAGCCTTGGGCGATGTACGGATCCACGTCCGGGCGCATCCGGTTGGACGCACCGGGGGTGTCGGCACTCTTGAGGAAGGCCTCGTAGGCCGTCTGGATGTCGTAGTCGCGGAGCCCGCGGAGCCAGGTGTCGGCAATCACGCAGATGGCGGGATCGCCTTCCATGGTCCAGGTTTCGCGGCCGTAGAGCTCCCATTTGGGCATCCAGCCCCACTCGCGGTACTGGCCGATCATCGAGCGCACCATGTCGGTCTGCTTGTCGGGCCAGAGGAGGGTCATGAGCTGGTGGACGTTCCGGTAGGTGTCCCAGAGGGAGAAGACGGTGTAGCGGTTGTGACCGGGCTCCACATGTCCTACCCCGCCGTCTGCCGCCGGAGCGCCGTACTCCATGAGCGGATACTCTCCGTTTACGTCATTCAACACATTCGGGTGCAGGAGGGTATGGTAAAGGGCGGTGTAGAAGACGGTCCGCTCATCGTCCGTGCCGCCTTCCACTTTCACGCGGCCCAGGTGGGCGGCCCAGGTGGCGTCGGCCCGGCTGCGGATGGCGTCGAAGTCCGGGGCGGGCTGTTCCGCCTCCAGGTTTTTGCGGGCGTTTTCCACGCTCACGAAGGACACGCCCATCTGCACGGTGACCTTTTCGCCGGGAGCCAGGTTGTCGTAGTGGAACCAGCAGCCGATGTCGTCGCCGCTCATTTCACGGGCGTAGCTGCCGTAGAGCTTGTACTTGCCGGCGTCGGCGTCCCAGGCGGCCTCGGCACTCATGGAACGCTGTTTTTTCCAATAGCCGGCGCTGTCGGGCTCCTTGCTTACGCGGAGGACAAAGTAGATGGGGAAGACAGCATTGCGGTTATAGCAAAAAGTGCCCATCAGCTTGCTCCCTTCCACTTCCGTGGCCGATACCCGGCGCACTGTGGCCCCGCTTTCGTTGGTGAGCCCTTCGCCCAGGTTCAGGAGGATGTTGCCCTCTCCGCCGGGGAAGGTGTAGCGCTCCAGCGAGGTGCGGAGCGTCGCCGTCGCTTCTGCGGTAATGCCGCTCAGCAGCTCCACGGCGTAGTATCCGGGGTGCGCCACCTCGTCCTTGTACTCGGTGCCGTAGAGGTGGTAGTCCACCTGCACGGGTCCGGTCGTGGGCATAGTGAGGAGGCTGCCCAGTTCCGGGCAGCCCACACCGGAGAGATTCACATGCGAGAAGCCGGTGAAGTAGCTGTTTTCTTCCACATAGGGCGTGCTCCACCAGCGGCTGTCCTTGTCCCAGGTATTGAGGCTGGATCCCATCACGTTGAAGGGAGACACGCTCATCATCCCGTTGGGCATCACCGCGCCGGGATTGCATGCCCCGAAGTTGGACGTGCCGATAAACGGATTCACCCACTCATTGACGTTCAGGGCGGCCGTCAGGAGGGCAAGGACAAAGAGTTTCACAGGATATTGGTCTTCTTGGTAAAGTCGATGATCTCGGGAATGTAACCGAAGGCCAGGCCGGTCACCGTGTCGGCGCAGCCGTAGTAGACGGCGATGCGGCCGGTGGCGCTGTCGTGGAGGGCGGCGCAGGGGAATGCGACGTTGGGAACGTCTCCCATGCACTCATACGGGGTCTGGGGCGACAGCAGGTAGGGGCCGCTGCGGGCCAGGACTTTCCAGGGCTGGTCCAGATCCAGCAGGGCGCTGCCGAAGCTGTACACATAGCCGTTGCAGCTGCGCAGGACGCCGTGGTACAGCAGCAGCCATCCTTCCGAGGTCTCGATAGGGACGGGACCGGCGCCGATCTTCATGCACTGCCAGGCGCTCACCTCGAAAGCGGCAGGCGCCATGACGTGGCGGTGGTGTCCCCAGAACTCCATGTCAGGGGATTCGCTGTAGAAAATGTCGCCGAAGGCGGTGTGGCCGGTGTCCGAAGGACGGGACAGCATGGCATATCGGCCGCCGATCTTGCGGGGGAACAGCACGCCGTTGCGGTTGTATGGCAGGAAGGCGTTCTCCTTCTGGTGGAAGGTCTTGAAATCCTCGGTCCAGGCGACGCCGATGGTGGGGCCGTGATAGCCGTTGCACCAGGTGACCCAGTACTTCCCGTCCAGGAAAGCGACACGGGGGTCGTAGCCATAGACCCACTCGTCAATTTCGGAACCGCCGTCCTGGAACTTGAGGGTCTCGGGGTTGATGTCCCAGTTGATACCGTCTTTGGAGAAGCCGACGTGGAGGGCCATGCGGCGGTTGGTGTCGTCACAGCGGAAGACGCCGGCGAAGCCGTCCTTGAAAGGCACTACGGCGCTGTTGAAGATGCTGTTGGAATCCGGCAGGAGGTTGCGCGGAATGACGGGATTCTGGGAATAACGCCACAGGGGAGCGTTCGAGGATGCGGGTCTGTCCTCCCAAGGCATGTTGGGAAGGGCGGGTCCCATGATTTTGAGTGTACTCATATTAATTTGGCTTTCAGGATAATTTTCTCGTTAATCTGGCTGATGTCTTCGCCTTTTTCGTTGAGGTCGATGAGCCGGAACAGGTATTCGCCGCTGGTGGAGGCAATCTGCGGAAGCGGCTGCTGCACATGGGAGATGCGGGGGGAGAAGATATCGTATACGTTGGAATAGTCGAAGCCGACGATGCGGATGTCTTTCTGGATCTGGACGCCGCGGCGGATCAGGGCTTTGATGATGGAGACGGACGGCACGTTGGACGCGGTGATGACTCCGTCGATGCCGCGGGCGAGAATGTCGTCGACGGCTTTTTCGGCATCTTTGTCCACGCTGTTGAAGGACAGGTGGTAGATGGGGGAGTCGGGCCCGGCGAGGGCGGCGAAACTGTTCTCACGGTCGGTCATGGACGTGATGCGCATCGAGTAGGAAACCATGCCGATCCGGGTGGCTCCCTGGGAGCGGAGGGCCTTCACGGCCTGCTCCATGGCCTCTTCGTTGTCCACCAGGACATAGGGGACCGTGTAGTCTTTGCTGTAGCGGTCGATGACCACGAAGGGGCGCCCTGACGCCTGAAGCCGTTTCATGCCGGCGTCGGAGCCGTGGGCGGGGACCACGATAAAGCCTTCCACGTCCTTCTCGAGGAAGCTTTTCACCAGGGCGTCGAAGCGCTCGGGATCTTCTTCCGTACTGCCGAAAAGGACGGTGTAGCCGTGCTTGTGGGCAATCCGCTCGAACTCCTTGGCCAGGATGCCGTAGAAGATGTTGGCCATATCCGAGAGGATGATGCCCAGCACGTGGGTGCGGCCCTGACGGAGCATGCGCGCGGCCGAACTGGGCTGGTAGTTCATCCGCCGGGCCACCTCCAGGATGCGTTCCTTTGTGGCCTCACTGACACGGTATTTCTTTTTGCCGTCGGCCTCGATGCGGTTGTTCATCACGAACGAGACCAGTGCGATGGAAACGCCCGCCTCGCGGGCAATGTCCCGGATGGTTACATTCTTTGTCATTTCAATGCAAAGATAAGGATTCTTCCCGGATTGGCTAAATTATTTTAGCCTTTTTCATATCTGTCCAGGGCTTCCGCCATGAGGGTGCGTCCTTTTTCCGTGATTTCACGGGCTCTGAGGTAGCCGTAGACCCCATGGTAGGAGTCGAAGGGAAGGTCGACCAGGATGTCGGGCCGGGTAAGGGCGATCCCCATCCGGGCGATGGTGCAGTTCATGATCCCAAAACTGCGCTGGAGGATGGAGAAGTAGTTGTCGTCGGCGTCCACGGGGAGGCGGTTTTCGCGGCCGTCGGCCATGAGCCGCCGCTCCTGGATGTCGTTCTCCAGCCGGCCGATGAGCGAGCGGTGCTCCCTCTCCTCCTGCAGGGCGGCCATGCTGTCCAGGAAACCCTGGATTTCGGCCGCGTCAATCTGGTTCACGTTGAAGCCGACGAGTATGTCGCCGGGCGTACGCACCGCACGGTTCAGGGGCAGGGTGTTCACCATGCCGCCGTCCACCAGGGTGCGTCCTTTCCATTTCACGGGCCGGAACATGGAAGGGATGGAGATGGAGGCGCGGATGGCGTCGAAAAGCGGTCCCTCGCGGAACACCACTTCCTCGCCGGTATAGAGGTCCGTAGCCACTGCGGCGAAGGGGACGGGCAGGTCCTCGATGTTCACTTCCGGAACCCGCTCGCGGATGGCCTGGATAATCTTTTCGCCTTTAACCAGGTAGTTCTTGCTGATGGAAAAATCCATCAGGGTCATGATCTTCACAGGGTCCAGGCCGAACAGCCATTCCTTGAACGGCTGCAGGCCGCCTGCAGCGTAGATGCCGCCCACGAGCGCCCCTGCGCTGGTGCCGGCGACGGAACAGATCTCATAGCCCCGCTCCAGCAGCTGTTCAATGGCGCCGATGTAGGCGAACCCCCGCGGGCCGCCGCTCGCAAGGGCCAGGGCAACTTTCTTACTCATAGTTGACAGAATCCATATACAGGCCCAGTCCGTTGAGGGCCGGACAGGCGAGCGCCTCCACCTGGATGCGGAGGGCGTCGGCGGTAACGGTGCGGCCTTTTACGATACGTTTGTGTCCCACGGTAGTACCCTGTCCCCAGGCCTCCCAGCTGCCGTTTTTACGCACTTCGATGCGGAAGCCGCAGACGCGTTGGCCCAGCGGGATGTACTCCTGAAGCTGTACCAAGTTGAAGGTCTTCATCCCGTTCAGAAGTACGTCCAGGGTCACTTCTTTCACGTTGTCCGGAGCGGCGTAGTAGCTGTCGTAATTCCCGTCCACAAGACGCGCGGCTTCGTACCCGCGTCCCCGGACGGCCGACGCCTTGACGGCAGCTCCGTCGGCCAGGTTGTGGTCAAAAATGTTGTGCCGCAGGGCGGTGAACCCTTCGATGGCGGCGACATCCTCCGGAGCCAGGATGCCTTCCGGGGAAGGCGGGACATTCATCAGGAAAACGCTGCCCCGGCCCACGCTGGTGTAGTAAATCTGGAGGAGTTCCTCCGGGGTCTTCCGGCGGTCAGTGGCGTCGTAGAACCAGCCGTCCGGGTCGCCGATTTCCTGGATGGAGAAGTCGCATTCGGCGGGAATCCAGTCGGCGGCGCCCGGATCGCCCTGGGCCAGGTAGGTCTGATAGTCTCCCGGAGCGCGCCCGGGGCCGATGTTGCGCCCGCGGATGTCCAGGGTGTTCCAGTTGGTCTCCCCGGCGACGCCCCGCTCGTTGCCTACCCAGCGGCAGCCGGGACCGGCGTCGGAGAAGATCAGGCAGTCGGGGTTCACGTCCAGCACGGTCTTGTGGATGTCGGGCCAGTGGAAAGCGGATGAGTGGTTGCCGTCGATCCAGAATTCCACCACCGGGGCGTAGCGGGTCATCAGGTCCGTGATGGAACGCTTGTACATGGCCTCGTAGGTGTCCAGGTCCAGCCCGGCCGCCTCGATGGTGCGGTCCCAGGGCGACAGGTACAGCCCCAGATTGAGCCCGTAGCGGTTGCAGGCATCCCGGACCGCCTGCACCACATCGGTGGTGTTGCGGGCCGACGCCACGTCGCACCGGCTCTCCGGGTTGTCCCAGAGGCAGAACCCGTCATGGTGCTTGGTGGTGAGGATGACCTCGCGGAAGCCGTTTTCGGCGGCGACCCGGACCCACTGGTCCACGTCCAGGTTGCCAGGCGCATAGTTCTCCAGGAGGAGCGCTTCGCTCCAGGGCCGGCCGTTGCAGCTGGGATTCTCTCCGTCCCAGTGCGAGAAGGTGGCCTGGCCGAAGTGGTAGAACATCAGCAGTTCCTGTCGCTGCCAGGCGACCTGGGCGGGCGTCGGGACGGCGCCGAAGGGCTCGGGAGGCCTGACAGGGGCGCAGGAGGCCGCCGCCAGGACGGCCGTCAGCGCCAGGAAAACCCCGGTCCGGTTCATAACTTGCCGGGAATCAGGGTGAAGGAATAGGTGTAAGCCGTGTCGGCCCAGAGGGTGCGGCCCGGTTCGGGACGGGCGTGCCAGCTGTCGTAGCCGCCCACGCCGGTCATCTTGTAGTCCACGCACACTTCCGTAAAGTCGCGCACCGGCACATCCGTCACATGGGTCTGACGGCGTACGCGGAAGACGCCGGCCTCGTCGGAGTGGTCCTCGTCGGCCCGGAAGTAGTTCCACTGGAAGGGCTTGTCGGTGGCTTCTTCGCTGTCCAGGTCTTCGATGCTCTGTCTGAGGGCATTGAACTCGAACGGCTGGTCGGAGATGACGCTGACGCCGTCCACCTCCAGCCAGGAGACCTCCGTGTGGTGTCCGGTTTCCTGCGGACGCACATAGGGATAGTATTCGGCCGATGCCGTGCTTTTCCAGATGCGTTTGAACGTGCCGCTGTTGCGGTCCCAGTAGTTCTCCACGGGTCCTCGGCCGAAGTAGCGGAAGCTGTCGCCGGCGACGCGGAAGCGGATGCCCAGGCGGGGGATTTCCACACGCGAGTGGTAACCTTCGCCGGCGGGCAGTCCTTCGGCGGGAGCGGTGGCGACCGCAAGCTTGAGGGACCCGTCACCGAAGACGGTGTACTCCTCCTTCGCACGGACATCCTTGCCCGTGACGGTGATCCGGACGGAACCGTCCTCCTGGAGGGCTGCCGTCACGTTTTCAGGTTTTCCGGGCGTCTTGAAACGACGGGTGCGCCAGGGTGCACCGCAGCCGTAGTCATTGTCGTTTCCTGCCCGCCAGAAATTGGGCTTGATGCCGAAGGAAGGATCCACGACGTCGCGGCCGCCCACCTTCCAGGACTTCACGGTACCGTCGGCCTTGTCAAAGACCAGCTCCACCTTGGCGCCGCGCACCACGATCTGGGTGTCGCCCTCGGTGAATTCAAGTTTGCCGCGTGCTTTCCGCACTTTCGGGGCCGACGTATCTTTCAGCAGGGCCTCGTCGCAGGCGACGATGGTTTCCTTGTCGACGAGCGGCATGGCGTTGCGGGCCGACACTTCGAAGAAGATGCGGTACTCGCCGGCCTTGCGCATGCGGGGCAGTTTGACTTTGAACTGCTCGGCGGTCTGCGGAGCGGTGGTGAAGTGAAGCTTGTGGGTGAACCACCAGAAGGGGCGTTTGCCGTCGCGCTCCACCCAGTATTTCACGGTGTAGCCGTCCAGGGAGGAGAAATAGTGGCGGTTGAAAATCTGGAAGATGCCCTTTTCGGCGTCCACCGGGGTGATGGAGACATCTTGATAGACGTGCTTGACCTCGTAGAAGCCCGGGTGCGGGTCGCGGTCCGGGTTCACCAGGCCGTTGCACAGGAAGTTGCCGTCGGAGGGCTGGCCGGTGCCGTAGTCGCCGCCGTAGGTCCAGCCTTTTTCCTTGTCATAGAAGCCCTGGTCCACCCAGTCCCAGATGAATCCGCCCTGCAGGTGCTTGTGGCCGTAGAACTGCTCCCACTGCCAGTCCAGCGAGCCGTTGGAGTTGCCCATGGCATGGGAATACTCGCAAAGGACAATGGGTTTGGCCGAATAGCTTTCGCCCATCTTCCGCAGCCAGTCGGTGTCGGGATACATGGGGTTGAGGAAGTCGGTGTTGTTCTCATGTTCGGCCCGCTCGTATACGACGGGACGGTTCTGGCCGTCTTTTTCAAATTCCTTCAGGAGGGCATAGGTGGCATAGAAATTAACGCCGTTGCCGGCCTCGTTACCCAGGGAGAGGATGTTCACCGAAGGGTAGTTGGCCGTGCGGCGGTACATGTTGACGGTGCGGTCGAGGTGGCCTTGCAGCCATTCGGGATTGTTGCCCAGGGTACGGTCCGGGCTGTAGCCCATGCCGTGGCTCTCGATATTGGCCTCGTCATACACGTAGAAGCCCAGGGAGTCGCAGAGTTCGTAGAACTCGCGCGGCTGCGGGTAATGGCAGGTGCGGATGGCGTTGATGTTGCACAGTTTCATCAGCCGGAGGTCTTCCAGGATGTTTTCGCGGGTGATGTAGTGGCCGGTGTAGGGGTTGTGCTCGTGCAGATTCACGCCTTTGAACTTGACGGGCTGACCGTTGAAGAAGAAGGCCTTCACGTCCCGGTCTCCGTCCTTGACGGTCTTGATCTCGGTGCGGCGGAAACCGACGTGGAAGCGGGTGTACTCTCCGTTCACCTTCAGCAGCAGGGTGTACAGCTCGGGCGTTTCGGCACTCCAGCGGCGCACGCCGGGGATGCTGTCGGTGACGGTAGCCATGTTGCCGTTGAACTCGAAGCTGGCGTCGGCCACGGTGCTGCCGTCCTTGTCCAGCAGCTCATACGACACCTCGGTAGGGGCCGATGCATGCATCCTGAGCTTGAAAATACCCGTGGACAGGTCCTCGGTGAGGGTGGAGACGACGTTGAAGTCGAATCCCGTGTCCACCTTCTCGCTGGACAGATACACGTCGCGCTCGATGCCGCTGATGCGCCAGAAGTCCTGGCACTCCAGATAGGAGCCCGTGGAATAGCGGTAGATCTTCAGCAGCAGGTCGTTTTCCCCCTCCTTCAGCGCGTCGGTGATGTCAAAGCGGGCGAGGTCCTTGGAATCCTCATTATAGCCGATCTCCCGGCCGTTCACGTACACATAGGTGCCGCTCTTGGTGCCGCAGAGGTTCAGGAACACCTTCCTTCCTTTCCAGCCTGCCGGGACGGTGAAGCTGCGGTGATACAGCGCGCCGGGGAAGACG
Source organism: Bacteroidales bacterium UBA4231 (assembly GCA_002396335.1). Lineage (GTDB taxonomy): Bacteria > Bacteroidota > Bacteroidia > Bacteroidales > UBA932 > Cryptobacteroides. Next base: position 99,553 of record DGXN01000025.1, read on the forward strand.
TCGGGCAACTGCGGAGGCTGCGGGTTGCTGGGGCAGAAGTCGTACGGTATGTTGGTGTAGATTGCAACGCCGTGCCCCTGGATTTCCCAGTTGCCGGGGACCTGGATCTTGTCCCACTCGGCCGGGACGGCCATGGCGTGGTAGTCGTCGAAGTATTTGAAATCCCAAACGCCGTTCAGGTTTTCATAGTTTTCGCTCTCGCGGAAGCCTTTGCTGAGGGCGTCGGCCCGGTCGGCGTAGTAGATGACTTCCGTGCGCCGGGTCTGGGCGTTGACGGAAGAGACCTGGGTGTTCTGCCAGTAGGGCAGTTCCTGGCTCCAGGCTGAGACCCCGCCAAGTATCAGGGTCAGAACAAAGGTAAAGGTCTTTTTCATATCAGGTCAGTATTCAATGATTTGCGTTAGTCGGATGTCTTCGGAGGATGCGCCGGCCTGGAGTTCGAACTGTCCGGGCTCTATGATGCGTTGCATCCGGGGATTCACCAGCGAGAAGGCCTCGCGCTGCAGGGGCAGTTCCACGGTGACGGTTTCTCCGGCGGGAATGTGCACGCGCTTGAAGGCGCAGAGCTGTTTCCGGGGACGGGCCGTGGAGGCTACAAGGTCGCGGATATACAGCTGGACCACTTCGTCGCCGTCCCGGTCTCCGGTGTTGGTTACGTCCACCAGCACCTTCTCCGGGAGGTGGCCTTCGGCCCGGAGGTTCGCGTATTCAAAGCGGGTATAGCTGAGCCCGTAGCCGAAGGGGTAGAGCGGGTTGGCGCTCTCTTCCACGTAGTCGTGGCTCATGGGCATTTTTCGGTTGTAGTAGACGGGGATCTGGCCTACGCTGCGGGGCACGCTGACGGAAAGGCGTCCGGCCGGGTTGTACTTTCCGAGGAGGACGTCGGCGAGGGCGGTGCCGCCTTCACCGCCGGGGTACCAAAGGGTGAGGAGGGCGTCGGCCTGGGCGGAAGCCCAGTTCTTGTCCAGCGGACGGCCTTCGATGTACACCACCACGAGGGGCTTCCCGGTGGCCTTGAGCGCTTTCAGGAGGTCTTCCTGCAGGCCCAGGAGCGTGAGAGTGCTGCGGTCGAAGCCCTCGCCGGCCTCCATGTCGGAGACGGAGGTCTCGTCCACCACGGCGGCGCCGGTGTCAATGTATTTGGTGCGGAAATCCCTGGCCGACGACCCGCCCACGACGGCCACCACCACGTCGGACCGTCGGGCGGCGGCTACGGCGGCGGCTATTTCATGGGAGCGGGTGTCGCGGACCGCGCAGCCCTTCACATAGGTGACGGCGGCACCGGCTTTTTCCAGGCCCTCCCGCATGGTGACCACGTTTTCAGGGGCCTGCGGGGCGGTGTAGTCGCCCAGCTGGTTGTACTGGTTGTCGGCATTGGGGCCTACCAGGGCGATGCGGGTGCCCGCCTTGAGCGGAAGGATGCCGTTGTTCTTCAGTAGGGTTACGCTCTCCCGTGCGGCCTGGGCCGACACTTCCACGTTGGCTGCGGAGCGGACGTCGGCCCCGGAGCCTTCCGGAAGGTAGGGGTTGTCAAAGAGGCCCGCTTCGAATTTCCGCACGAGGACGCGCTTGACGGCCCGGTCGACGGTGGACATGGGGACGCGGCCCGCCTCTACGCTCTCTTTCAGGAGCGAGAAGCAGTTGGCGCCCAGATCCACGTCTACACCGGCCTTCAGGGCCATTTCACCGGCCTCCTGGCGGTCGCGTGCCACATGGTGGCTCTGGAAGATGCCGTCGATGCTCTCCAGGTCGCTCACGACGAAGCCCCGGAAGTTCCAGCGGTCGTGCAGGACGCCGGTCAGGAGCTCCTCGTTGCAGGTGGAGGGCACGCCGTCGATGGTGTTGTAACTGGTCATGACGCTGAGGGCGCCGGCGTCGATGGCGGACTTGAACGTAGGAAGCACATTCTCTTCCAGGTCCCTCACGCCGATATGGGACGGGCTGCCGTTGTGTCCGCCCTCTGGAATGCCGTAGGCTACGAAATGCTTGAGGGTGGAGATGACCCCCTTCGAGGACGTGCCCCGTACCATGGCCGACGCCATCTGGGAAGTCAGGAATACATCCTCGCCGTAGGTTTCCTCTACGCGGGACCAGCGGGGTTCGCGGCTCAGGTCGATCACAGGGCCGTACCCGATGGTGCCGCCTTGGGCCTGCAGCTCTTCGCCGATCACCTGGCCCACCCGTTCAATCAGGTCCGTATCCCAGGTGGCGCTGAGGCCGATGGACGTAGGGAAAACGGTGGTGCCGATGGCCATGTGCCCGTGCGGCGCCTCCTCCGCGAGGATGATCGGGATCCCCAGGCGGGTAGAGTCGATGGCGTAGTGCTGGAGGGCGTTGTAGGCCTTGGCGGAGAGCACCGGGTTCAGGCCGGTCTCCAGGGTCTTCCGGGTCCAAGGGTCGGCCCGGAAAGTGGCCCAAAGCATGCCGCCGTGCTGCTCCTGAATGAAGCGGCGGTATGCGTCGGAGATGGTGACCGCGTCGGGGCCGGTCTTTTCGTACATGGGCCAGCCGAGGGGGCAGAGGAGCTGTCCCAGCTTTTCTTCCAGAGTCATTCGGGCGATGAGGTCGTCGGCCCGTTTTTCGGCGGGAGCGCCGGCATCCTTGTACAGCGGCGCGTTGGATGAGGTGCAGCCTGCAAGGAGGAGGATGCTGAGAATGAGGAGTTTACTTTTCATGGGCGGGTTTTTCTTCGGGAAGGTCTTCCACCAGTTCGTAGTCCAGGATTTTCTGTTCCAGGGAGGTGGCTTTGACACGGATGCGGAGCGGGTCGCCGAGCCGGATGGAGCGGTGGGTCCGCCGGCCGACGGCGCGGTAATGGTCCTGGTCGTAGACAAAGAAGTCGCTGCGGATGGTGCGGTAGGGGATCATGCCCTCGATCTTGGTGGGCTCGATCTCCACGTAGATGCCCCATTCCGTGACACCGGAAACGTGTCCGTCGAATTCCTGTCCGATCTTGTCCTCCATGAATTCCACCAGCTTGTACTTGATGCTTTCGCGCTCGGCCTCGGCGGCGACCACCTCGCGTTCGGAGGCGTGCTTGCACTGGGCGGCGTAGTAGTCTTCCTTGGCGGAATCGGCCCCGGAAAGGTACTGGGCCAGCAGGCGGTGCACCATCATGTCGGGATAGCGGCGGATGGGGGAGGTGAAGTGCGTGTAGAAGTTGAAGGCCAGGCCGTAGTGGCCGATGTTCTCGGTGCTGTAGCAGGCCTTGGCCATGCTCCGGAGCGCCAGGATCTGGATGGCACCCAGCTCCGGCTTGTCGGAGGCGTCGACCATGAGTTTGTTGAGGGTCTTGGCGATGTCCCGGCCGCCTTCGATGGGCCCCACTTTGTAGCCGAAGTGGCCGGCGAAGTCCCTCAGCCCGGCGAGTTTTTCCATGTTGGGCTTGTCATGGACACGGTACACGAAGGTTTTGGCCTTTGCGAGTGCCTTGCCGCCCATTTTGCCGCCGGTGGCCACGTATTCGGCCACGGTGCGGTTTGCCAGGAGCATGAACTCCTCGATGAGCCAGTTGGCTTCCTTGGAGATTTTCTGATGGACGCCGACCGGCTTGCCGCTCTCGTCCACTTCCACCTTCATCTCGGGCCGCTCGAAGTTTACGGCGCCGTTCTGGAAGCGGCGTTTCCTCAGCTTCAGGGCCAGGCCGTTCAGGGTGATGAGGGCATCGTTGATGGGGGAGTCGGCCACGCCGGCCTCCAGAATCTGCTGGGCGGTGTCGTAGTCGAAGCGGTAGTCGGAGATGATATGGGTGCGGCCGATCCAGGGGTTCAGGACTTTGGCCTGCGGGGTTATCTCGAAGACGACGGAGAAGGTGAGCTTCTCTTCGTTCGGACGCAGGGAGCACAGTTTGTTGGAGAGTTTCTCCGGCAGCATGGGAACGGTGCGGTCCACCAGGTAAACGGACGTGCCGCGTGCCTGGGCTTCCTTGTCCACGGCCGACCCCGGCTGTACGTAGTAGGTGACGTCGGCAATGTGGACGCCCACTTCGTAGTTGCCGTTTTCCAGGCGGCGGAAGCTGAGGGCGTCGTCGAAGTCTTTGGCGTCGGCGGGGTCGATGGTGAAGGTGAGGACTTTGCGGAAGTCCCTGCGGTGGGCGCGGTCCTTGTCGGTGATCTGCTCGGGGATTTTGTCGGCCGCGTTCTCCACCTCTTTTTCGAAGCGGTAGGGGAGGCCGAACTCCGCCAGGATGGCGTGCATTTCGGTGTCGTTTTCGCCGGGCTGGCCCAGGATGTCCACCACATGGCCGTGGGGGCCGGATTCGCCGCGCTCCCAGCCGTCCACGACGGCGGCCACCTTCATGCCGCGCTCGCCCCCTTCCGGTATGGGAACGGAAATGTCATAGGGCATGGTCTTGGAACTCATGAGCACCCAGGCCTGCTTTCCTACAATGTGCAGGATGCCCACGAAAGGCCGTGTGGAGCGCTCCAGGATGGCGATGACCTCGCCGCTGCGGCGTTTGGCCTGGCCGGTCTTTTCCTGTGTGACGGCCACCCTGACCAGGTCTCCGTGCAGGGCGCCGCGGGTTTTGTTGGCTTTTACGAAGACGTCCTCTTCCTGTCCTTCGATGCGGACGAAGATATATCCCTCACGGGACATCAGGACGGTTCCCACGTATTCGGGAATGATGCGTTTTTTCTTGTGATTCTTTCGGTTGGGGCTGTTTTTACGACGCGACATAAACTAGATGAAGGAGACTAACAGGAAAACGAAATGGGCGATGATGCCGGCACACAGGCCTGCGATGGCGTGCGCGCCGATGGCTTTGGAAATGACCTTGCGGTAGCCCAGAGAGTCCAGCATGGCGGTGTGGGTGGAAAGGAAGCCGCTCCAGCACATGCCGATGGCCGTGAATACGGCGATGGCGTTGCCGTCCAGGATTCCGGCGGCGTTGAAGGTGGGAAGAAGGCCCAGGGCTGCTCCTACGGCACCGAGGGCGGTCATCGGGAAGGCGATGAGCTCCATGTGCGAGAAGCCGAAGAGCCATTCGAACACCCAGTGGATTTTTTCGGCCAGCCAGGGGAGGATGGGAACGCCCTGGGAGGAGGAGCCGTTGTAAACGCCGGCGTCTCCCGGGCCGAAGGTGATCATGATGACGGCGGTGGTGATGATCAGGACGCCGGGGATAATCTGCATGCCAAGCTCCACACCGTTCTTGCCACCGTCCAGGATGGCGTTCAGAAAGCGCATGAAGATGCCGTCTTTCTTCTCGGCCTCTTCTTTCTCCTCGATGGTTTCCGTCACTTTGTCCAGGACGGGGGAGTCCAGCTCCGGGTACGCCTTGAGGGTGTTGCGCTGCATCAGCCGGGTACTGATGACCGAGCCGCAGAACGCGCCGAACAGGCCCACCAGCGCGCCGGTAACCTGGCCGTAGCCGATCATGGTGATGATGACGACGAATCCCATGCCGAATGCCGTGCCGAAGTTGGTGAGCGAAATGAGCTGATATTTCTTGAAGTAGGCGCTGAAGGTCCTGTCCTTGGAGAGGGCGATGATGGCGGGGTTGTCGCTGAGGAAGGTCATGACGGCGCCCAGGGCGGCGACGCCCGGCAGGTTGTAGATGGGTTTCATCAGGGGGCGCAGGACGCGCTCCAGCATGGTGACGACCCCGAATTCCGACATCAGTTTGGACAGGGCGCCGGTGAGGACGGTGATGCCCATCAGATAGAAGACCGTATTCAGGAGCAGGTCGTGGGCCGTGTTCATGATGGTCTTGAGCATATTACCGCTGCCCATCCTGGAGCCGATCAGGCTGAATGTGACAACCAGCAGGGTCAGGAAGATAAGGGCTTCGACCGTTGAACGGCGGAGTTTCAGGCGTTTCATACAATCACAGGGTTAGTGATTGTAAAGATAGTAAATTTATCGATACAAATCCCTCAAAACAGCCAAAGAATTTACCTGAATACTACTTTCCGTGTGGTAGGACAGGTATTGGAGCAGCGCTTCGCACAGTGCGTTCCGGATGCTGCCGCTGAGGGGGATGAGCATGGAGGCGGAGAAGTCGGCCTCCAGGAACGCTTTCATGGGCTTGATATGCTCTTTGGCGAATGGGGCAATGTCTTCCAGGCTGGGGCGGAAGCCCAGGGCGCCGGCCAGTTCCAGGAGGAAGCGGACGTGGAAGTTGGCCCAGTCGCTCTCGAGGGCGTCGAGGGTGAGGATGCTGCCGGTGCACCACTCGTAGAGGCCGTCTTCGTAGGACCCTTCCTTGAGGGTGCGGAAAAGCACTTCCGACAGGAACAGGGAGATGGTGTTTTTCTCCAGGTTCCCGCGGATCCCGTTGAGGGCGTCCCTCAAGTGAAGGTTCCGGATGGTCCAGAGGTCGCTTTTGGGGTTTTCCACGACATCGGCCTCCAGGATGCTCAAAGGGAGGAGGAGGGCGGTGCCGGCCTTTTTGGCGCTCCGTACCAGGAAGCCGCGGCGGCCGTACTCACGCGACAGGGTGTGTACGACCATCGCGCTTTCGCCCACTTTCGTGGTTCCCAGGACGATGAGCTCAATGTTGTCCATGCAGGAAATCGGCCATGGCGCGAAGGGCTTTTCCGCGGTGCGAGATGGCGTTTTTCTCCTCTTCGGAAATTTCGGCCGCCGTGACGCCGTAGCCCTTGGGGATGAACACCGGATCGTAACCGAAACCGCCCTTCCCGCTTCTGTGAAGGGCGATGCTGCCTTCCATGACCCCGTCGAAGAAGTGATGCTGCCCGTGCAGGATGAGCGTGACCGACGTACGGAAACGGGCCGACCGGGTGGCCTTGGCCGTGGTGAGGCCGTTGGTACGGGCCATGGCGGCCTCCTTTTCCCGCCGGGCCATTTCCTCGAGGAGTTTGTCGATGTTGGCGGAGGGGTTCTTTTCAGGACCGGCATAGCGGGCGGTTTCTACGCCGGGGGCGCCGCCCAGGATGTCCACTTCCAGGCCGGTGTCGTCCGCAAAGCAGTCCAGTCCGGTTTTTTTGTAAATATAGTCGGCCTTCTGTAAAGAGTTGGCCCTGAGTGTGTTGCCGGTTTCGGGGATGTCTTCTGCGATACCGACTTCCGCGGGGGTAACGAGCTCAAATCCCTCGCCCAGAATCTCTGCAGCTTCCCGGAGCTTGCCGGGGTTGCCCGTTGCGAATACAAGTTTCATTTCTTTCACTACTGATTAACCGCTGCAAAGATAGCATGTTTTGCGCTTCTAGGCAAACATTCTCAGGATCTGGGCCTCGGATGCGCCCGGAACGCGGGAGCGGATATGGTCTACAAGGAATTCCCTGGACTGCTCCGGAGTGAGGCTAGACTGAAGCGAGTCTCCGCTGGAAGGGAAGCCGGGGAAGCCTTGGGGGCCGCTGTCGTCCGCAAAGAGCGCTTCCGGTGTACAGAACGAACTCACCTGCCAGCCGTTGTAATGAAGGTCCTCGCCACGGTACACCCGGGTAATGTCACCGGTCACCACGCGCGTCTGCATCTGGAGCTTCGTGATGATCGCATCGGCCGCCGACTTTTTGATTCCCAGCAGCGCCCTCACATCCCTGATACCAATGCTTCCCTGCTCTTCCAGCAAATCCAAAACAGCCTTCTGCTGCGCCGTAGGGGCATATTTGGGCAGACTTCGGCGCCAGTTCATCAGCTCCCGGTACAGCCGTACGGTAGCAAAAGCCGCCTTCCCGCCCCAGAGGAATTTTCCATACGCAATCTCTCCGCTTTGGACCGAATAGATCTTCCAGTCCCAGGGCCCCAGGCTGTCCCCGCCGTCAAACCAGTATTCCCTGGGCGTGAGCTCTTCAATGGAATACCCTGCAATAGGATTCTCAAAGAAAGGAACAATCCCCAGCTCTTCGATAGCCTCCAGCATTGTCTCCTCGCTGACCACCCTCGGCCTTTCCCGGTTTCCTGCGTGCTTTATGATGGACATAAGTTGTAGTAGTTTCTCTCCGCGAAGATATGTAAAATCCCCAGCTTTTGCAATCTTCGTCCCCCTTTTCATCCTGACAGCCGTGACACATAACCAATTGACACTCAACGTTTTCAGTATCTTACAGAGTATCAGCTACTTAAGTGTCACGGATGGGGACTCCCGACCGGGGGGCTTCAGTCGCTACGCTCCTTCCGTACCCTCCCACCGTATCCTGCGTCATCCGCTGCCGCGGATACAGTCACCGTTAAGGCCAAAGGCTTGAAAACCTCCACCCTTTCCCTGTAGCCTTTCCCCGCCAAACCCACCAAGGGGTGCACCTCCAGGTGCACCCCTTGCCATCTCCGAATCAAGCAACAGCGTAAATATCAGCAGGTTACGCATATAGGGGTGCACCTGGAGGTGCACCCCTTCCTGCCCCGCCGCCATAGCCCTCCTGGCCAGGCCGGGTGAGGAAAGTCCTAAAAGAAGCGGGGGTAGTCCTAATGGGGCTTGGAAAAATGGTGTATCTTTGCAGCGACTAGAACAAATGGATATGAATTTCAGTGGCATTATAGTGGGGGCGGCGGTGTTTCTGAGCATCGGCATCTGCCATCCTGCGGTTATCAAGATGGAATATTATCTGGGAAAGAAGAGCTGGTGGATCTGGCTCGTGGCGGGCATCGGCTTTTCGGTTTTGTCCCTGCTGATTCCCGATACAATTCTTTCTACTATTGTGGGTGGATTTGCTTTTTCCTGCCTGTGGGGCATTCATGAGATGTTTTTGCAGGAAAAAAGGGTTCTCCGGGGATGGTTCCCGGAAAACCCTGAACGGCATGCCTACTATGAGGCGTTAAGGCAGCAACTTAAAAAGTGATGGCCGGCTGCTGAAGGGCGGTGTGAAGCTGCTCGTCATAGCGGAGGCGCATCCGGATGCCGGCTTCCTGGAAATAATACCTGACGACGATCTCCTCTTCGATGAAGGGGATGATTTCGTCTTTCTTGAGCCGGAGGAAGTCTTCTTTGCTCATGTCCAGTTTGCTCTGGAGCGCAGCCAGTTCTGCGGCTGTGGTTTCTTCCAGACCGTCTTCTTTCAGGTTTTTCTTCACTTCGTCCAGATAGGCGCGGGCGGAGGAGCGGTAGTCGAACTCTTTGTCGGCCGCAAAGGCGACGAAGTTGTCGTACTCCTGGAAGTGGAAGTCTTCCACGGCGGGGATGGATTCGTGCTCCCGGACGTACTGAAGGGCATATTGCTCGATGATTCCGTTCAGCACCAGCGAGTAGGTGAGGCGGGAATAGCGCTTGGCTTTGACTTCGTGGTCGGGGGTGATGCCGCCGCCGTCGCGGACTGTGCGTCCGTGCGCCGTGGTGAAGGTATGGGTGAGCGAATCGGGAATGTGGCCGACGCTGCCGTCTTCGTTGCGGTGGGAGTAGTCGATGGCCTGGACGCATCGGCCCGAAGGGGTGTAGTATTTGGCGGTGGTGAGCTTGAGCTGGCCGCTGTAGGGGAGGGGCCGGATGCTCTGCACCAGTCCCTTGCCGAAGGTGCGGGTCCCGACGATGGTGGCGCGGTCATAGTCCTGCAGCGCTCCGGATACGATTTCAGAGGCCGATGCACTCCCGCTGTCCACCAGCACCAGGATGGGGATCTCGGTGTCCACAGGGTCGGTGGAGGTCTTGTAAACCTGCTCCGAACCTGCCGCCCGGCCTTTGGCGGTGACGACGACGGAGCCTTTGGGCACGAACAGGGAAACGATGTTCACCGCTTCGTGCATGAGGCCGCCGCCATTGCCGCGCAGATCCAGCACCAGCCGCTGCATGCCCTGGGCTTTGAGGGTCTGGTATGCATCCCGGATTGCCTGGCCCACGCCTTCCGTGAATTTGTTCATGAGGATGTAACCGTCGGCCCCGTTGAGCATGCCGACGTATTCGACGGCCGGGAGGACGATGCGTTCGCGCACGACGGGGACTTCAATCACCTCGCCGGCTTTCCAGGTGGGGCCGCCGCGGAGTTTCTTGACGGAGAAGACGACTTTGGTGCCGGGTTTCCCGCGCATGCGCTCCGAGCTTTCCTGGCTGGTGAGCCCGTGGGTGGAGGTGCCGTCGATGGAGAGGATCTCGTCGCCGCAGCGGAGGCCTGCCCTTGCGGCCGGTGAGCCTTCGTAGGGCTCGTTGATGGTTACGTTGCCGTTTACGTCCGGCTTATAGATGATGGCGCCGATGCCCCCGTAGGTGTTGGAGAGCATCATCTGGAAATCTTCCTGCTCTTCCTCGGGGACGTATACGGTATAGGGATCCAGCGATGCGAGCATGGCATCCACGGCTTCGCGCTCGATCCGGCCCACTTCCAGTGAGTCTACGTAGGAGCGGTTCAGTTCCTTCAGGATAGCGTTGTTCACTTCCACCCATTTCCCCAGGGTGAAACTTTTGGACTGGGCCGATGCCGCCACGCAAACCGCCGCCGACAGGGCCAAAATAAGGCTGATTCGTTTCATAGCTCGGCAAAGATAGCAAAAATAGTGCTAAGTGCGAATGGGGCGGACGGATTTGCAAAATCGGCCGGAATGCCGTATTTTTGCAGCCGATTTCCACCGACAGTATTCTGAAACCCGGGCGATGGCCCGCCGGAGCATTGCGCTCAGGGTGTACTGTACACCTGCGGACCGGGGACCCGGGAAGTTCTTTCAAATACTGTTTTTCTATGTCAAGTAAAAAGTATACGCTTGTTGCCTGGACCGGGAATGGCAGTCTCCGGATGGTCCCTTCCCTTGTCAATGTCGCTTCGGAACCCTACAGGGAGAGGATCGGGCAGCTGGAGGCCCGCTGGGAGGAGGTGGAGGACGAGATGGGCTGGCTGCTCGCCCGGAGCCGGGCGCATGAGCGGTTCGCGCGGTTCCTGCTGAGTGTCGGCCACCCGAGGGAGGCTTACGGGGAGTATAAGAAAGCGGCCATGGTCTGCGCTTACTGCTCGGACGACCTCTGGCTCCAGGGCGAAAGCTGCGATTTCCCCGCCCTCCCGCTTCTGTACCGCTTTCTGTCCATGCATCGGCAGTGCGTCTGCCTGGCCCTGAAGGATGAATACCTCAGCCGCTGCTACAAAGGCAGTGACCTTGAGGGGCAATACCTCTTTTTTACGCTGGATGACCGGATTACCGACCGGGAGTTTTCCGAGAGCTATGCGAGCATGCGGGCCTGGCGGTTCGGGAATTGTTCCCGCTGACACCGGCCCGGCTTTTGGACACGAGCACGACGCCGCCCACAACCAGGACGGAGGCCAGCACTTTCTGCCAGGTGATCACATCCAGGCCGGCCCAGATGCTGACGATGGTGGCGATGATGGGCTGCAGGTAGGAATACATGCTCACCAGCGTTGGCCGGATGAATTTCTGGCCGAAAGGAATCAGGAAATAGGCGACGAAGGTCGCAAAGAAGATCAGGTAGCCGATCTCCCAGGCCACGTTCCCGGGGATGGCCGTATAGTCGGTCGTGAGGAGTCCTTTCCCGGAGATGGGCAGAGAAACGATGAGCGAGAAGAGGAAGGACCATTTCATGAAGGTCACTACGCTGTATTTGGAAATCACCGGGCGGAAGAAGCCCAGGTACAGCGAGAAGCTGAGGCTGTTCACCAGCAGCAGGGCGATTCCCCACGGCGAGGTCACCGCCGCTCCGCCTTCATGCACGGAATTGAAAATCAGAAACAGGATGCCGGCGAAGCTCAGCGCGACTCCGCCGGCTTTCTTTCCGGTGATGGGCTCGCCCAGGAAAAGGAAGGCGAAGATCATCGTAAAGATGGGCCCGAGGGTGCCGATGATGGCGGTATCGATGGCCGATGTCATGGTAATGGCCATGAGGAAGGTCATCTGCGGGACGAAAAGGCCCACCAGCGATGCGGCGGCGATTTTCCAGTAGTCAGCCCGGTCGATTTTTTCGGCCGGCATGAAAAAGGAGATGAGCCAGAAAAGCGCCGTGGCGCCGATGGCCCGCAGCGTAAACAGGACATACGGCGAAACCGTCGCCGAGTTTGCAATATCCTTGCAGAACACCAGGTTCAGGCCGAAGATGGTGTACGCGGCGGCGATGGAAAGGTGTCCTTTGAGTGAATCTTGCATCACGACCTCCGGTTCTCAAGTTCTCTGACTTCCATAGTGGAATTTTTTGCAAACTTACGCAAATTATTCCGGAAATGGGGCTCTCCGGCCGATTTTCTGATGGATGGGGACTGCTGGGGGGATTTTTGACGGCTGGGGGCTGCCGGCTGGGGCTGCCGTCAGGGGGATCCCTCCCGGGGGCTCCAGTCGCTTCGCTCCTTCCGTACCCTCCCACCGTATCCTTCGTCATCCGCTTGTCGCGGATAACTTGTCTCCGGCGGGCCCCTCCCTCTTCCCATGGCCGAGGGTGGATTCGTTGACGGATGGGGACTCCCGACCGGGGGGGCTCCAGTCGCTGCGCTCCTTCCGTACCCTCCCACCGTATCCTTCGTCATCCGCTGCCGCGGATAACTTGTCTCCGGCGGGCCCCTCCCTCTCCCCATGGCCGAGGGGGGCCATGCCCCCGGTCGGGAGTCCCCAACCGTCGCCGCTGCTCAGTGCCTGGAATGAGGCTATGGTTTTGTGTGGCACTTAAGTGGCTGATAGTCAGCCAGATGCTGAAATCGCCTACGTCATTTTGCCGGAGGCGATTTCAGGAAGTAGCTCAGGGTCAATTACTTACTTGCCACGGGTAGAATGGTGTAATTGAGGATATACGCCCTGGTTGGTGCAGGCCCTCTGCATTTTGGCGCAGGTGTTACGACAAATGGTGCAGGTGCTGCTGTTTTGGTGCAGGTCTCGGTGTTTTTGGAGCAGGTCTCGGTGTTTCTGGCGCAGGTGTCTTCTTTTTTGGAGCAGGTGTCACGATAAGTGGCGCAGGTGTTACGGCAAATGGTGCAGGTGCGATTTTGGGTGGGGGACCTGCGCCAAAGATGAGGGAACCTGCTCCATTTTGGCTTGGACTTGCGCCAAACAAGCCTGGGGATGTTGTTTTTGGGAACGGTGTGGGGCAAAAATGGGAATGGTCTGTTTTTTAGTTTGGGACCATTCCCGGCGATATCGCCCCAGAGCCCCCTCCAAGGCCATTTCCACGGTGATGGTCCTCCACCCATATCCCGTAGATTTCGCCTGTGAAGGTTGGGGACTCCCGACCGGGGGGCTCCGTTCCGCTTCGCTCCACTCCGAACCCTCCCACTGTATCCTGCGTCATCCGCTTGACGCGGATAACTTGTCTCCAGCGGGCCCCTCCCTCTTCCCATGGCCGAGGGGGGCCATGCCCCCCGGGAGGGAGACCCCATCCGTCAGACCCCCCCCTACTCGCTCAGCAGTTTCGGCTCGGAGGTGCCGATGGTGCTGCTGAGCACGTCGGCCATGAGGAACATGTTGGAGACGATGGGGTAGATGCGGCCGTCCTGGATGTGCTCTTTCAGGGAGTACCAGGTGGCGGAGGAGTCCTCGATATGGTCGGAGAATTCGATGCCGGGGAAGCGCTGGGCAAGGTTTTCGCGGAAGACGGCGGTGTAGTGCGCGCACAGGGCGTCCACTTCGCCCTGGAGGGCGGCGTCGGCTTCCCGGGAGCGGATGTCGGCGTAGGCTTCGGTGAACTCGCGGTACAGTTCGGAGTTGTTGATGGAGAGGCCTTCGAGGTTTTCGTTCAGGAGCCAGCAGTGGTTCACCTCGTCGGGGTCGGGCTGGATGGCGAGGTCGTTGAGTTTGCAGAATTTAACCCCGAACAGGGTCAGCTTGCCGCCGTCGGTAGAGAATTTGATCTTCGTGAAATCCAGGCCGATGGACGCCTTCACATAATACTTGCCGATATAGAGCACCTTCTTCTCGCCGGGATGGGCAATCCCGTCCACCCACTTGGAGATGCGGTTGAAGACGCCTTTGGGGTCGGACAGTTTGTAGGAAGGGTCGTCCAGGAAGCGGGAAAGGGGCTCTTCCTTGACGATGTACCCCTCTTTGTCGAAGGTCATCGTCTCCACCTTGAAGGTGAAATTCACATTGGCGGGAACGCTGGCGGTCTGTGCCCAGGTGTCCAGCCGGCTCTCCAGTTCCCGGTTGCGGTTTTCGAGGGAGGTCACTTTGTCCTGCAGTTCCAGCCGGGCCTGCTCCTGCTGCGCCAGGTCTTTGGCCCGTTCATTGAACTCGCTTTGGATGAGCTTGTTGATGGGCTGGATGGCCATGAGCATCAGGATGACCGTGATGACATTGGAAAGGATCAGGGCCAGCGGCGCCGCCAGGCGGGGGAAAAAGAGGAACAGGCCCACGTTGCAGGCGATCAGCAGGAAGCAGCCGGCCGTAATGAGGTAGCTGGACGCCACCCGGCCCCGGTCCAGCGCGGACCGCACGGCCTTTTGAATGAATAAACCCATAGTCTTGTACTTTATTCCAATATTTACCGCAGGCTTCCGCGGTAGGAGATGTCGTCGCGGTTGCGGCTGTGGACGTGGACGTCGGCACTGCCGTTGTCGAAGACGGTGATGGTGTAGACGAAGATGTCTTCCCCGTTGGCCACGGTGACGACAATTTCCCGCCTGTCACCCACCAGTCCGCTGTCGGAATAGGCCGATATCTTCTCCGTGAACGTCAGCCCCTTGCCGCCGCCGTAGGGCAGGTCGCGGGCTACGCCGAAGTACGGGAGGTGGGAGTCCAGGACATTGTCCTTCACGGAAACCGAATAGCTGTTCACGGCTTTCCCGGTGCCGCGGAGGGGAATCATGTAATTGATGTCAATTTCAAAGGAACGCTCATCCAGCTTCTGCTGGACCTCGGCGGCAATCTGCCGCCTTTCTTCAGGCGTCTGGCCGAATATGCCGCAGGCGGTCGCAAGGACCAGGGCCATCGTCAGGGCAAAGAACTGTTTCATAGGCTATCTGTATTTCGATTTATGTTCACGGGCATATTCCTCGTCGTAGCGGCGGTCCCATTCCCGGTAGTACTCCATCTTCGGGTCTTCGAAAAGGGACATCTGCTCGAAGGATTCGTGGGTGAGTTTGGAAACCCCCAGGCCCACCTGCCGGATGGGGGTGGCTCCGTCCCAGGCTTCGGAAAGGAGGCGGCGGGCTTCGGCCAGGATGAGGGCGGTGACATCGGTGGGCTGCGCCATCTGGCACTGCTTCTGCGAGATGGTGAAGTCCCGGTATTTGACAAACATGGACACGGTGGAGGCCTTGAACTTGTCGGCCCGGATGCGGTGCGCGACGATACAGGCCACATTGAAAAGGGCGCGGTCAATCTCGCGGGGGTCGTCCAGGTCGCGGGAGAAGGTCCTTTCGGCACTGCAGCTCTTGGCTTCCTGGACCTCCGTTTCTACGGGCGAGGAGTCCCGTCCGTTGGCGTTCTCGTGCAGCTGGGCGGCGAACTTGTTCCCCACCAGCCGCGCCAGCGACCCGGGATTCAGCTGCGCCAGCTGGCCGATGGTGTGGATCCCGTAGTCCGTGAGCCGCCGCTCCGTCTTCTTCCCGACCCAGAGGAGGTCCCGTACGGGCAGGGGCCACATCTTTTCGGGCACCTCGTCCTCCCAGAGGGTGTGCACCTTGTCCGGCTTCTCGAAGTCGGACGCCATCTTCGCCAGCAGCTTGTTGGAGCCGATCCCCACATTCACCGTGAACCCCAGTCGGGTCTTCACTTCGTCCTTGAGGCGGGTGGCCACTTCCACCGGATTCCCCTGCGGGCAGCGGAACGTCATGTCCAGGAAACACTCGTCGATGGAAAACTGCTGCAGCACGGGGGAATAGGACCGGCAAATGCCGATAAACCCTTCCGAACACTGCCTGTACCACGCCCAGTCGCCCTGGACGATGACCAGGCCGGGGCAGGTGCGGAGCGCCATCGACACCGGCTGCGCCGTCTTGATGCCCAGTTTCTTCGCCGGGATGGATGCCGCCGTGATGATGCTCCGCCGGTCGTTGGGATCCCCCGAAACCACGCTGGGGACCAGCCGGATGTCCGGCTTCCCCTCCATCACTCCCTTCACCGCCGACCAGCTGAGGAAAGCGGAGTTCACATCGATATGGAAAATGATCCGGCGCATCGGACAAATTTACTAAAAATAATTCAGTAAAATTATTCGTACCTTTGCAGCCATGAACAGACGTGAACTGGAAATCATGGCGCCTGCGGGCAACTTCGGCTGCCTGGTCGCCGCCATTCAGGGCGGGGCCGACTCGGTGTACTTCGGCATCGGCCACCTGAACATGCGGTCGCATTCGGCCAACAATTTTACCCGGGAAGACCTCCCGGAAATCGTGCGCATCTGCCGCGCATACGGCATCCGGGCGTACATGACGCTGAACATCACCCTTTACGGCGAGGACTTGGAAGAAGCCCGCGAGACCCTCCGTGCGGCCAAGGCGGCCGGGGTGGACGCCATCATCGCATCCGACATGGCGGCCATTCTGTACTGCCGTGAGATCGGCCTGGAAGTGCACATTTCCACGCAGCTGAGCATCTCCAACGTGGAAGCTCTCCGCTTCTACGCCCAGTGGGCCGACGTCGTCGTCCTGGCCCGCGAGCTGAACCTTTTGCAGGTGAAAGCCATCCACGAAGCCATCGTGTCGGAGCACATCACCGGTCCCTCCGGGAACCTGGTCCGAATTGAGATGTTCGCCCACGGGGCCTTCTGCATGGCCGTTTCCGGAAAGTGCTACCTGTCCCTGGCGGCGTACGGGGAAAGTGCCAACCGGGGAGCCTGCATGCAGGTGTGCCGCCGCGGCTACCTGGTCACCGACTACGAGACCGGCAACCAGATCCACATCGACAACAAGTACATGATGTCCCCGAAAGACCTGTGCACCATCGAATTTGCCGACAAGTTCGTCGAAGCCGGCGTCAAGGTATTCAAGATCGAAGGCCGCGCCCGCAGCGCAGACTACGTAAAGACCACCGCCCAGTGCTATCGGAAAGCGGCCGATGCTGTGGCCGACGGCACCTTCACCCCTGAGATGGGCTCCGCCCTCAAAGAAGAGCTCGCGACCGTGTTCAACCGCGGTTTCTGGGACGGCTACTACCTGGGCGCCAAAATGGGCGAATGGAGCTCCGTCTACGGCAGCCAGGCCACCCGGCGGAAAGTCTATGTGGGAAAAGTCACCAACTGGTTCGCGCGCATCGGCGTCGTGGAAGTGCAGGTGGAAGCCACCCCGCTCCGGAAAGGCGAGGAGATTCTCTTTATCGGCCACACCACCGGCATCCTGCCCGTGAAAGCCGAAGACCTCCGTGTGGACCTTGAGCCGGCCGATGTCTGCCCCCAGGGCGTCCGCTGCTCCATCGCCGTTCTGCTGGAAGGAATGCCCGAAGACCATGTAAACCCGGACAGCGAGCCCGGGGAGCGCCTGCATCCCCGCCGGGGCGACAAAGTCTTCCGCTGGGAGACAGTGTAAAATATCGGCAAAAGCCTTATCTTTGTAGAAAACTGCGTCTATGATTTCTGAAGCCCTTCTTGACCAGGCTGTCCGGGACCTCTTCTCCCGGATTGAGTTCCAAAAAGACCCCGCCGGCCTGTACGACCCGCTGCGGTATATGATCTCAATCGGCGGAAAACGTATCCGTCCCAAGCTGTGCCTGACCACTTACGGCCTTTTCCAGGACCGGCTGACAGACCAGATCCTGGAACCGGCGGCCGGGCTGGAAGTGTTCCATACCTTCACCCTCATCCACGACGACATCATGGACCGGAGCCCCTTGCGCCGCGGACACGACACCGTCTGGAAAAAGTGGGACGAAGACACCGCCATCCTCAGCGGCGACGTCATGTGCATCGACGCCTACAAACGCATCGCCAAGGCACCGGCCCCGGTCCTCGGCGACGCCCTGTCCCTGTTCTCAAAAACGGCCTCCGAAGTGTGTGACGGCCAGCAGATGGACATGGACTTCGAGAAAGAGGACATCGTCACCATGGACCGGTACATGCAGATGATCGGCCTGAAGACCGGCGTCCTGATCGCCTGCGCGGCCCAGATGGGCGCCCTCATCGGCGGGGCCGATCCCGTCACCCAGCACAGCCTGTACCAATACGGCTACTACCTGGGCCTCGCCTTCCAGGTGGCCGACGACTACCTGGACGCTTACGGGGACCAGAAAGTGTTCGGCAAACCCATCGGCGGAGATATCCTGAACGGGAAAAAGTCCTGGCTCACCATCCGCGCCTACGAAAAAGGCGCCACCGCCGTGGCCGACGCCCTCACCGCCCCCGCCGCCACCCCCTCCGAACAGGCTGCCAAGATCGCCCGCGTCAAAGCCCTCTACGACAGCGTCGACGTCGCCTCCGACGCCCGCCAGACCATTGCCGACCTCACCGCCACCGCCATCGCCAAAGGCTCCGCCGCCTGTGAGGCTGGGGGTGCTCGTTCTGCTGGGGGTGCTTGTTCTGCTGCGGTTGCGGGTTCGGTTCCTGCCCCGGCTGCGGGTTCGGTTCCTGCCCCGGCTGCGGGCCGTGAAACCCTCTGCCAGTTCGCCGACCACCTCATCGGCCGGACATTCTAATCTGTAGCTTCATACAAACTGCCCGGCTGCATCTTGTATATGCTTCCGGGTGCCCCTGTGTGTTCCCTGGTGTTCCTATGTGTGCCCTGGTGCCCCTGTGTGTGCCCTGGTGCTCCTATGTGTGCTCCCGGCTGTTCCTGTGTGCTCCCTGGTGCGGGCTGTGAAACCCTCTGCCAGTTTGCCGACCACCTCATCGGCCAGACATTCTGATCTCCGGAGGGGTGCACTTTCCGGTGCACCCCTTGCCATTTCTGACACTGTGCTCCCGGGCAATACACTTTCCCTGTCTCCATCTTCGCCCATTCCCCCTGTTAAGGCACAGATACCCGCATCTTTGGCGCAGGTGTCCTCATTTTTGGTGCAGGCCCTGACTTAAATGGCGCAGGTTCTGACTTAAATGGCGCAGGCGTTCGCATCTTTGGCGCAGGTCCGTTTTTATGGCCAGGACCTGCGCCGCAAAATGCCACTCTATGCTCCCCAGTGGCGCAGGCTGACTGTTCCTGATTTTGGTTGACTGTCTGCGTGTCTTATCGCGTGTGAAAGTTGACTCGGGTTTAACTGCTATTACTGGTTTTTGTTGACTATCGGGTGTTATCCCTAAGTTTGGTTTACTTTCCGAGTCTTATCGCTGTCAGGGGTTGACTGACGGCCGGAGGCCGGAGGGAGACCCCTGACAGCATGGCAAAGGTAAACTTTTTTCAGCGATTCCCAAAGCCTGTGCAGCCTTGATGGCCTCATCCCGGTAACTGTGCCAGCGCTTTTTGATTTCCCCCTCACAGAAAGCGGCCTGAGCCGGCGTCATCATGTCGATACTCATGTGCGGCCGCCGGGTATTGTAGAAGTCAATCTTGACAACGAGATCTTCGCGCAAGGCTTCGATACTGTGGTATACGAGCCCTTTGAGGAGTTCGTTCTTGACGGTATTGTTGATGCGCTCCGCCTGGGGATTGTCCTTCGGATCACCGCTCTCCGTCATGCTTATCCTGATGCCGTGTGCCTTCAACAGGTCGGTATATTGGAAGCTTGCGTACTGGCAGCCGCGGTCAGAATGATGTATCAAGTCCGTCTTCTTCGCGCCGTCAAGTCGTTTCAGGGCCATTTTGAGTGCGTCGACAGGGTGACAGGTCGCCAGCGTGTCGCCCAGGCTCCAGCCGACAATCTCCTCCGTGTACGCGTCAAGGATGATCGACAGATAGGCGAAGACGTATCTGTGTTCGCTGACCCAGACAGGGATGTACGTGATGTCTCCAACCCATAGCTGGTTTGGCCGCGTGGGAATAAGACTCTTGACGAGATTGGGATACAGCGGCAGATCGTGGTTCGAGTCCGTAGTCTTCGTACTTATCCGCTTGCGTTTCCGGACCTTGAGGTTGTAGGCATCAATAATGTCCTCGAACTTGTCCCTGCCGATATGATAAACGAGGCCTTGCTCCTGTTCGTACAGGTGCCAGAGCTTCATTCCACCAATTCCAGGATCAATCGCCCGGACTTCCATGATAAACTTCAAGGCATTGGTAATTAATAGGTTCTTAAACAGAGACTTCGCTTCGTCGTACTTGTAGAACGCCTGCTTCGTCACGCCAAGCAGCGCGCAGAGGGGAGCAACCGGATATCTCCGGTTGTCCCTCGCGTGCAGGCTCTTCACCGCTTGACGCCAACTTTTTTTCTGATGGGGATGTTGAACTGCTTTTCGGCCACGTTTATCATCTCATCATACAAATCGGCACGAAGCTCGGCTTTCTGTAGCTCGACCCTCAAACGGCCAAGCTCTTCCTTCAAGGCCTTGATCTCTTCCAGGGAGGCCTTCTCCTGACGCTCGATAGCGGCAGGATCCACAAGTTTTGGAGTGCTGGCTTTCTGCATCTGATAGCGATATTCCGGATTCTCGCTTACAAAGTTACGAATCCATCGCAAAATAGTTGATCTTGAGACCGGAATTAAGTGCGTAATCCGCAAACTTCCCAGTCCTTCCTCGAAATACAGGCGTATCACCTCATCGTAATACATAGCCTGGTTTTCTTTGGTCTTTCCCATCTCTTGCTTGATTGGGAGTCAA
>DGXN01000026.1:0-36964 GCA_002396335.1 Bacteroidales bacterium UBA4231
TGCAATAAGAATGTAAGAAGAAATCCGCAAGGTGGGATAGCCCTTACGTTGTGCATTTTTTAAGAAAAACCCCGTCTGACGCACGTCAGATGGGGTTTCTGGTGACTCCAACAGGACTCAAACCTGTAACCTTTTGATCCGTAGTCAAATGCTCTATTCAATTGAGCTATGGAGCCGTTTGGAGCGCCTTTTAGGCGGCTTCCTTATTTTTCAGCAGCGTAGACCTTCTCTTTGATGCGGGCCTTCTTACCGGTGAGGTCACGGAGGTAGAAGATACGGGCGCGGCGAACCTTGCCATACTTGTTAACCTCGATGCTGTCAATGAACGGGGACTGATAGGGGAAAATTCTCTCTACACCCACGCCACTGGCGATTTTGCGGACGGTGAAAGTTTTGGTGAAAGGGTCCATACCGCTGATCTGAATCACGACGCCGCGGAATTTCTGTAATCTTTCTTTATCACCTTCCTTGATTCTGTAGGTAACGGTGATTGTGTCACCGGCCTTGAACTCCGGATAGGAGGCGACTTTCTCATTCTGGAAAGCCTGCTCTGCAATTTTAATCAAATCCATAATTTCTAATTCCTTTAAGCAACTTTGCGGTTTGGCTCCTGACAAGAGGTTGCGTTTTGTTTTGGGATTGCAAAGGTAGTAACTTTTTGCAATTTGCCAAAACTTTTTTACAAAAAAATCAGAAAATATTCTTCACTTTGTCAAAAGTGGCCTTGTCTTCCCGGGTAAGGTCCGGGGTGAAGCTGGAACTCGTGCGCATCTGCTCCAGTGCTTCTTTCTCGCTGCGGGAGAGTCTGTGCGGAACCCAGACCAGGAATTTCACATACAGGTCCCCTACTCCGCGGCCATAGCCCTGCACGCTGGGAAGGCCTTTTCCACGCAGTTTCACGACCGTACCGGACTGGGTGCCGGGCTCCACCTTCACTTTGTAGCTGCCGTCCAGGCAGGGGATGGAGACTTCACAGCCCAGCATGGCGTCCATGACGGAGATGGTGCGGGTATAGAAGAGGTTGTTTCCGTCGCGCTGCAGCTGGGGATGCGCCACTTCATTGATCACGACCAGCAGGTCGCCGTTGACGCCGCCGTGAGGGGCGGCATGGCCTTCGCCGCTGATGGTGATCTGCATGCCGTTTTCCACGCCAGCGGGGATGCGGACCCGCACCATTTCCCGCCTGCGTTCCAAACCGGTACCGTTGCACCGGCGGCAAGGGTTGGTGACAATCTTACCCTCCCCCTGGCACTGCGGGCAGGTGCCGATGGTATATCCCACGCCGAACAGGCTCCGGGTCTGCTGCCTTACGCGGCCCTGACCGCCACAGGTGGGGCAGGTCTTGATGTCGGATTCATTGCGGGCGCCTTTGCCGCCACAGTCCGGACAGGGACGGGCACGTTCCAGCGAAATCTCTTTTTCGCAGCCGGAAGCAATCTCTTCCAGGGTAAGCTTGACGCTGGTACGGATGTCACGGCCGCGAAGGACCCGGTGCTCCTGTCCCGAGGAGGAACCGCCGAAACCACCAAAGCCAGAACCGCTGCCGAAGCCGCCGAAATCAAAGCCGAAACCGCCGCCGAAGATGTTGCGGAGGAAGTCGTTGATGTCCATGCCGCCGAAATCGAATCCGCCGGCACCGCCGCCCATCTGATCAGCGGCAAAGCCGAACTGGTCGTACTTGGCACGTTTGTCGGGGTCGCTCAGGACGGAGTACGCCTCGGCGGCCTCCTTGAAGTTTTCCTCCGCGGTTTTCTTTTCCGCGTCGGATCCGTTCACCCAGCGGTCCGGATGCCATTTGAGCGCCAACTTGCGGTAAGCGCTCTTGATCTCGTCGGCCGAGGCTTTCTTGTCTACGCCAAGGACCTCGTAGTAATCTCTCTTGTTTGCCATACCTTATGCTCCTACAACAACTTTTGCGTACCGGAGCACCTTCCCGCCCAGGGTGTAACCGGTTTGTACGACATCGATCACCTTGCCCTTCAGCTCATCTGACGGGGCGGGGAAAGTGGTAACGGCTTCATGGAGTTCGGTGTCGAAGTCCTGGCCTTTGGCCTCGATCCTTTCCAGACCTTTTCCCTTGAGGTATGCGGTAAGTTTCCCGAAAATCATCTTCGTGCCTTCCTTGGCCGATTCACTGTCGGAACTTTTCTCCAGGTTGTCCAGGGCGATCTCACAGTCGTCCAGGATGGGGAGAAGACCTTTGATGGTGTCGGCCGATGCAGACCCGACGAGGGCCAGCTTTTCTTCTGCCGTACGGCGGCGGAAGGTGTCAAACTCTGCCATCAGGCGGAGATAGTCGGACTTGGTGTCAGACGCGTTCTTCTGCGCTTCTTCCACTTTCTTGTCTGCTTCCGCAGCGGCCGACTTGGCTTCTTCCAATTCTTCCTTCAGGCCTTCCAGACGTGCTTCCAGCGCCGCCAGTTTCTTACTGTCGATGATATTTTCAGTATCTTTTTTCTTCTTTTCTGACATGATAGTACACTTGTATTCGCGCACTACCCCTATCAAAATGCCTGCCAAGGGAAGCCTGGACTGCCAATCTGTCAGTCCAGGCCGGGAGATTCAACAGAAAAGGGGCTTGTGATAGTAGGGAATGCCGTTTTCCTGAAACAGCGAAGAGGCCATGGACATGGGAAGATAGAAGCCTTCCTCCCCTTCCTGGACCCATAGGTCCATGGCGTAGAAAGGAGGGTTCTCGTCCTGGAACCAGATTCCCAGGACGCTGATGCAGGTCAGGCCGGGCAGACGGGCTTCCAGGTAGTTGAAAATCTGACAGAGGCCGGTTTTGTAGAAAGGCGGGAAAGGGACGGAGTCCGGACCGGAAGGGAATCCGTCGGCATGGAGGGTGTAACCGTTGCAGGTCAGGCGGATGCGGGCCTCGCGGAGGGAGAGGAAATTGGAGGTATTCTTACTCATAGCGTTTCATTTTCCGGCAAGTTACAACGGAAGAATCTCAAATCCATTTTTTGGCAAGGCTTGCCAAAATTTGGGAATCCGCGAAAAATGATTAAAGGGCCTCCCGTTTCACATATATTTTTTGTATTTTTGTATAAAATCTGAAGAGAATGAACCCAAACGAGTTTGATGTTATCATCATAGGCGGAGGCATCACCGGAGCCGGCACCCAGCGCGACTGCGCCATGCGCGGCATCCGGACCCTGCTGATCGAGCGCTCGGACATCGCCACCGGAGCCACCGGCCGCAACCACGGCCTTCTGCACAGCGGTGCCCGCTACGCCGTAAACGACCCCGAATCGGCCCGGGAGTGCATCGAGGAGAATATGATCCTGCGGCAGATCGCCTCCCACTGCATCGACGAGACGGACGGCCTGTTCATCACCCTGCCGGAAGATGACCTGGGCTACCAGCAAACCTTCGTCGACGCCTGCCGCCAGGCCGGCATCAATGCCGAAATCATCGACCCCGACCTGGCCCGCCGGCTGGAGCCTTCGGTGAATCCGGACCTGATCGGCGCCGTGAGAGTCCCCGACGGAAGCGTCGATCCTTTCCGCCTGTGCGCAGCCAATATGCTGGACGCCAAGATCCACGGCGGACAGGTGCGCCTGCACACGGAGGTGACCGGCTTCATCCGGGAAGGAGACACCATCCGGGGCGTCCACACCCGCAATCGGCTCACCGGAGAACAGGCAGACTACTATGCCCCCGTCGTCGTGAACGCAGGCGGCATCTGGGGCCACCATATCGCAGAGCTCGCCGGCGTGAACGTGGGCATGTACCCCGCCAAGGGCGCCCTGCTGATCTTTGCCCACCGCGTGAACAACATGGTCATCAACCGCTGCCGCAAGCCTTCCAACGCCGACATCCTGGTCCCCGGCGACACCGTCTGCGTCATCGGCACCACATCCACCCGCATTCCTTTCGAGGAGTGCGACAATGTGGCCGTCACGCCCGACGAGGTCACGCTCCTCATTACCGAGGGCGCCAAACTCTCCCCCGCCCTGGAAAGCACCCGCATCCTCAGGGCCTACGCCGGTGTCCGTCCGCTCGTGAGCGCCGACGACGATCCCACGGGCCGAAACATCTCCCGCGGCATCGTCTGCCTGGACCACGAATCCCGCGACGGCCTGAAGGGCCTCATCACCATCACCGGCGGCAAACTGATGACCTACCGCCTGATGGCCGAAATCGCCACCGACGCCGTGTGCCGTAAACTGGGCATCGACAAGCGCTGTGAAACGGCCGTCACTCCCCTCCCCGGCTCCGAAGAGAAATCCTACGAAGCCGTCGCCCAGAAAATCTGGGAATCGCCCTCCACCGCCCAGAAAGCGGCCGCAGCCCGCATGGGAACACGTGCCTCCCGCATCCGCACCAGCGACCGTCACGACGAAGCCCTCATCTGCGAATGCGAGGAAGTCTCCGTGGGCGAAATCAACGCCGCCATCGACCGGCTGGAAGTGACTTCCCTGACAGACCTCCGGCGCCGCACGCGCGTGGGCATGGGCACCTGCCAGGGCGGATTCTGCACCTGCCGGGCGGCCGCCCTCCTCGCCAAAGCGCACGGCTCCGTGGAAAAAGAACGGGCCGACATCGCCGCCTTCCTCCAGGAACGCTGGAAGGGCAACTTCCCCATCGGCTGGGGCGACACGCTCCGGGAAGCGGAATATACGCAGTGGGTCTATAAACACGTACTGGGACTATGAAATTCGACACTGTCATCATAGGCGGCGGACTCGCCGGCCTTACCGCCGGACTCAGCCTGCAGAAGGCCGGGCAGAACACCGCCATCATATCTACCGGCCAGAGTGCCCTGCACTTTTTCTCGGGCACTTTCGAGTCCATCGAAGAACCGCCGCAGCAGATGCAGCGCCTCTTTGAAGAGGCCGGCATCCGCCTGCACTACGAGCGCGGCGTCCGGCTGATGCCGCTGGGCACCTTCCGGGAGTCGGCCCTCTCGTTGGAAGACATCGACATCTTCCCCACGCCGAAGATCGGCCGCAAGGCGCTGATCATCAATTTCATGGGTTATCACGACTTCTTTTCCTCGTTCCTGGCCGAAGGGCTCCAGAAACAAGGTCTTGAATGCCGCGTCCGCTTTATCAACCTGCCGGAGCTGGAAAAGTTGCAGCTGAGCCCCAGCGAAATGCGCTCAGTCCAGATTGCCCGGGCCATGGACCGCGTCTGGGAAAAGGTGGTGCAGGAAATCCGGATGCTCCTCAAAGACGAGGACGTGGTGGTGCTGCCGCAGGTTTTCGGCCTTCAGGACACTTCTGTTCCGGGCCGCATCCGTCAGGGCGTTCCTGCCCGCGTCGTGTTCGCCGGCACCCTGCCGCCGTCCGTCCCGGGCATCCGCACGCAGATGCTGCTGAAAAAGCGCTATCAACTGCTGGGCGGCTCCATCCTCATGGGAGACGAGGCCGTGAAAGCACACATCTACGAAAACCGCATCCACAGCATCGTGACCCGTAACCTGGACAGCCACTATCTGGAAGCCTCCCACTTCATCCTCGCTACCGGCGGATACTTCTCCAAAGGCCTCGTATCCAATCCGTTCCAGATTTACGAGCCCGTCTTCGGCCTGGATGTAGAATACGCGGAGGACCGGAACACCTGGTACAACCCCGCCTTCGCGGAGGACCAGCCCTACATGGGCTACGGCGTCAAGACCGACGGGAAACTCCACGCCGTCAAAGACGGGCAGCCCATTGACAATCTGTTTGTCGTCGGCTCCATCCTGGGCAAAACACAACCGCAGTTCGGCTCCGCCGCCGGACTCGCCGTCCGCAGTGCCCTCGCCGCCGTGGATGAGATTCTTCGTTGCACTCAGAATGACGGCGAAGAATCCGCAAGCAACCCCCTGTCATTCTGAGCAAAGCGAAGAATCTATAGCGATGAATCTATAGCGATGAAACTTCAAGAATATACTTCCAGCAAAGGCAACTTTGAAGAGTGCATGAAGTGCACCGTCTGCACGGCTTACTGCCCGGTGCTGCAGGTGAATCCGCTGTATCCCGGTCCCAAGCAGGCCGGCCCTGACGGCGAACGCCTCCGCCTCAAAGACCCGTACTTCTTCAACAAGGCACTCAAATACTGCATGAACTGCAAGCGCTGCGAGGTAGCCTGCCCTTCCGGCGTCCATGTGGCCGACCTCATCCAGGCCGCCCGCATCAAATACGACACCACCCCGCCCAAACTCAGGGACCAGATTCTGGCCTCGACCGATTTCATGGGCTCATTGGCCCGGCCTTTCGCTCCCATCGTGAACGGCGTCACCGGCCTGGGCATCACCAAAACCGTCCTGGACGCCACGCTCAAGATCGACAGGCACCGCACCTTCCCCAAATACAGCGGGCGCAGCTTCGAAGGCTGGCTCAAACGCCACCGCAAAGAACAGGCGGCCTTCCCCGAACAGGTGGCCTATTTCCACGGCTGCTATGTGAACTACAACTACCCGCAGCTGGGGAAAGACCTTGTCAAAGTGATGAATGCCCTGGGCATCGGCGTACAGCTGCTGGACAAGGAAAAGTGCTGCGGCATCGCCATGATCACCAACGGGATGTCCCAAAGCGCCCGGAAGCACGCAGAGCACAATGTCGGCGTGCTCAAAAAAGCGGTGGACCAGGGCTTGAAAGTCGTGACCACCTCGTCTACCTGCACCTTCACCATGCGGGACGAGTATCCCAGCCTCCTGGACGTGGACAACAGCGCCGTGAAGGATTCCCTCCTGATGGCCACCCGCCTGATCTACGAAAAACTGGAAAAAGGCGCCACCCTGAAATTCCGGGCCGACTATCACAAGAAAATCGCCTATCACACCCCCTGCCACATGGAAAAGATGGGCTGGGGCATCTTCTCCGAAAAGCTGCTGAAGATGATTCCGGGCGTGGAATTCGTGATGCTGGATTCGGCCTGCTGCGGCATCGCCGGCACGTACGGATTCAAAAAAGAGAACTACGAGGCCTCGCAGGCCATTGGCGCCGCGCTGTTCTCGCAGATTGAGAGCGTGAATCCCGACATCGTCGCCTGCGACTGTGAAACCTGCAAATGGCAGATCGAGATGTCCACCGGCTACCCGGTCCAGAATCCCATTTCCATCCTCGCCGACGCACTTGAATGACACTAAACAAAAGCATATGTTAAAATTTCTCCAACAGCCGGCCTACCTGCCGGCACAGACCGGTCCTGAGGCCGACGCCAAGTACAAACGCCTGCGTCTGCAGGTGTTCCTCGGCGCTTTCATCGGCTACGCCGGTTTCTACCTGGTAAGAAAGAACCTTTCCATGGCCATTCCGGCCATGGCGCCCCTGGGCTTTGAAAAGACGGAGCTGGGCTTCGTCCTGGGTCTGAATGCCGCCGCATACGCCCTTTCGAAGTTCCTGATGGGAAGCGTATCGGACCGCTCCAACGCCCGCATCTTCCTGCCCCTCGGCCTGATCCTGACGGCCATCTCCATGTGCTTCATGATTGTCCCCATCCAGTGGATCGGAGCCGACCACAAAGCCCTGGCCATCCTGGTGATGGGCGTGCTGAACGCCTGCGTGGGCTGGTTCAACGGCATGGGCTGGCCTCCCTGCGGACGCGTCATGACGCACTGGTTCTCTCCCGGAGAAAGAGGAACCATGATGAGCATCTGGAACTGTGCCCACAATGTGGGCGGTGCCCTGGTGGGTCCCATGGCCACCTACGGCGCAGCCTGGTTCGGCAGCTGGTTCTACGGCGCCCACACGGAACTGTACTTCCTCATCGGCACCTTCGCCTTCCCGGCAGCTGTGGCCGTTTTCATCGCCCTGCTGGCCTACATCCTCCTCAGAGACACCCCGCAGTCCTGCGGCCTGCCTTCCGTGGAAGCCTGGAAGAATGATTATCCCAAGAACTACTCGGTCAAACACGAAGAGACCCTCACGGCCAAGGAAATCTTCTTCCAGTACGTGCTGAACAACAAATTCCTCTGGTACATCGCCCTTGCGAACGCCTTCGTGTACATGGTCCGCTACGGTTGCCTGGACTGGGCGCCCACCATCCTCACGGAAAAGGGCATCGACCTCAAGAGCGCCGGCTGGGCCTACTTCGCCTATGAATTCGCCGCCATCCCCGGAACCCTTCTCTGCGGTTGGATGTCCGACAAACTCTTCAAGGGAAAACGGGCCCTCCCCACCATGCTGTTCATGGGACTGGTCCTAGTTTTCATCGTCCTCTACTGGCAGTTCATCGACAACCTCACCATGGTCATTATCAGCCTAATCGGGATCGGCTTCTTCATTTACGGCCCGGTGATGCTGATCGGCGTCCAGGCGCTGGACCTGGCTCCGAAGAACGCCGCCGGAACCGCCGCAGGCCTCACCGGATTCTTCGGCTATTTCCTGGGCACCTTCATCCTTGCGAATACGGTTATCGGCTGGGTGGCCCAGACCGCCGGCTGGAACTGGACATTCCTCCTGCTGATCGCCGCCTGCCTGCTGGCCATCTTCTTCATGGGCCTTACCCTGAAGGAAGAGAAGCGTGCAGCGTAAAACGCTGACCATTAAAAAGAAAGACGCAAACCCGTAAAGGTTTGCGTCTTTCTTATTGGCATTCGGAAACTACCGGACTTCCGTCACAACCAGTTCCAG
Organism: Bacteroidales bacterium UBA4231; assembly: GCA_002396335.1. Taxonomy (GTDB): domain Bacteria; phylum Bacteroidota; class Bacteroidia; order Bacteroidales; family UBA932; genus Cryptobacteroides. The sequence goes on from DGXN01000026.1 coordinate 8,568, forward strand.
GCCGTCTACCCGGATATTGGCAGTACCGATGTCGGTAATCCTGAGGTTCAACTTGTCAACTCCGTCGGCAATGGTGACCGTGCAAGTAACCGTATAGGTATTCTTGGTCGCCAGGTCTAACTTGGGAACCGAAGTCGCACTGAGTTCACCTACCGTTACGCCCGTTGTCGCGCTGGTCACCTGATGGCTGGCCAGCTGGGTATTGCTCCTGTAGGTGAAGGTAGCCGTCTTCACGCCCGCACACGGGATTCCGCTGATATCAAGATAGCCGCCATTTTTGGCTACCAGCAGATTGTAGCGGTAGTCCTCATTGGTGATATTGGCCGCAGTATTATAGAAGACCAGGCCGTCCGCTTTCAGGGCCGTCCCGGAACCGCCTTCGGCATACGTTACGTCCACGTTGCCAAAGGTCTTGGTTGTCCGGGCATCGGAGGCGCTGTAGGCCGAAGGCGTCTGATTGGCCGTCGCACCCTGCCACCACTCCGTGAAAAGGCTGGTTCCCACTTCAACCGAAGCTTCGGGGTCGGCCACCTTGATGTTATCCAGATACCAGCGGTTCTGCTTGCGCGTGGAAGTGACGGACGGGTCGGTATTGGTCGGACGGATGGTGATGCGCGTTTCGGGAGTGGCACCCAGGATCTTGACCTTCGCATGCTGCCATTCGAGGGTGGTCTGGTCGCCTTCCGTCGGCTGGGCCGACTCGATATTCCCGCTTACCGCCGTTCCGGTCGCGGCAATGGTACCGCCGCCGCTCACGGTCACCGTCAGGGTCATGATATCCGGCTTGCTGGCCGCGGTCATGCACCAGGCCCAGTCGAAGCTCAGTTCCACATCCTTCGTACCCGTGACATTCTTCAGGGCAGGCAGAATGATACCGGAGTTGTAAGAAGTCTTGCCGAACTTGAGGTAGTTCTTCATCATGTACAGGGTCTGCTTGTTTCCGTTGTCCGGCGTTCCGTCAGACCAGTCCTGACCCTTCCAACCCCAGATATAGCCATAGCCACGCCGCTGCAGTTCGGCCAGGGCGGGTGCCAGGGCTTCCGTAAACATGTTCTTGGCAGAACCTACCGTGTTGGATGTAATGTCATCCGGAGCATCGGCAGACCAGGTGGAGAGCCATTCGAAGTCGTCCATGAAGTAGATACCGGCGGGATACTCGGGCTCGGGCTCCTTGCCGGCCTGCACCAGGGTGAGAACGGATTCCACTTTTTCCGCCTCATTGAAGAAGCGGACGGTTCCGGTCCGGGGTTCGGTCGATTCATTGGCCTCATAGGTCACCGTATACTCGAGCCAGTCGACAAGGGCTTTCGTTACGGGGACCGCTTCCACTTTGATCCAGGCGTCCGTCGTTTCGGCGCTCACCTCCACGTTGGACTGGACCTTGACGTCAAGGGTACCTTCCAGTTCATTCACTTCGGCCTTGTTGCCGCCGGAAATGCTCACGAAGGGATCCAGAATCTGGCCGGCAGCGCTCTGCACGACATTCACCACCTTCTCGGAGTCTTCGGACACGATGCGGATGACTCCCTGGCGGAGTTCGGAAAGCTGGCTTTCCGCGCAGGTCACTTTCACCACCAGGGGCTCACCGGCCACGCCTTCTTCCTGATCCAGAGTAAGCCATTCGGCCGACGTGGACACGGTAAAGTCATGGTCAGAAGTGATGGTCAGTTCCTTGGGATCGCCGGGCGTTCCGTTGAAGGTGAGGAGGTCAGTGGACGTTTCGATATTGGCATATACGGGATCCTTTTCGATACCGCTGCCCTCCTTGAGGATGATGATGCTGGGTTTGTAGGTGTCGTCGTCGGGGTTGGTCACGGTCAGACGGCTGGAAGCCGTGGAACGGGCCGCCGTAGTGCCGCCGCCGCCTCTCCAAAGGACGGAACAGCGCAGACGGATCTGCAGATGCTCATTGTTCTTGCGGAAGGTGATGGGCATGATGAGCGGCTGGTTGGTGTTGTTCTCATCGGTGGCAATGTGATAAGGAGCTTCCTCACCGGCCTCAGTCGTGTATTTCACATCAGGGGCCAGCTTCCATTCCTCTCCGTCCAGATACTCCAGCACCCAGTATTTCATGCCCCACTTGGAGGAACGCATCTCAAAGGAAATCTGGACCTCGGTTCCTGCCTTGACGGCACCGTTTCCATAGAACAGCCAGTAGTCGTTCACCCAGGGTCCCGTCACACGGGGATTATCGGCCTGCACGTCCAGATTATAGGAGCCGGCGCCATTCGTATGTTCCAGGTCGTAAGGAACATATTCAATGTAGCCGATACCCTGGATGGGGTCGATGCGGGGCGAGTCCTTCGTAAAGGTCTTCGCATAGTTCACGTCTTTGCCCATCGCCCAGCGAAGCGGATAAGGAATGAGCGTCTCGTCGGTTCCTTCATCTTCCACGGCGGTAGCCACCATGTAACCGGTCCCGGAGGCAACGCCGACTACAAAACCCGTCACGGTCACTTTGTGGAGGTCAACCTCGGCCATATTCAAAGACGCCAGCGGATCGATCAGCTGCACATTGGCACTTCCCACTTTGAGCGTCCCGTTCACCAGGGATCCCTTGAGCTGGACATAGAGGACGCCGCCCTTGTACTCCCCTATCTTGGAAGTCATATCGGGCGCGTCGGCATACGTTACCTCGCTGTTGGAAAGGACAGTGATTTCGTCCGTATTGAAAACGGGGCCGCCATAGAGGGTGGTCTTGGATCCGTTAAAGGAGAGGACATCGCCCAGTTTCACACCCGTGCCGGTGGCATAGATGCTGCCGCTGTCATCCTTGAGGACAAAACCGCTTTCCGTCAGGGCGATTACCTGGGCGCCGCTGACTTTGCCGACGCTTCCGTCTTCGAGGGAAGACAGTTGGGAGAGCGTGTACGTGTCCACACCATAGTAGGTGTCGCCGTCCTGATGGACAGTGATGATCATGCTGCGTTCACGAAAACGGCCCTGCAGGGTGATTTTCCCTTCACGGGGCGTGTCAATGACACTGCCGGTGGCATTGTCCGCCACGGAAATCGTAACGGAACCCATGCCCTGTCCGGACAGAGGAGACACCTCAATCCACGGACTGTCTACATCAATGGCCCAGTTGCCATCGGCATAGATAGAGAGGGTCTGGGACGGGGCGTCGGTAGCAGCGAAGACCACATAGGACTCGCTGGCGCCGACCGCCTTGGCTTCCCCCACCTCTTCTTTCTGATTGCAGGAGGCCAGCATAACACCGGCCGTCAAGGCTGCAAAAGAGTATATTAAAGTTCTGATTTTCATGGTCTTCATCGTATTATTTAGTAGCCCAGCCAGGGTTCTGGACAAGGTTCTCGTTCAACTGGAGTTCCTTCTCCGGAATCGGGTAGAAGTAATGCTTGCTCTCGTCAAAAGAGTGGCTGACAGATTTCAGGGCATCGCGCACGCCCGAGGTAGCAGGCTCGCCGCTTGCGGGATCCACCAGATAGAACACTTCGTCCGTGCCTGTCGGATTGGTTTCATCCGGATCAAAAATCTTGAACTTTGTTCCGCTGGCGGAAGAAGAACCCGTGTAGAACGTGTATTTGCTCTCATCGCCGAAATCATAGGTTCCGGGGCCCGGAATGTACATGCCATAGAAGGGCTGGTTCAGGCAGTAGCCGGCTTTCCAGCGGACGAGGTCGAAGTAACGGCCGTAGCCCTCCTGGAAGAGCTCGATGGCCCGTTCGCGACGGATCTCAAGGATAACTCCCTGATTGGTGCCGGTCACATTGGGATAGCCGGTCGTCTCCGACATCAGGTACGGATCCGGGGTGGCATTGGCGGCGGCCATATCCAGATTGGGCATGCCGGCGCGGTCGCGCAGCAGCTTGATGGATTTGTCAATGTCGTCCTGCGTGAGGGTTCCCAGCTCGGCCTTGGCTTCCGCAAAGGTCAGAAGGGCCTCCGCATAGCGGTATACCGGCATGTCATTCGAGGACTGGTCGGCATAATAAGCGCCCATTGCATAAGGCTGGATGTACTTGATGGTCTGGTAACCGGTCTGGCAGTAGCTGAATTCAGGGCCGTCATTGCTGACGCCGGGGACCTTCCAGCTGTAGCCGGGGGTCCGGATGGTCTGGGCCAGGCGCGGGTCGCGGCCGCTGACTTCCTCGGCAAAGGGCTTGGTTTCCCAGCCGGGCAGGTCGGTGAAGCGGCTGCCGTCGGCCATCAGATAGGAATCCACCAGCTTCTTGGTCATGCCGAAACGGGTGGCCGTCTGGTTGGTGATTGCCCGGGAGCAGTCATGCTTGATTCCCAAAGCTGCGTCGTAATTCACAGCCAGGATAATCTCGTCGGTGGAGGCGTTGTCCGAATTGAACAGCGACAGATAGTCCGTATCGGGGTGCCCTGTATTGTGAATGGTATAGGCGTTGGAGTTCATAAGTTCCTCCGCGGCATCGGCAGCAAGCGTCAGGTAGTACTGATAGTCGTGTGTCGACCCGTCGGCTGCCGTATAGGAAGTGGCAAACGGGGCGGGGTCGCTGTGATACTTGCGGAAAGTACCTTCGAAAAGGCAGAACTGTGCCTTCAGCATCATGGCCGTGTATTTGTTGACGCGGTAGGCGGTCTGGGGCGCAGCGGCCTTTCCGGGAAGGTCACGGATGGCGACATCAATATCCTCGATCATGTGCGAAAGAACGGTTTCACGGCTGTCTCGGGGGAAATACAGGTCCTCGTCGGCCGATCCGATCTCATGGTCGATCCACGGAACGTCACCGAACTTGCGGACCATGTCGGCATAATAGTAAGCACGCCAGAACTTCACCAGGGCGGTGTATTCCTGAACAGCCTTGGGGTCACTGCAATTGTTGATATTGGCAAGAAGGGTATTCATCTTGCGCAGGTTGGTGAACGACCAGCCGCCGCCCGAAGCCGGGACGGTGCGGTCGTTTCCTCCGCGGATAAGCGCAGAGGGATTCATGCTCACGAAAACGTCGCTCTCTTTCTCGTAAGGCGTCTTGTCCAACAGATTGTTATAGAAGGTATTGGAGAAAAGCTGCAAGTCTTCGGCCGTCTTGAAATAAGCATCAGGCGTAAGCTGTGACTCCGGAGAGAGCGTAAGCACCCGGTCGCAGGAGGCGACAAATACAGAGGCAATGGCCAATAATATGATAGTATGCTTTTTCATAGTCGCTTCATTTATTTAACGATACATACAGCTACACGGTTGGACTCGGCCGATGCCGAAGCATCTTTGTCCGAGCCGACGGAAGAGTAACGGATGCGGCTTTCGGAAATGCCGGCATTCTTAAGCATACGGACAACCGATTCGGCACGGCCGCGAGAAAGCTCACTGTTCCTGCCGGCCGACCCGGTATTGGAATCGGCATAACCGGTGATAGTGATGACGGCCTGCGGATTCTCGTCCATAATCTGGCAGATGCGGCCCAGTTTCAAGGCCTCTTCGGGACGGATCTCCGTCTTGCCGATCACGAAGTACAGATCGTCGGTGTATTCACCCTGGAGGTTGTTATTCACCACTTTCTCCACTTCGACGACCTTCTCGACAGGAACTTCCACAATCTTTTCCTTGATGACCTCGCGGACCACTTCACGCACCTCGGGAGCGAGGGTTGAAGGCTGGGCGGAGGCGGTTTTACTCTTGCCGGCCTTGCCGCCGAAAGTAATGTCCACACCCACCATGAAAGTCTTCTGCCAGGGATAGGAAGTGTTGTTGAGGTCGCTGGTAGGATTTCCGTCACGGTCGAAGCAGCTTTCCGGATCCAGATGGTCCGTTACCTTGGTGATCGGAGACCAGTAGGCAATGTTCTCACCGGAAACATAGACGCGAATCTGCTCAAAACCGATCTTGTTCAAGAGTTTCTTCGGGAGGTTATAGCCGACGGTGAGGTTCTTGAAACGCAGGTAACGGATATTCTGGATGTAGCGGTCGTTCACGCGGCCCAGTTCACCGCCGCCATTGGAGGCCACATTGGAACGGGGACGGGGGAAGTACGCATTGGGCGTCTCTTCGCTCCAGCAGTTGTCCAGGAAATTCTTGGCCAGGAAGGTAGGATAACCCAGGCTGTAGGGACCCCAGAAGTCAAAGTTGTAGCGGGAAGGATACCAGTAGTGGTTACCGGTTCCCTCGAAGAAAGCGCTTACGTCGAAACCGGCCCAGGAGAAGCCCAGCTGGAAGCCATAATGCAGACGGGGCAGCGAGTTGCCCAGATAAATCTGGTCACCGTGCTCGGCCAGGGTGTTCTTGCCGATACCGACGACGCCGTCGCCGTCCAGGTCGGCATACTTCAGGTCACCGGCCTTCCAGCCGCCGTTCAGGTTGGCGTTGAAGTAAGACTGATCTACGGCCGTGGTATATTCATGGGCCTCCTCGTCACTGGCGAAAAGGCCGTCCACATGGAAGCCCCAGATTTCACCCAGCTCCATGCCTTCGTAGTAATTGGACAGAAGCTTGGTGGCATTGTTGAAGCGGGTAATATTGGAACGGAACTCACTGAGGGAGCCTTTGACGAAGTATTCGAAATCTTTGCCGATCAGCTTGAACGAGTCTCTCCAGCTCAGGGAAAGTTCATAGCCCTTGGTGCGAAGGTCCGCCGCATTCATCTGGGGAACGCCGGCGCCATAGACGGCGGGGAGATCCATGCCGTCCGTAAGCATGCCGTCGGTGTCGCGGATGTAGGCCTCGCCGGTGAACTCGAGTTTGTTCCCGAAGAAAGCCAGGTCTACGCCCAGGTTGGTCTGCTTGGAGGTTTCCCAGGTCTTGTCGGAGGCCACCGGATCGTCCAGGTAGGTATACCGGGCCATGGTGGCGTCGCCGAAGTTATACCCGGCGAACGTCTTGAAGTTTACCAGGCGGATGTAGGAGAAGTTCGCCACATTCTGGTTGCCCAGGGTGCCGTAGGAAGCCCTGATCTTGAAGTTGTTCACCACAGGCCTGATCGCGGCGAAGAAAGGTTCCTCGCTGATGCGCCAGCCGACGGATACGGAGGGGAAGAAGCCCCACTTGTGACCGGCGGAGAAGCGGGAAGAACCATCATAACGGGCCGACGTTTCAAACAGATAGCGTCCTTTATAGTCATAGTTCAGACGGCCGAAGAAACCGCTCATCCGCCAGGCAGACTGGTTGCCGCCCACTTCGGGAGCACGGGTGTCCGTGGAGATGAGGGCCAGGTCTGACAGTTCGGACGTGATGAGGTCGTACCCCTTTGCATACACTCTCTTGTAGTGATAGTCGTCATAGTTGAAACCGCCCATCACCTTCAGGTTGTGTGCATCGGCGAAGCTGTGTTCGTAAGTGGCATAAGCGTTCACGGTCTGGCGGACATATTCCTGGACGGACTCCGTCATGTAGTTGTCGAACGCACCGGTATTCTGATACGTGGCCGTCACACCGGGGTACTGGGAATAGGTAAGGACATTGCGCCGGTGCGTGTCGTGGTTGTTATAGGTACGGTACGTGTAATTGGCCCTGAGCGAAAGCCCTTTGAGGGGCGTAAGGACGAGTTCCGTGGTGTTGGTCAGGTCAGTGCGCTTCTGAATGTTCAGATTGTTGGAGGCGAAAGCCCAGTGACGGCCGTTGGCCACACGGTAACCCAGCGCATCTACACTGTAAAGCCATGTCCCGTCAGGGTTCTGAAGCGGGAAACAGGCCGGAGCATGACGGTCGCCGAGAGCAAAGGAATCCTGAATGTCAGCTATGCCGGGATAATCGTAGGTTCCTACAAAGAAGTTGGTATTGTTGCTGATGCTGGCCCACGGGGTAATCCGGGCGTCGATCTTGGCGCGCAGATTGTATTTCTGATACACGTCGGGACGGACCTTTACCATACCCTGCTGCCGGTCGTACTGGCCGGAGAGGTAGTACTTGACATCCTTCGAGCCGCCGCTCACGCTGACGCTGTGGTTGGTGGTCGGGTGTACGTCATTGTACAGTTCATGCCACCAGTCGGTGTTGGCATAGTACTTATACTTGCCGTCCTTGATGACGACCCAGGGACGTTCAGGGTTCTCGGTCTTATCGTTGATACGGCTCAGGAGTTCCATCATGTCTTCCTGCGTGTAGTTCACATAATTGGAACCCTTGCTCTCGTACCAGAACTTGTTCAGGGTGTACACGGACCAGTAACCCGTGGTTTCCCAGTCGGTGGAGGTAGTGGGCATTTCCACACCCCAGCGGCCGCTGTAACGCACCCTGGCGCTCTCGTCCGCCTTGCCGCTCTTGGTGGTGACAAGAATGACACCGTAAGCGGCGCGGGCACCGTAAACGGCTGCGGAGGACGCATCCTTGATGACGGAGATGGATGCAACATCCTGGGGATTGATGCGGTTGAGGCTGCCCTCGACGCCGTCGATAAGGACCAGCGGATCACCGCCGTTGATGGAGGTGTAACCACGGATGTTGAGGGAACCGGTAGAACCGGGATTACCACTGGACGTGGTGATGTTCAGGCCCGGAACCGATCCCTGCAGCATGGTGGACAGATTATGGGCGGTACGGTTTTCCAGCTGGGAACTCTCCACGGCAGTCACGGCGCCGGTGAGATTCACTTTTTTCTGAACGCCGTAACCGACCACCACTGTCTCTTCCAACATCATGTTGTCCTCCTGGAGGACTACATTCACGCGGCTCTGGGACGCGGGGACGTTTACCTGAGTGGTTACATAACCCAGGCAGGATACCTCGAAGGCAACCTGCCGGTCATCCACACGGATGGAGAAGGCACCGTCCGCTCCGGTCACTGCGGCATTGTTGGTACCGGGGACCATGACGACAGCGCCCACCACCGGTGCGCCGCCCGTATCCTGGACGACGCCCGTGACAACCCGGTTCTGGGCATTCAGGGACCAGAGGGCTCCCAAGGCCAAAACCAGGGAAACAGCAATTCGTTTAATCTGTCTCATAGTTTATATTGGATTAGTGTTTATAAGTCTCTGTATCAAAAGCTTTAGGACGCTTCATGGATTCCGTGTACACGTTCCCAAAACGGTCCGTCACCTTGATTTCCAGGGTAGAAGAGGCCGACGATGCCTTCACCTTGAAGGTATGGGCGTTCGTGGTCGTCGCGAATGTGGCTTTGGAGTTCTTGTTGATGCGTTTGGCCGTATAGGCAATCAGGTGGAGCGGATCCGGAACGGTCACCTGGGAGGACGCAAGGACCGACCCGTTTTCCGTCACTTCCAGCTTCCAGGAAGGATCCCAGTTCCAGACATTGACATACACTTCGTTTGTTGCATCCGGCGTTGCCCAAAGACCGGGCTTGAAGTCGGCCTTATAGGTTTCATTGGTAGCCGAAGGAATGTACTTGTCGGCTGTAATGAGGGTGTTGTTCCGGTCATAGGTGCGGAACTGTTCCGACACGCTGCTTCCCGTAGCCTTGTACTGCCACTGGAAGTCTGTCCCGTTCACTTTCAGGACGGTATATCCGCCGGGAGAACCGTCCTGGCCGATGTGCACACCGGGCGTCTCCTGCGCACTCCACCACCAGGTTCCGCAAATGGACCCTGCATTGTGTTCGAAGATGTGGTTTGTGGATGTCTTGTCCACATTGTAGATGGTATGCGTATGGGCGGTGTATACATGCACCTTGGGATACTTGCTCAACAGGGCGGTCAGTTTGGAAGCCCCGTCCATCCTGACGGAACCGCTGGGATTGTACATGGGAATATGCATGGAGACCACCAGAGGCGTAGACGTGGGCACAAAGGCCAGGTCTTTCTGGAGCCAGTCAATCTGCTGGTCCACCAGATGGTCTTTATAAGTACGGACATAGCAGGGATTTCCCTTTTCATCCGTCGTGGCCTCCTTATTGGTACACTCCACGTCGTCCAGCACCACATAATGCACTTTTCCCACATTAAAGGAATAATACGTGGGCGCAACGACCTTCTTATACTCTTCCACGGTATTGTAGTCCCCTATCTGGTACATGCTGTGGTCATGGTTGCCGATGGTCTGGTAGATTGTCAGACCGGTGATGGTCTGGGCGTCGGCCAGATATTCCCTGTAACCGTAATTATTGACTTCCCAGTACAAGTCCCAGGTCATGTCGCCCAGGGTGAGGCCGTACATGGGACCGCTCAACGTCTGCGTATAAGCGTTGATGTCATTGACAAAAGCCTTGAACTGGTTGCGGTCATTGGTGCGGTTCGCGAGGTGGATGTCTCCCAGCATGAGCATGGTATGGTTCTCCTGCCCGGAGACTTTCTTGAGCTGGAAATCCACTCTTTCGGGAACGTTGGACGGCTGTTCCAGCTGGCTGTGGATAACGGGCAGGATGCCGCTTCTCAGGGGCTCATAGCCGGAAGGGACGCTCACGAACACGTATTTGTGGTATTTGGCCGACGCGAGCTGGTACACGCCGTCCTTGTCTGTCTTCACCACCTGCACGCCGTCGGAGACCACCACATCCGGAACCCCCTCCCCGTCGCAGATTACCTTGCCGTATACCGTACTCCCGGCGGCCGGTTTCAAGCCCTCTTCTTCCTTGGCTTTCACCACGACCTGCATCTGACCCATCTTTTTGGACGTGGTTCCGCGGCGGATATTCACCGTATAAGTCCCGTTGCCGAAGGACTGGTCCCAAAGCCCGGAGATATTCACATCAAAAAAGGTGGAGGTGATATTCTGTATGGCGCAAGGGGAAAGATTGCCGAGGACAATCTGATCTCCCTGCTGGGGCGCCTTGGAAAACTGCACCCGGAAAGAAATGGTGGGAGCGCCGTATTCTATCTCCATCTTTTCCGGGACGTCAAACTGGACACTCTCAAGGAGACTCCCGCCTGCAGACGGATTATCTTCCTTCCCGCTGCAGCCTGCCACGAAGAGCCCAATAGCACAAATAACTGATAGATAATAAAGTACAGAAAAATGACTGTCGTTCATAAGTCTAGTTCGGTTTTTCAAGGTAAAATTATGAATTTTTTAATAAAAACGGAAGGCAAAAGTAATTTTTTTATTATCTTTGATTCGACAAGCTTATATATCGCTATGTTTAAACGGGACTTTTTCATTATTCTGCTGGCGCTCATCAGTTCTTACTGCCTTCAGGCACAGGAGATTGTCTACACGGAAGCCTCTTCCCTTACCCTTACCGGAAAACTGTTCCCGGACACGCCCAATCCCTATCACCGGGTAGATACGGTGAAGTACAAAGGCTTCACCCGGTCGGAAAACCGCCAGGTCAGGGAGTCTTCCGGCATTGCCGTCGCATTCTCCACGGACAGCCCCATCATCAAGGTGAAGACGGTTTTCGGAGAGAAGGAAACGCCCGTGAACACCATGGGAATCAGCGCCTATGGCTATGACCTGTACATCCGGAAAGACGGCCGATGGCTGTGGGCCGGAGCCGCCGCCCAGAACAAGCAGGTGTCAGAAGTAACCGTCGTGCAGGCAATGGACGCGGGAGAAAAGGAATGCCTGCTGTACCTTCCTCTCCTCAGCGAAGAACTTTCCATCCAGATCGGCATACAGGAAGGCTGCCATTTGCGTGCACTCCCCAACCCTTTCCGGCACCGGATCGGCATCTTCGGATCCAGCTTCACCCACGGAATCAGCACCTCCCGGAGCGGCATGACCTACCCCGCCCAATTCTCCCGAAGCACCGGCATCCAACTGCTGAGCCTGGGATGCAGCGGCAACTGCAAAATGCAGCCCTATTTTGCCGACGCCCTCATGGATGCTCCCGTGGACGGTTTTGTTTTTGATACATTTTCCAATCCTAACGAAGCCCAGATCCGTGAACGGCTGTTCCCCTTCATCGAAAAAATGACCGGGGCCCATCCCGGAAAACCCCTGATTTTCCAGCGGACCATCTACAGGGAAAACCGCAATTTCAACACGGCATCGGCCCAAAAAGAGGAATCCCGCATCGCGCTCGTGGATTCCCTGATGGCCGTCGCCTGCGCCCGGTATCCGGATGTCTATTATATTTACCCGGATGCCGGCGCCCCGGACCACGAGACGTCCGTTGACGGAATCCATCCTTCCAATCACGGATACAGCCTCTGGGCCAAATCCATCGAAAAAGCCATCCTGGCCATCCTTCACAAATACGGAATCCAGTAATAAACCAAACTATGAAAAATACGTTCCTGGCCATTCTCACGGCCTGTTTGATTGTCCTGCCCGCCCAGGCAAGGAAAGTACGCGGAAACGTTTCCTCGGAAGGAAAAGCGCTCCCTGGCGTCATCGTATCGGACGGATACCGCTTCACCTCCACCAAAGCCGACGGAAGTTTCACCCTCAACACCCACAAGGATGCCCGTTTCGTATTTGTCATCACCCCTTCGGGCTATGTGGCCGACTTTTCCTCCGGCACTCCGCAGTTCTACCTGCCCCTCAAAGGAACGAAGGCTTTTGATTTCCGCCTGAACAAACTCTCCGACAATGAAGACTATACCCTGTTCTCAGTTTCCGACCCTCAGATGCAGAACAAAAAGCATCTGGCGCGTTTTATGGGGCGTCCGCTGGGAGACCTCAGGGGCATGGCCAAAAAGTACGCCGCAGAGCGCCAGACTATCGGCATCGCCCTCGGAGACATTGCCTGGAACAAACTCTGGGTCTATGAACCGTACAAGAAAGCCATGGCCTCGACCGGCATTCCCTTCTACGCCGTCATCGGCAACCATGATTTCATCCAGAACCGGGACGGAATTGCCGCCGGAGAAGGGTATGAGGAGGCTTTCGGCCCGTACAACTATGCTTTCTGGCTGGGGAAAGACCTGGTGATCGGCCTGAACAGTATCCTGTTCAAAGGGAACGGAACCGACGATCCGGAAAAGAGTTCCAACAATTACCAGGAGGGCTATTCCGAAGAGACCCTGGGATTCGTGGCCGGCCTGCTGCAGTTTATTCCCAAGGGGACGCACATCTTCGTCGCCCAACACAGCCCCATCCGTTTTGTCCATGAGATGAAGAGCAACGACATCGTGAATGCCCGGCGCTTGCTGGACCTGCTGGAAGGATACACCGTGGACATTCTCTCCGGCCACACGCACATCATGAACAAACTGCGCATCAACGACCATGTGACAGACAACAACGCCGCAGCCATCGGGGGCGCCTGGTGGGCCACCGACTGGTGCCGGGACGGCTCTCCCCGTGGATACGAGATCATTACCCGTGTCGGGGAAAACCGCAGCTGGCGCTGGCACAACCTGGATTATCCGGACGACTTCCAGGTGGAATTCATAGAGATGGACAAAGCCTGGCGGCATCCCAACAGCGTCCTGGCCAACGCCTGGGGGGCCGACGGGAACTGGACCTGCACCTGGACGCAGGACGGCGTGGAAATGGGCTCTCTGGAACGTCAAAGCGACTTTTCCACCAGCTACGGACAGGAAATCCTGGCGGTATACAAAGGCGACTTCTCCAAGATTCCGGGCTACAAACGCCCCATTGCAGAGCAGCATTACTTTATCGCCACGCCCTCACAGTATGCTTCCGAGGTAACGATGACGGTTTCAGCCCCGGACGGCCGCACTTGGACCCATACCTTCGACCTCAGGGGCAGCTACATCGACCTGCAGGCCCACAGGGGCGGCGCCGGCCTGATGCCGGAAAACACGCTGTCGGCCATGAAAAACGCCATGGACCTGCATGTGAACACCCTGGAATTCGACCTCCAGCTGTCGGCCGACAAAAAGGTGGTCGTTTCCCATGACAATTACTTCCATCCCCGGTATTCCATGCGTCCCGACAGTACGCTCATCCAAAAAGAAGACCCCAAGGAGTACCTGTACACCATGCCGTATGACAGCATCGCGAAATACGACGTCGGCCTGCGTTTCGTGGACCGCTGGCCCGAACAAAAAAAGGTCTCCGAACACAAGCCCCTGGCTTCCGACCTGATTGATTTCACGGAAAACTACGCCCGGGACAACCACCTCTCCCCTTTCCGTTACAATATCGAAATCAAATCCCGCAAAGGCAAGGGCGAAGGGAATCTTTGGCCTTCTTACGAGGAATTCTGCGACACCTGCATTCCCCTGCTCCTTTCAAAGAACCTGGGAGACCGTCTGGTGGTGCAGAGTTTCGACATCCGCGCGCTGGAATACATCCATGCGCATTATCCGCAGGTGCAGCTGTCCTTCCTCACCGACCAGGAGCCGGAAATTGCCGACATTCTCGCTTCCCTGAGTTTCCTTCCCCGCTGGTGGTCGCCCCACTTCAGCCAGGTGACCCGTGAGAATGTCGCCTACTGCCATGCCCTGGGCATCAAAGTCGTGCCATGGACGGTAGACGAAGAAGATGACATCGCCCGCATGGTTTCCTGCGGAGTCGATGCCATCATCTCCAATTATCCGGACCGGCTCATTCAAGTGGTCCGGAAATACAATTAAAAGACCAGCACGTACAGACCGGCGGCGAGGGCGGCGCCCACGCAGGGGCCGGCGACGGGAATCCAGCTGTACCACCAGCCGCTGTCCCGCTTCCCTTCGATGGGAAGGACAGCGTGGGCGCAGCGGGGGCTCAGGTCACGGGCCGGGTTCAGGGCGTAACCGGTGGTTCCGCCAAGGGACATGCCGATACTCATGATCAGGCAGGTCACGGGCCAGGAGCCCAGGGAGCCGGTCGATGCGGCGACGCCGCCGATCTGGAAGGCGTTTCCGCTGAAGCCGAGAGCCAGGATCACGAAAACCAGCAGGCAGGTGGCGATGACCTCACAGACGAAATTGCGCCAGGGATTGGCGATGGCCGGCATGGTGCAGAACGTGCCCAGGATGGTGTCGGGCTCGTCGGCCGTGGCTTTATAATGGTCTTTGTAGAAAATCCAGACCAGTACGGCGCCAAGGAAACCGCCCAGCATCTGCGCCACGATATAACCGCAGACAGATGCCCAGGGGAATGTTCCGGCGATAGCAAGGCCCAGCGTGACAGCAGGGTTCAGGTGCGCGCCGGAAACAGGGCCGGCGATCAGCACGCCCATCATCACGGCAAGGCCCCAGCCCAGGGCGATCACCACCCAGCCGGCGCCTTTCGCCTTGGATTTATTCAGGGAGCAGGCGGCGCAGACACCGTCTCCCAGCAGGACCAGCACCAAGGTGCCGATGAATTCGAAAATATACTGTGTCATACTAATCAATTATTTACTTACGGTTCTGCCGATGGCGTCGGCCCAGCCTTCCTTGACCGGAGTCATGTCGGCACCGGAAGGGGTGAAGGTCCGCTCCGCCTGCCACTGACGTTTGACTTCCTCGATGTCTTTCCAGTAGCCGACGGCGAGGCCGGCCAGGTAGCAGGCGCCCAGGGCGGTGGTCTCCGTCACCTGCGGGCGGATGACGTCGGCGCCGAGGATGTCGGCCTGGAACTGCATCATGAGGTTGTTGCGGGAAGCGCCGCCGTCCACTTTCAGTTCGGCCAGAGAGACGCCGGCATCCTTTTCCATGGCGCGGACAATGTCCATGGTCTGGAACGCGATGCCTTCCAGCGCCGCACGGGCGATATGGGCCGACGTGGTTCCACGGGTGATGCCGCAGATGACGCCATGGGCGTACTGGTCCCAGTAAGGGGCGCCCATACCGGTAAGGGCGGGGACGAAGTAGACACCGCCGTTGTCCGGGACGCTGGCCGCCAGGGCTTCCACCTCGGAGGAGGAACGGATGATGCCCAGGCCGTCACGCAGCCACTGCACCACGCTGCCACCCACGAAGATGGATCCTTCCAGGGCATAATTCACCGTATCTCCGATCTTCCATGCGATGGTCGTAAGGAGGTTGTTGCGCGAGAGAATGGGCTGGGTGCCGGTGTTCATCAGGAGGAAGCAGCCGGTGCCATACGTATTCTTCACAGAGCCGGGTGCCGTGCACATCTGGCCGAAAAGGGCGGCCTGCTGGTCTCCGGCAATGCCGGCGATGGGCACCTCATGGGCAAAGATGGTGGTCTTGGTGTAACCGTACACCTCCGAAGAGGAGCGGACGGTGGGCATCATGGACTGCGGGATGTCCAGCAGTTCCAGTAGCTCGGTGTCCCACTGCAGCGTATTGATGTTGAACAGCATGGTACGGGAAGCGTTGGACACATCCGTGATGTGCACTTCCCCGCGGGTAAGCTGCCAGACCAGCCAGCTGTCCACCGTACCGAAGCGGAGGTATCCTGCCTCGGCCTTTTCACGGGCACCGGGGACATTGTCCAGGATCCATTTGATCTTGGTGCCGGAGAAATAGGCATCGATGATGAGACCGGTCTTTTCGCGGATCTTATCCACCAGGCCGCGCTCTTTGAGCGAATCGCAAAAGGCCGACGTACGGCGGTCCTGCCAGACGATGGCCTTGCAGACAGGCTGTCCCGTCCGGGCATCCCAGACAATGGTGGTCTCCCGCTGGTTGGTAATGCCGATGGCGGCGATATCCAAGCCGTTGATTCCGATCTTGGAGATAGCCTCGGCGATGACGGCCGCTTCCGAAGACCAGATTTCCATGGGGTCGTGCTCCACCCAGCCGGGCTGGGGGAAGTACTGCGGGAATTCCTGCTGGGCCACGGAACAGATGTTTCCGTCGTGGTCAAAGACAATAGCCCTGGAAGAGCTGGTTCCCTGGTCCAGGGCTAAAATATACTTTCCTGCCATATTATTTGTTCACAATAACTCCGCAAGGGGCGCCGAGGGGATAATTGCCCACGGCGATCATGTTCTTGACAGTCTTGAGGAAGTTCCCGACTTTCCGGGTATACTCCTCAGGATACTTGGCATAGGAATTGGCATGGACGGCGCCGGGGGCTACCCAATAGTCCTTATAACCGGTTTTCTTGGCCTTGTAGTTCTCCCAGAGGTGGCTGAAGGGGACGAAGTCGTCCGCGTCGCCGTGGATGAAAAACATCGGGCGGTCGCACTTGGCAAGCTGGGGGCGGCAGTCGGCCTCTTCGAATCTCCAGCCGTTTTCTTTGCCGGAAACAATGCTCGCGCTGGTGATGATGGCATTGGGGAGGAGCTTGCTCATGTCGTCCAGATTCTTCTTGAACTGGTCGGTCACAGAGCAGTAGCCGCAATCCTCCACAAAGCACTTCACGTAGTCCGGAAGGGGCTCGCCGCTGGTCATCATGACGGTAGCTGCACCCATGGACACGCCGTGGAGCACCATGAAGTCGTCATTGAATTTCTGATGGGCCACTTCGATCCATTTCAGCATGTCCAGGCGGTCTTTCCAGCCCATCTGGATTTCCTCGCCTTCCGAGTAACCGTGGTACTGGAGGTCCGGGAACAGGACATTGTAGTTGAAGGTGTCCCGATACATGCGCACAAGATAGAGGAAGACAAAGTGGTTGTCTCCGTAGCCGTGAACCACGATAGCAGTTCCCTGGGCATTTGCAGGGTCTTTCGCAGGGATGTAGCAGGCGTGGAGTTTATGGCCCTCGTCGCTGGTGATCCATTCGTCTTTCAGGATGCCCTGGGCTTTGTAATTGTCGTACCAGGCAGTGGAACCGGGCATGAGTGAATCGGCCTTATGGCGAGTGCGCTCAATGTCATCCACGCCGTGAGGGGTGGGCGTAAGGGCGTAATGAGCCATGAACTTGCCGGCGAGGCAGCTGTTCAGGGAAAGGGCCATCAGGGCGATGGCTGCAATGTTCAGAATCTTTTTCATGGTCTCTTAGAACTGATAGTTGATGCCGATACCCAGCCACATGCCCGCGTCGAGCGGTTTGTAGAAGCACTTGGCCAGTTCTACGGAGACGATGAAGTTCTGGTTCATGGCAATCTTCAGACCGGCACCGCCGCTGTAGACGAAGTCGCCCACTTTACCGGCGTCGTAAAGCTGGTTCAGAGGAAGATACGTAGGGACGAGCGCCGTCTTGGCCGCTTCGAACTCAGCGGTGCGGTAAGCCTTGGTGATGATACCGGCATCGAAGAACGGGTTCACGGCGATGTAGAAGTACTGGTTGAAAAGCTTGAAGTTCACCAGTTTCACACGCAGTTCCACGTTGGCCCATGCGAAGCCTTCGGTGAGGATGCGGTTCTCACGCAGGCCGCGGATGGTGTTGGAAGAGCCGAAGCCTTCGGAGATCATGTTGCGCTGAACCAGCAGCGGGTTGTTCTGGATCATGTAAAGGGGCGTCTCGCCGGCAATGGTCTGCTGCCAGGCCAGACGATAGGCGAATACAGGGTCTCCGGCCGGAATGTGGATGGGAATGTCCACATAGTGACGGAAGTAGGCGCAGGCTTTCAGGTACTTGTGCTGCAGGACATTGCCGTTCAGATAAGCCTCAGCCCAGATACCGTGGTTCGGGGCGGCCTCGATGTCACGGGTGTCATACACCAGGCCGGCATTGAATTCCAGCGCGTTGCCGCCGGCAGCCTCGTCGGCCTTGATGATGCCCAGGCTCTGATAATCGCGGTACAGCGTCGCGGTTTTTTTGTAGTAGGACTTGTCCGTTTCGCCTTCCTTCTTGTAGCCCTTGTCCTCCATGTCGCCGAGCTTCCAGTTCCAGAAGTTCACGCCGGCGGCCCAGTTCAGGTTGTCGGTGATACGGCCCTGGAAATTGGCCAGCACGCGGAGCATCTTGCGGCTCATGCCGTAGTAGTTGATGTCGGTTTCCTTGTTGGTCCAATACGTGTCATAGGGTTCCGCGAGATTGGTCAGGGATGCCGGACCGTTGAAGCCCCAGAAGCTGTACAGCGGGTCGTTCACATAGGTGACCGAGGCGTTGACGCGCATGCCGGGGATCAGGTACTTGGAGTCGTAAGCCAGGTACAGGCGCATGCGCTGGCTCTTGGTGAAATAGGAAGCTTCCCAACTGATCTTGTGGAGGGGATCCGGGTAGGTGGAACCGTCACCATAATAATACACGTCGCCGAAGGCGCCGGCCTGGAAGCCATTGTCAACGGAATAAGTGGCAGTAGGAAGAAGGCCGAAGCTCCAGCCTTTCTTCATTTCCTTTTCGCCATCCTGGGCCGCGGCGGAAAACACGGAGGCAACCAGGAACAATGAAATAAACAATTTCTTCATATACTTAAGTTTTAGTGTTAATTTTTCTCGTTAATAACATACAAAGTTAATAATTATTTCCGGGAAACAAATAGAAGTATCCTTTTGCAGTCTCAGAAAGAATGACTATCTTTATGCACCCAAATAACACGAAAACTTATGGCTAAACTCATCGAATGTGTTCCGAATTACAGCGAAGGCCGCAACAAGGCTGTCATTGAGGCAATTGTGGACGCCATCCGCTCCGTAGAAGGCGTCAAAGTGCTGGATATAGACCCGGGAGAAGCCACCAACCGGACGGTCGTCACCTTCGTGGGTGCGCCGGAGCCCGTCCTGGAAGCCGCATTCCGCGGCGCCGCGAAAGCCCAGGAGCTCATCGACATGCGTACCCACCATGGCGCCCATCCCAGAAGCGGCGCCACCGATGTACTGCCCCTCATTCCCGTATCGGATATCACCCTGGAAGAATGTGCCGCCCTGGCCCGCCAGCTCGCGGAAAGGCTCTATAATGAACTGGGCATCCCCTGCTACTGCTATGAGGCGGCGGCTTTCAAGCCGGAGCGCCGGAACCTTGCCGTCTGCCGGGAAGGCGAATATGAAGCCCTGCCCGAAAAAATGGCCGATCCCGACCGGAAACCGGACTTCGGCGGCGGTCTCTTTACGGAGAAGGTAGCCCGCTGCGGTGCCACCAACGTAGGTGCCCGCGGTTTTCTCGTAGCCGTCAACTTCAACCTGAACACCACCTCCACCCGCCGCGCCATGGCCGTCGCCTTCGATGTGCGGGAAAAGGGCCGCAAAGCCCGGGAAGGCGGTTCCCTCACCGGGAAGCTCCTGAAAGACGAAAACGGCAACCAGATCTGGATTCCGGGCACCCTGAAGGGATGCAAGGCCATCGGCTGGTATATTGACGAATACGGCATCGCCCAGGTGTCCATGAACATCACGGACATTGACAAGACCCCGCTCCATGTCGCGTTTGAAGAAGTCTGCCGTGCGGCAGCAGCCCGCGGACTCCGCGTCACCGGTGCGGAAATCGTGGGTCTGGTTCCCAAACGCGTCCTCCTGGAAGCCGGCCGATTCTATCTGGAGAAACAGCAGCGCTCGCTGGGCATCAGCGAGGCGGAAATCGTAAAGATTGCCGTCAAATCCATGTCCCTGGACGACCTTAAACCCTTCAACCCCAAGGAAAAAGTCATCGAGTACCTGATGGAAGAGCCGGCCAGGCGCCTCATCGACCTCACCGTAGAAGGTTTCGCACGGGAAACGGCCTCGGAAAGCGCAGCGCCGGGCGGCGGGTCGGTATCGGCCACGATGGGCGCTTTTGCGGCAGCCCTCGCCACCATGGTCGCCAACCTGTCCTCCCACAAAAGAGGCTGGGACAGCCGCTGGAAAGAATTCTCCGACGTCGCCGTCCAAGGCCAGGCCCGCCTGAACAGCCTGCTCCGCCTGATTGACGAAGACACCGCCGCCTTCAACCGGATCATGGATGTGTTCTCCATGCCCAAGGGAACTCCGGAAGAAAAAGAAGCCCGGGAAAAAGCATTGGAAGAAGCTACCCTGTACGCCGCGCGTGTTCCGCTCATGACCATGGAGGAAGCCCTGAAAACCCTTCCCCTGGCCCTTGCCATGGCCCGCGAAGGCAATCCCGCCAGTGCCTCTGACGCCGGCGTAGCCGCCCTGGCCGCATTGGCCGGTATCCGCGGCGCCCGCCTGAACGTCCGCATCAACGCCGCCTCCCTGAAGGACAAGACTCCCGCCCAGCCGCTCCTGGAAAGGGCCGATGAAATTGTCGCCGAGGCGGAAAAACTGCAGGCCGACATCCTGGAAGCCGTCGAAAAACACATTGAATTATAGATTCTTCACTATTATAGATTCTTCACTTCGTTCAGAATGACACAGTTTCAAGAAGAGATATTGGCAGGCATTCCCGCGCAACTGCCGGAAGCCAAACCCTATGACCAAAAGATCAACCACGCTCCGCGCCGCAAGGATATCCTGACGCCCGGGCAGAAAGTACTGGCCCTGAAAAACGCCCTCCGCTACTTCCCGAAGGAACTCCATGCCGCCCTGGCACCGGAATTCGCCCGGGAACTCAAGACCTACGGCCGCATTTACATGTACCGTTACAGGCCTTCCTATAAGATTTATGCGCGGCCCATCGACGAGTATCCCGCCAAGTGCCGCCAGGCTGCTGCCATCATGGCCATGATCCAGAACAACCTGGACGAAAGAGTGGCCCAGCATCCGCACGAGCTCATCATCTACGGCGGCAACGGTGCCATTTTCCAGAACTGGGCCCAGTACCGCCTCACCATGCAGTACCTGGCCACCATGACCGACGAGCAGACTCTTGTCATGTACTCCGGTCATCCGCTGGGCCTGTTCCCCAGCCATAAGGACGCTCCGCGCGTGGTAGTCACCAACGGCATGGTCATTCCCAACTACTCCAAGCCCGACGACTGGGAGCGCCTCAACGCCCTGGGCGTGAGCCAGTACGGACAGATGACCGCCGGCAGCTATATGTACATCGGCCCGCAGGGTATCGTGCACGGCACCACCATCACGGTGATGAATGCGGCAAGGAAAGTGAAAGCCCACGCGCACGGCCAGGATGACAGGGCGCTGCTCTTTGTCACCGCCGGACTCGGCGGAATGTCGGGCGCCCAGCCCAAGGCCGGTAACATCGCCGGCGTGGTGAGCGTTACCGCGGAAATCAACCCGCTCGCCGCCCGGAAGCGCTACGAGCAGGGCTGGGTGGACGAACTTCACGAAAACCTGGACGAGCTGATCCCCCGCATCCGCAAGGCCGTCGCCGCCAAAGAAATCGTCTCCCTGGCGTACGTCGGCAATGTCGTAGACCTCTGGGAACGTCTGGCCGACGAGGACATCCACGTCGACCTGGGCAGCGACCAGACCTCCCTCCACAACCCCTGGGCCGGCGGCTATTATCCCGTTGGCCTCTCCCTGAAAGACGCACAGTACATGATGGCCCAGGATCCCGATGCCTTCCGCGCCGCCGTGCAGGAATCGCTCCGCAGGCAGGTGGCCGCCATCAACCGGCTCAGCGAAAAGGGCATGTATTTCTTCGACTACGGCAACGCCTTCCTCCTGGAAAGCTCCCGCGCCGGGGCCGATGTCCTCAAACCCGACGGTTCCTTCCGCTATCCCTCCTACGTGCAGGACATCATGGGTCCGCTGTACTTCGACTACGGGTTCGGCCCGTTCCGCTGGGTGTGCATGAGCGAAAAGCCGGAAGACCTTGCCAAGACCGACGAGCTGGCCGTCCGGGTGCTCTCGGAAATCGCCGCCCGTTCGCCGGAAGAGATTGCCGGACAGATGCAGGACAACATCCACTGGATCCAGGAAGCCGGCCGAAACCACCTTGTCGTCGGCTCCCAGGCCCGCATCCTGTACGCCGACTGCGAAGGCCGTACACGCATCGCCCTCGCCTTTAACGAAGCCATCCGGAAAGGCGAGATATCGGCCCCCATCGTCCTGGGACGCGACCATCATGACGTCTCCGGCACCGACTCTCCCTTCCGCGAAACCTCCAATATCTACGACGGCAGCCAGTTCTGTGCCGACATGGCCGTGCAGAATGTCATCGGCGACGGCTTCCGCGGCGCCACCTGGGTATCCATCCACAATGGCGGCGGCGTAGGCTGGGGCGAGGTCATCAACGGCGGATTCGGCATGGTCATCGACGGTTCCGAGGACAGCGAACGCCACATCCGCGAGATGCTCTTCTGGGATGTCAACAACGGCATCGCCCGCCGCAGCTGGGCCCGCAACAGCGCCGCCCGCTTTGCCATCGAACGCGAAATGGCCCGCACACCCCAGCTTCACGTCACCCTCCCCTACGAAGCCGACGAAAACCTGATCCTGAATAACCTGAACATCTGATATGCACGAAATTTCACATGCCCATCTGTCCCTGGAGCAAGTCAAGCAGATCCTGGACAATCATGAAAAACTGGTCCTTTCCCGGGAAGCGGTAGACGCCATCGTCAAATGCCGCGCTTACCTGGACAAGAAGATGGATGATATCGGCCGTCCCGTCTACGGTGTCACCACGGGATTCGGCTCCCTTTATAATGTTACAATTCCTAAAGAAGACCTGAGCCAGCTGCAGCACAACCTGGTCATGTCACACGCCTGCGGTGCGGGAGAAACCGTCCGTCCCGCCATCGTGAAAATCATGCTCCTGCTGAAGGCCCAGTCCCTTTCCTATGGCCATTCCGGTGCCCAGCTCATTACCGTGCAGCGCCTCGTGGACATGTTCAACGACGACATCCTTCCGGTCGTTTACCAGCAGGGCTCCCTCGGCGCATCCGGTGACCTGGCCCCCCTGGCCCACCTGAGCCTGCCGCTGATCGGCATGGGAGAAGTCCTGTACAAAGGGCAGGTCCGTCCGGCGGCCGAAGTCTGGAAAGAAAAAGGTTGGGAGCCCATCCGTCTCCAGTCCAAAGAAGGCCTCGCCCTGCTGAACGGGACGCAGTTCATGAGCGCCCACGCGATTTGGAGCATCCTCAAGAGCATCCGTCTCAGCCGCTGGGCCGACCTTATCGGCGCCATGTCCCTGGACGCCTATGACGGCCGTATTGAACCTTTCCTGCCCCTAACCCATCATCTGCGTCCCCACAAAGGCCAGATTCTGACGGGAGAAAAATTCATGGAAATCCTCGAAGGGAGCGAACTCATCGCCCGGCACAAGGAGCATGTGCAGGACCCTTACAGTTTCCGCTGCATTCCGCAGGTCCACGGGGCCGTGAAGGATAACATCCTTTATGTGAAATCCGTCATCGAGAACGAGATCAATTCCGCCACCGACAATCCCAACATCTTCCCGGACGAGGACATGGTCATATCGGCCGGCAACTTCCACGGAGAGCCCATCGCCATCCCCATGGATTCCCTGGCCATCGCCATGAGCGAACTGGCAAGTATCTCGGAACGGCGCACTTACCAGCTCATCCACGGACTGCGCGGGCTTCCGAAATACCTGGTCGCCGAGCCCGGCCTGAACAGCGGCTTCATGATTCCGCAGTACACCGCCGCATCCATCGTTTCGCAGAACAAAGGCCTCTGCTGGCCCGCCTCCTGCGACTCGATTCCTTCCTCGCAAGGCCAGGAGGACCACGTCTCCATGGGCTCCAACGCCGCCACCAAACTGGTCCGGATCGTGGACAACGTAGAAACGGTGCTGGCCATCGAACTGTTCAACGCCGCCCAAGCGCTCGAATTCCGCCGGCCGCTGAAGTCTTCCCCCAAACTGGAGTCCATCTTTGCCGATTACCGCAGGCAAGTTCCTTT
This sequence comes from Bacteroidales bacterium UBA4231, assembly GCA_002396335.1. GTDB lineage: Bacteria > Bacteroidota > Bacteroidia > Bacteroidales > UBA932 > Cryptobacteroides. Next base: position 32,763 of record DGXN01000026.1, read on the forward strand.
CGTTGACCAGGATACCTACATGCATCCGCTCATCGAGAAGTCCGTCCAGTTCCTCAAGAACGAACAATACCTATGATTATCAAGAACATAGGTCTTCTCGTCGGCATCCTTGAAGACGGCGTCCTCCGCAAGGAAGGCGCCGCCCAGGGACAGACGGGCACCTTGGAAGACGCCTGGCTCCGGATCGAGGACGGCCGCATCGCCGCCTTCGGCCCCATGGCCACCTGTCCCGAAGGGGAATCGCTGGACGCCTGCGGCGGCATGCTCATGCCCGGATTCTGCGACAGTCATACGCACGTGGTGTATGCGGGCAGCCGGGACGGAGAGTTCCTGGACAAAATCAACGGACTTTCCTATGAGGAAATCGCAGCCCGCGGCGGCGGCATCCTCAACTCCTCGGACCTGCTGCACCGCACTTCGGAAGACCAGCTGTACTCCCAGTCCCTTTTCCGCGTGCAGGAAATGATGGATAAAGGCACCGTAGCCCTGGAAATCAAAAGCGGCTACGGCCTCAACCCCGAGGACGAGCTCAAGATGCTCCGGGTCATCCGCCGCATTGCCGGCAATGTCCCCGCCACCGTCCGCTGCACTTTTCTGGGAGCCCATGCCATCGGCCGGGGCTATACGCACGAGGCTTATGTAGACGAGGTGATCGGCATGCTGCCACAGGCTGCGGAATATGCGCAGTTTGTGGACGTCTTCTGCGACGAAGGGTTTTTCACGGTGGAAGACACAGACCGGATCCTTTCGGCCGCCAAGGGGCTCATGAGACCCAAAATCCACGCCAACGAGCTGGCCGTAAGCGGCGGCGTCCAAGTGGGCGTCAGGCACGGAGCCCTGTCGGTGGATCATCTGGAGCGCACTGGTGACGCGGAAATCGAGGCGCTGCGGGGATCGGCCACCATGCCTACCATGCTGCCGGGATCTTCCTTCTTCCTCGGACTTCCCTACGGGCGGGCCAAGGATTATCTGAAGGCGGGGCTCGGCGTGGCGCTGGCATCGGACTACAATCCCGGTTCCTCCCCTTCCGGAGACATGCGCTTTGTCATGGCCCTCGGCTGCATCCGCATGCGCCTGACACCGGTAGAAGCCTTCAATGCCGTCACCCTGAACAGCGCCTATGCCATGGGGCTGAGTCACGAATACGGGTCCGTCACCGTGGGCAAGCGCGCCGGCCTCATCCTCACCCAGCCCGGCTGGGACCTCACCAAGATTGCCTATCAGTATCAAACGCCTTTTATCCGCAAAGTATTCCTATGAAACGAATTCTCCCCCTTGCCCTCCTCGCCCTCGTTCTGAGTTGTGCCCAACAACCCAAAGTAAAAACGTTCTCCATTCTGGATTGCGGCGCCGTGAATGGTGCCGAGTGTACAGAGGCCATCCAGCAAGCCATCGACAAGGCGGAACAGGCTGGCGGCGGCCAGGTCGTCATCCCCGCCGGGACATTCCTCGCCCACACCTTGTACCTGAAAGACGGTGTCGACCTGCATCTGGAGGAAGGCGCCCTGCTGCAAGGAGTTTCCGACCCGGACGAATACTTCCCCTACATCCCCACCAACGACCTGTCCCGCTTTGACAGCGGAAACGGAACGGCCAACTCTAACTGCGTGAATGACCGTCAGTGGATGAAGGCTTTCATTATCGGTGCAGGCGTGAAGAATGCGTCCATTACCGGTCCCGGAACCATCGACGGCATCCACGTCTTTGACGAGCGGGGCGAAGAAAGCATGCGCGGACCGCATACCATCATCGTTGCCGAGGCTGAAGGCTTCCGTATGGCCGATGTCCACATTACCCGTGCAGCCAATTACGCTTTCCTGGGTTATGCGCTCACCGACGCCGTCTTTGAAGACGTCACCATGACCGAAGGCTGGGACGGTATCCATATCCGCGGAGCCAAAAACTGCGTCATCCGCCGCTGCCGCTTCGAAACCGGCGACGACAGCATCGCCGGCGGCTACTGGGAGAATATGCTCATCGAGGACTGCGACATCAATTCCTCCTGCAACGGACTTCGCATGATCATGCCTTCCGACGGACTGGAAGTCAGAAACAGCGTTTTCCACGGCCCCGGGGTGTATCCGCACCGCACCAGCGGTGAAGCCCGCCGCACGAACATGCTCTTCGGCATTGTCCTGGAGCCCGGCGCCTGGGGGCCGGCCAGCGGTGAAGCCCGGAACATCTACCTGCACGACCTTGAGATGTACGGGATGTCCGCCGCCGTTTCCACGTCGGTCCGTGAAGGGTCCGTCGCTCAGGACCTGACCCTGGAGAACATCAATGCCAGGGAGCTCACCGGTCAAATGACCCCCGTCGTCTCCTGGAACGACCTGGGATTCCGCCAGGTCACGGTCAAGAACTGCACGTTCAGCCGATAAGACAAAAAGAAAGACCTGCTTCGGAAGCAGGTCTTTCTTTTAAATAAGCTGAGGAAGGAATGTACTGACAATCAGCACAATGATTCCGACCACCAAAACGGCGACCGTCTTCCGGGAAACGCCTTTCCACTCCTTGAGGATGATTCCCCAGACATTGCTGAACACCACGTTCAGGCTCATCAGGATGCACCAGCTGAAGGTAATCAGGACCGGGTATTCCGTAAGGAAGCCCTTGCCCAGGCTGAGCCCGAAGAACTGGCTGTACCACAGCAGGCCGGCCAGGCAGCAGAACACCAGATTGTTGCCCCAAATGGCCTTCTTGCCGTAGTCTCCCCAGGTCTTGTTCTTCCTGTTCTGATACAGACAGTAGCAGGCATTGGTCAGGAAACCGCCGAAGGTGACGAGCATCGTGGCCGGAAGGGTCTGGAAAATGGGCTTGGTCCCTTCCAGGAACAGGTTCTGTCCAAAACTGAGGCCGATATTGAAGCAGGCGCTCATAAAACCGGCGAGAACGGCCACGAAGAGGCCTTTCCCGAAGTTGAAGTCCTTCACGGCCTTCTTCTTCTCTTCTTCCGGCAGGGCGGCCGATTTCATGGCCCCGGCAATGCCGATGATTGCGATACCCACAAGCGTTACCACGACGCCGATGATCACGGAGGTGGTCAGGTCGGCGGCATGGCCGGTGAAGACGGGCCCCAGGATAGCACCCAGCGCCGAGCAGGTGCCCAATGCGATGCTCTGCCCCAGCGCAACGCCCAGATAACGCATGCTGAGGCCGAAGGTGAGACCTCCGACGCCCCACAGGACACCGAAGAGGATGGTGAGCCAGGTGGACTTGAGGTCGGCCTGCATGAGGGAGAGGAGGTCGGCGAAACTGCCTCCTGTGCCGCTCAGGGACAACAGGGCGCCGAAAAGCGGGAACAGCAGCCAGGCAAACACGCCCTGCACCAGCCAGTAACTCTCCCAGCTCCAGGATTTGACCTTGTTGATGGGAACATAGCTGGAACTCTGGCAGAACGCGCCGACGGCAATGATGAGTAAACCGATAATTAAATCCATCTCTTGGAAGTGACTTCTTTTTCGTACTGTTCAATGGCAGGGATGAACTCCTCGCCCACGGGAACGCCGTTCTTGTAATTGAAGTAGTCGAAAACGGCGCCGAACGGCAGGGTCTTGGCTTCTTCCAGAAGGGCCAGACGCTGGAAGCCCTGACCGTTTGCCTCATACTCGCGAAGCTTGGCCAGCGGCTCCAGAAGGGCGCTCAGGATACATTTCTGCGTGGCGCGGGTGCCGATGATGTAGGCGCCGATGCGGTTGATGCTGGCGTCGAAGTAGTCCAGGCCCACGTGGGCACGGTCGAGACCGTCGGCCCTTACCAGTTCCTTGAAGAGGTCCTGGGTCTGGTCGTTCATGATGGTCACGTGGTCGGAGTCCCAGCGGATGGGACGGGAGACATGGAGCATCAGTTCAGGAACGTACAGCAGCAGGGAGGACACCTTGTCGGCCACATTTTCCGTGGGTTCATAGTGACCGGTGTCCAGCGTGTAGATGACCTTGCGCGTGGCGCAGTAGCCTTCATAGAAGTCCATGGACCCCACAGTGTAGCTTTCCAGGCCGATGCCGAAGAGTTTGGCCTCGACGCAGGTTTTCATGCCGGGCAGTTTTTCCGCCAGAATCTCGTCCAGTGCGGCGGCGAGGATTTCGCGGTAGTACTTGCGGTTGACCGTGAGGTCCTTGCATCCGTCATGGACCCAGATGTTCATGATACAGGGGTCTCCCTGGGCCTTGCCCATGGCGTCTGCGATGCGGCGGCAGCGCTTGGTG
>DGXN01000026.1:37026-58626 GCA_002396335.1 Bacteroidales bacterium UBA4231
GCGCTTGGTGTGCTCGATCCAGAATTCACGGATGGCAGGGTCGGGATTTGCGAGACTGAGGTCTCCGCTCTTCGGATGGGAGAAGGAAGTGGAGTTGAAGTCCAGCTTGAAATTGTTCTCGCGGGCCCACTGAATCCAGCTCTGGAAATGCTCGGGACCTACCTGGTCACGATCCACGAATTTACCGCCGAAGTCGCCGTAAATCTCATGCAGGTTCACGCGGTGGTTGCCGGCCAGAAGGGTCTTCACGAATTCAAGGTCCCGGCGAACCTCGTCAATGTTCCGGGCGCGGCCGGGATAGTTGCCTGTGGTCTGGATGCCGCCGGAAAGAGCCTGATTGCGTTCAAAGCCGATAACATCGTCGGTCTGCCAGCAGTGGAGGGAGATCTGCTGCTTTTCCAGCTGGGCGATGGCTTTGTCTGTGTCCACACCAAGGGCGGCATAGCGCTCCCGGGCAATCTCGTAGGATTTCAGTATCTGTGCTTCTTTCATATTGTTGTTGATAAGATTATTCGCTTGAAAGGGCAGGGACAAACGTCTTAACTTTTACTGTCCGGGCAATCATGTGGCGCATTTCCCAGCGGTCTTTTACAAGTCCCGCGGCCTTGGCCTGCAACATCACGTTGCCGATAGCGGTCGCCTCCGTGGGACCGGCCACGACAGGAATGCCGATAGCGTCGGCCGTCCACTGGTTCAGAAGGTCGTTGGCGCTGCCGCCGCCGATGATGTGGAGTTTTTCTATCTTGAAAGGGGCAAAACCCTGGAGCATCCCCAGAACCTCTTTGTAACGGTCTGCAAGAGAGTGGTAGATGCAGGAGACGATCTGGGCGTCACTAAGATTCTTCACTTCATTCAGAATGACACCTTTGTCATCCTGCGCGGAGCGAAGGATCTCCTCCACCATGTTCTCCGGCGCGGCAAAGCGCGGATCGTCTGGGTTGATGCGACCGGAGAAGTCTTTTTCGGCACGGGCCATTTCCACCAGTTCAGGGTAGCTGTAATCCTTCCCTTGGGCCTTCCAGACCTTTCTGCACTGCTCCAGCAGCCACATGCCGGTGATGTTCTTCAGGAAGCGCGTGGTTCCTTCAATGCCGCCCTCATTGGTAAAGTTCAGGCGGGCCGATTCCTCATTGATGACAGGTTCCGGCACTTCGATGCCCATCAGGCTCCAAGTGCCGCTGGAAAGATAGGCGAACTGCTCGTCAGATGCCGGGACGGCAGCAATGGCCGACGCCGTGTCGTGTCCGGCGACAGCAATGACCGGAATTCCTTTGTACTCCCCTACCTTGGTGCCGGGTGCCACTATCGGGAGGAGGATGTCTGTCCTGATTCCCAGTTCCTGCAGCAGCGCTTTATTGAACTGGCGGGTAGCCTGGTCCATCATTCCGGAGGTGGAGGCGTCCGTGTACTCGCACACTTTGTTTCCTGTAAGCAGATAGGACAGAAGGTCCGGCATGAACAGGATGCATTCCGCCGCCTTCAGGGCCGGATCCTGGGCCTGAGTCTGCGCATACAACTGGAACACCGTGTTGAAATTCATGATCTGGATGCCGGTGCGGGCATACAGCTGCTCCCGGGGAATACGGGTGAAGACCTTCTCGGGAACACCCACCGTGTAAGGATCCCGGTACGCGCGCGGAAGACCTGTCAGGGAGCCATCGGCCCCGATGCAGCCAAAATCCACGCCCCAGGTATCTATGCCGATGGAATCCGGCCGGATGCCCTTGGCCTCCAGCTGATCCAGGCAGGCCACGAAATGACGGTACATGGCCCGGACATCCCAGTACATGCGTCCGTCCCTTTCCACCATCTCGGAAGGGAAACGGTACACTTCTTCCATCCGGAAAGAGCCGTCCTCAAAAACAGCCAGCACGGCGCGGCCTGATGTGGCGCCACAGTCAAACGCCAGAAAATGGTTCATGCGACTCGTTTTAATGTCTTGACAAAGATAAAAATTTATGGGAAACAAGACAATACAAAACAACAAAACCAGCATGAACTGCCACTGCCGTCAATCAGACTGTGCCGACGTCCCCGGTTTAACGATCATGAAGATGACGGCGCCTACGCAGACGGCAATCCCCACGCCCATTTTCCAGGTCATCGGCTCGCCGAACATGAAGGTGCCGATCAGGATGGCCGTCAGGGGTTCAAAAACGCCCAGCACGGAGGTTTTCGTCGGCCCGATAAAGCGGGAAGACACGGCCAGCGTAAGCATCGAGATCATCGTAGGGACGACGGCCAGTCCCAGGAGGTTTCCCCAATCGGCGGCAGAGTCGATGCCCTCTGTCAGGCTTCCACCTTGGAAACAGCGGATGACAGCAAAGAGAATGGCCCCCGTAACGAGCGCATACAGCGTAAGCGTATGCTCCGAGACGTGTTTGATACGCTTGCTCCTGTTTACGATAACCAGATAAAAGGCATAGCTGAGCGCCGACATCACGGCCAGGATGATTCCCGCAGGGCGGATCTCCGCTCCCTGTGAAGGGCTGGACAGCAGGATGATTCCCCCGAATGTGGCCACGATCGACAGCCAGGTCTGCCAGCTGGGATAGAAACGCAGCAGCACCATGATCAGCGCCACGAAGACCGGATACAGATACACCAGCGTCGTCGCAAGTCCGGACGGGATGAACGCATAGGACGCGAAAAGAAACAGGCTGCTTCCTCCAAAAAGAACGCCCAGCAGCATCAAGAGCCCGATTTCACGCTTCCTTACGGAGAACTTCTCCTTTGACAGCGCCATCCATAAACCCAGGAGCGCGGCCGAGATTCCATAACGGAACAGCAGCATCACAAGTACGGGAACGCCGCTCAGGAGAAGCGGCTTGGCAAACAGCGGATTTGTCCCGTAGGAAATACCTGCCACAACGCCACAGACAAGACCGATAACCCGTCGGTCTCCCACGCTATAAGCATGTTTTCTTGCCATGGTCAGAAGTCGATCGTGATGCTTTCAATTCTCAGGCGCACGGTTCCGGAAGGAATCCGGGCCTCGGCAATTTCGCCGACCTTTTTGCCCATCAGGGCGGCCCCGATCGGGGATTTCAACGAAATCTTGCCCGCTTCAAGATTCATCTCATGGGGACTGACAATCTCGAATTTCATACGGGTATCTGTCGAAAGGTTCGTGAATTCGACCCGGCTCAGCAGGCAAACCCTGTCTTTAGGGAGGGCGTCGGGATCGATCACGCGGGAATGCTCCAGGACCTTCTGCAGGAAACGGATACGGCTGATGGTCTTTGCCTGGATCCGCCTTGCTTCACGGTATCCCGCATTCTCACTCAAGTCCCCTTGGGCACGGGCCTCCGCAAGGTCGTCCTTCACCTTGGGGTAAACTTCGCCGATCAGGTGCTTCAGCTCGGCGGCAATCTCGTCGTATCGCTGTTTTGACAGGTATTCCATGACTCAAAGATAGTCTTTTTCCGGCATAAATAAATCAAGCACTTTCGAAAACTCGTAAGTGCTTGATTTCCAGAAGTCTGGATGACTGGACTTGAACCAGCGACCTCCTGGTCCCTAACCAGGTGCGCTACCAACTGCGCTACATCCAGAAGATTGGACCGCAAATGTACGGCTTTTTTTAGAAATAACAAAATAATTTGCGGGAAAAATATCTATCTTTGCAAAACTATGAGCATCTACAGAACCCTCCTTCCTGAGGAATACCAGGACATCGAAAGCCGTATTTTATACGAAGACAATCACTTGCTGGTTTTCAACAAACGCACCGGTGAAATTGTCCAGGGCGACAAGACCGGCGATGAACCCATCAGTGAAACCCTCAAGGCCTTTATTGCACAGCGGGACGGCAAGCCCGGGCAGGTGTTTATGGGTGTCCCCCACCGGCTGGACCGTCCGGTGAGCGGCGGCGTTCTGTTTGCCAAGACATCCAAAGGGCTGGAGCGTCTGAACGACATGCTCCGCAAAGGGGAAATCCACAAGACCTACTGGGCCCTGACCGCCGCACGGCCGCCCAAAGACAGCGACACGCTGACGGATTATCTGGTGCGGAACGAAGCCCAGAACAAGTCGTACGTCTCCAAAAACGGGAAAGAGGCCCGTCTTCACTATACCCTCATCCAAACGACAGAGCGGTATTTCCTTCTGGAAATCCAGCTCTTCACCGGCCGGCACCATCAGATCCGCTGCCAGCTCGCCCACATGGGCTGTCCCATCAAAGGAGACCTGAAATACGGTGCCAGGCGGTCCAATCCGGACGGCGGCATTTCGCTTCTGGCCCGCCGGATACAGTTCATCCACCCCGTCAAAAAGACCGAGGTGGATGTAACAGCCCCTGTTCCAGACAGCTGGAAAGGGATTCAAGGATAAGCGGCACCCGGGATACTGGTTTTACTTGGACTGAAGCCGGGTCCGGCGTACGCGCGCACACCAATGGCTGGGCTGCTCCCCCATCACTTGCTTGAAGTTCCTCAAGTAGGAAGTTTCCGTATGGAAACCGGAAAGGGAAGAAAGCTCACTGATCCTGAGGCCCATATTATTCCGGAAAAGCTCCAGCGAATACATCACACGGTAGTAGTTGACGTACTGTTTGAAGTTGCGACCGGAAAACCGGTTCAGGGTCCGGCTCAAATACGATTTATTGGTGAACATCACGTTGGCCAGATCCTGCAGGGAGAAGGACTCCACCAGGAAAGGCCGCTTCTCTATCATATACCGGCAGCACCTGTCGTAGAGAAACTGGTCGATCGCCGCCGTCTCTATCAGATCCGGGAAGTCTGCCGCGGGCAGTTCTTCCTTGGGCGTGTCATTCCGGCGCTGCCGAAGGTACAGGATGATGCCTGCCACCACAAGGACCAGCACACCGGTGCACACCCCAAACACTAGCAGGTGGTTCATGGGCATACAAAAGTGTGGTTAAGGCCCCGTGAGACGCTTATCCTCTATTTCAAAGAACGTTTTATTTCTTAATGGAGTCGAATCCCTTTCCGTAAACGCCATTGACGGAGCTTACCGAAAGGAATGCCTGGGAGTCAATTTGCTTGATGTAGCGCAGCAGCAGGTTCAGGTCCGACTTCCGGGTCAGGACCATGAGCACCTTGGTGTCCTGCTTGGAGTACCAGCCTTTGCCGTCCAGGACCGTGACGCCGCGATGCAGGTCCATGGTGATGGCGTCCGCAATCTTTTCATATTCCCGCGAGAGGATGAACAGCTGGACGCTCTGCTGCGAACCGGAAATGTACATATCCAGCACATAGCTGTTCACCGTAACGAGGATGAGGCCATATACCACCGTGGTGACCTTGTCGGCAAAGGGCATCAGATGCATCAGCGGCTTGCCGTCGGCACCGAGCAGGACGGCACCCGTCGCCGCATCCACCTCCGTCACATATGAAGGGATGACAAGGGACGAGGTGATGATGATAAAGTCCAGGAACAGAATCACTTTTCCCGGGGACACATTGTGGTATTTGGTATAGATGAGCGCAATGATGTCCGTCCCTCCCGTACTGCCGCCGTTAGAGATGCTCATGCCGATGCCGATACCGGCCATGAGGCCGCCCATGATCACCGACATCAATTTGCCGTTCTGCAGGGCCAGGGTGCTGACGATGCTGTCCGGAATCATGTCCGGCATGAAACGCAGCGCCACCGAAGCCAGGATGATGGCATAGATGGTCTTGGCGCCGAAGCCCATCCCCAGGACCACCATGGCAGCGGCGATGAGGATGCCGTTCAGGACCAGGTAGCTGTAACCCATCTGGATTTTTCCCTGGGTGGCATACTGGATCATGGAACTGATACCGGATACGCCACCGCCCACCAGGTTGTTGGGAATCAGGAAAAGGGACCATCCCAGCACATAAATCAAGATGCCCAGGGTGATGAGGGTCCACTCCTTGACGTGGGTGAAAGCCGTCTTTTTCAGAAAGGACATAGGACTATTTCTTAAAGACTACGTTGACAATGCGGCCAGGGACGACAATGACCTTGGCGATACTCATTTCGCCCACATACTGCGGGGTCTTTTCATGGGCGCGGACCTGAGCCTCCACCTCCGCAGGGGAAGAGGAAGCGCTGGCCTCCAGGAAGAAGCGGGTTTTTCCATTGAAGGAAACCGGATACTTGACGGTATTGTCGGCCGCCAGTTCACTCCGGTATTCGGGGAAGGTGGCGTATACGACGGACGACTCATGGCCCAGCTGGTGCCAGAGTTCCTCCGCAATGTGCGGGGCGAACGGCGACAGCAGGATGGTCAGGGGCTCCAGTACAGCACGCTTTGAGCAGCTTCCCAGCTCATTCAGGGCAATCATGAAGGCCGATATGGTGGTATTGTAGGAGAAGTGCTCGATGTCCTCCTGCTCCTTGCCGATGAGCTTGTGCAGGGCTTTGAGCTCTTCCTTCGTGGGCTCCTCGTCGGTGACCAGCCATTTTTCGCGGTCCCAGAACAGTCGCCAGAATTTCTTGAGGAAACGGTTTACGCCGTCGATTCCCTTGGTGTCCCACGGCTTGGCCTGCTCGATGGGGCCCAGGAACATCTCGTACAGGCGGAGGGTATCGGCACCGTAGGTGTCGCAGATCTTGTCCGGGTTCACGACATTGTACATGCTCTTGGACATCTTCTCAATGGCCCAGCCGCAGATGTATTCGCCGTTCTCCAGGATGAACTCGGCATTCTTGTAGTCCGGGCGCCAGGCGCGGAAGGCCGCCAGGTCCAGCCTGTCGTTGTACACGATATTCACATCCACATGCACGGGAATGGTTTCGTACTGGTCCTTGAGGCCGGCCGACACGAACTTGTTGGTCCCCGGAATCAGATATACGAAGTTGGAACGGCCCTGGATCATGCCCTGGTTGATGAGTTTGCAGAAAGGTTCTTCCTCGCAGACATAGCCCAGGTCGAACAGGAACTTGTTCCAGAAACGGCTGTAGATCAGGTGACCGGTAGCATGCTCCGTACCGCCTACGTAAAGGTCCACATTGCGCCAGTATTCGTCGGCCTCCTTGGAGACCAGGCCTTCCGCGTTGTGGGGGTCCATATAACGGAGATAGTAAGCGCTGGAACCGGCGAAACCGGGCATCGTGCTGGTTTCCAGCGGATAACCCTTGTAGGTCCAGTCTTTGGCGCGGGCCAGCGGCGGCTGACCGTCCTCCGTGGGCTTGTACTGGTCGATCTCCGGGAGGGTGAGCGGCAGGTCCGCAAAATCCACGGGTGTGGCGATTCCGTCCTTGTAATAGATCGGGAAAGGTTCGCCCCAATAGCGCTGACGGGAGAAAATGGCGTCGCGGATACGGAAATTCACTTTCCGGCGGCCGATACCGTGCTTCTCCACATAGTCGATGGCTGCGGGAATCGCCTCCTTGACGGTGAGTCCGTTCAGGAAGCCGCTGTTGCACATGATGCCTTCTTTGGCGTCCAGGCTCTCCTCGGAGACGTCCGCTCCTTCGATGAGAGGGATGATGGGAAGGCCGAATTTCTTGGCAAAGGCATAATCCCTGCTGTCATGGGCGGGAACAGCCATGATGGCGCCCGTCCCGTAGCCTGAAAGCACGTATTCCGAAATCCAGACGGGGACTTTTTCACCGGTCAGCGGATTGATGCCGTAGGCACCGGAGAAAACGCCCGTAACCGCCTTGCCGGCGATCCTTTCGCGTTCGGTTTTCTTCTTCACCTGCTCCAGGTAAGCCTCGACGGCAGGTTTCTGGGAAGCCGATGTCAGTTTTTCCACCCATTCGCTTTCCGGAGCCAGGACCATGAAGGTGACGCCGAAGACCGTGTCGGCCCGGGTGGTGAAGATGGTGACATCGTGCTCCTGGCCGTCGCAGGTCACTTTAAAGACCATTTCGGCCCCTTCGCTGCGACCGATCCAGTTGCGCTGCATTTCCTTGAGCGAGTCCGTCCAGTCCAGGTTCTCCAGGCCGTCCAGCAGGCGTGAAGCATAGGCCGACACGCGGAGCTGCCACTGGGTCATCTTTTTCTGAAAGACCGGATGGCCGCCCCGTTCGGAGAAGCCGTCCTTCACCTCGTCATTGGCCAGCACGGTTCCCAGGGCAGGGCACCAGTTGACGGTGCTTTCTCCCTGATAGGCGATACGGTAGTGCATGAGCACGTCGGCCTTTTCTTTTTCGCTGAAGGATTTCCACTGAGCGGCCGTGAAGGCAGGGCCTTCACTGCAGGCCGCATTCACTGCGGCGCTGCCGCCCTGTTCAAAAGCCTGCACCAGTTCTTCGATGGGACGGGCTTTCAGGAGGGTATTGTCGTACCAGGAGCCGAACATTTTCAGGAAGGCCCACTGGGTCCATTTGTAATAGTCGGGGTCCGACGTGCGGAATTCGCGGTCCCAGTCGAAGGAAAAACCAATCCGGTCCAGTTGTTCCCGGTAACGGGCCACATTGTCATGCGTGGTCTTTTCCGGATGCTGGCCGGTCTGGATGGCGTACTGCTCCGCAGGAAGGCCGAAGGCGTCATATCCCATCGGATGCAGCACGTTAAAGCCTTTCAGGCGCTTGTAGCGGGCGAAGATATCGCTGGCGATGTAGCCCAGCGGATGCCCCACATGAAGCCCTGCACCGCTCGGGTACGGGAACATGTCCAGCACATAGTATTTGGGTTTGGAGGCATCGGCCTCGGCGTGATACGTCTTGTTTGCAGCCCACCAGGCCTGCCACTTTTTCTCAATCTCTAAAAAATTGTAATCCATTATTTGATCTTTACTCCGTTTATACCGAACGACCCGTCAGAATTCTTCTCCAGACGGAACTCCACAGCGATGGTCATGGCCACTTTACAACGTTTCCCGTGATGCCGCCCCGCCCGCCATTTGGGCGATGCGCTCACAACCCGGACCGCCTCGTCATCCAGCAGCTGATGGACGCCGCGGACCACGGCCACTTCCGAAACCTGGCCTTTTTCATCAATCACGAAATTCACCAGCACACGACCCTGGATACCGTTTTCGACAGCATATTTGGGATACTTGAGATACTGGTACACCCAGCGTTCCATGAAGATGCGCGGATCCGAAGAATTCAGGAACATGGGTTTGGTATCTACGTCGCTGTAGGCATAGACGCCGGCCGGAGCCGGAGTCTCGCGGGTGGCGCTGTCATTGCGGAAGAGGGGACGCTGGCCGTTACACAGGTGCTGGACATAGCTGTAAATGTATTCCAGCTCCTTTTCCATGCCTTCGAAATCGATGATATCGTAGGTGTCCCGACCGGTGTTGTGCTCAGGGTATCGGCCCGTAGAGAACAGGACGGAGGGGATTTCCCTGTCATAGAAGACGGTATGGTCGGAGGGATAAGGCTCCTGGGTGGTCAGCGACGCCTGGACGGGGAGAAGTTCTCCCTGCAGGGCGTTCACGATGGTGTTCAAGTCTTCGTTGGAGGCCGTGTAGGCGGCGAAAGCGTCGCTCCCGCTGCCCAGCATGTCCAGGTTCACCATGGCGTCAATCTTGTCGGCATCCTTCTCAAATGCCCGGTTCAGAAAATACCAGGACCCGGCAAAGCTCTGGGCCGATGCGCCAAATCCCACCAGCAGCACGCTGCGCCGCAGAAGCGTCCGGGCATAGGAGAGTTTCTGCGCCAGTTCCAGGAGCATGGCCATTCCGGAAGCGTTGCCGTTGGCTCCGTAATAGATGCGGCGGGTCGGCTCCGAATCGATGGTCAGGGTATCCATCCCCAGATTGTCCATTCGGGCGCCCACTACGATGTAATGGTCGTTCAGGGATTTGTCCCAGCCCTGAAGGAAACCCACCACGTTGGTGGAGAGCAGCGTGTCGGCGCCGGCGGCGATTTTGAATTCGCTCCCGGAGGTAAGGACATCGATGCCATACGCTTTCAGGCAGGAGGCCAGATAATCGGCCGCCATCCGTTCACCTTCACTGCCGGCTTTCCGGCCTTCCATCTGGGCACCGGAAAGATAGGAGACGTGTTCCTTGAAGGCGCGGACGGTTTCAGAGTCGTCCAGGTCTTCCAAAGGGGTACGGTATTGGGCATTAAGGGCCGTCGCTGCCAGCAGGGCAGCGGAAAAGGCGATCAGTCGCTTAAATAACATCAGTCGTTCACAAGAATCCAGCCGTCTTCGGGACAGACATCCGTCCCCCGAAGCCGCTTGAGGGTTTTCAGCGTTTGGTTCAAATCGTCGGAAGGGCATACCGACACGGCCAGCAGCCCGTTCCGGAAGCTGATGATTGTAGCCGTGTAACCCGCAGCGTTGCAGGCTTTTAGCTTACGTTCGGCATACGCGCGGTTGCGGAAGGCGCCCACGACGATGCAATACTTGGTGTCCAGTTTGGTGGTGAACAGGCCGCCCAGTTTGGACGGGTTCAAAACGGTTCCTTTGGCCTGCGACAGGGAATCCAGCAGATGGGCTTCCAGACGGGCCATGGAATCGGCCAAAGCCTGTTTGGCTTGTTCCATCGAATCCAGCACGGCCTGGTGGCGGGCCTCTTCGGCGGCGATCTTTTCCTTCCGGATGGTCTCAACCTGGGCCGATGTGGGGCGCCCGGCCAGCGTGCGGATAAAGTCACAGCCGGTAACCGACAGCAGCAGGACTGCCAGCAATATGAGGGTCTTTTTCATACAATCATCCTCCTTAAACTGCAAAAATACGTTTTTTCCAAAATCAAGCCAAATAAAAATACTATATTTGTATCTGTATGAAAAAAACCGTCAAGCTGGAAGCCATCGACCCCATCGAAATCTATGGAGTCGGCAATATGATTCTCTTGGAATTCTGCTCCTATTTCCCGCACCTGAAAGTGGTCGCCCGGGGAAACGAGCTCATTCTGGAAGGCAGTGAAAGTGACATTGCCGAGTTCAACATCCGTTTCGCAGAACTCATCGACCGCCGTCACCACAAGATGAACCTTACCGTTTACGACGTAGAGGACATCTTCTCCGGCACCGGAGGCGCCCACAGCCGCCCCACCGGGGAGGCCGTCATCGTCCACGGCACAGACGGAAAACCCATCCGGGCCCGGAACAAAACCCAGCAGGACCTCGTAAAAGCCTATTTCGAGAACGACCTGGTCTTCGCCGTCGGCCCTGCCGGAACCGGCAAAACCTATATGGCCATCGCGCTGGCCGTCCGCGCTCTGAAGAACCGCGAGATCAAGCGCATCATCCTCACCCGCCCCGCCGTAGAAGCCGGCGAACGCCTGGGCTTCCTTCCGGGAGACTTGAAAGAAAAACTGGATCCCTATCTCCAGCCGCTGTACGACGCCCTTTCCGACATGATTCCCTCGAAGCGACTTCAGGAATTCATGAACGAAGGAACCATCCAGATCGCTCCCCTCGCCTATATGCGCGGCCGCACCCTGGACAAAGCCTGCGTCATCCTGGACGAGGCCCAGAACACCAACCTGGGCCAGCTCAAGATGTTCCTCACCCGCATGGGCATGAGCGCCAAGTTCATCGTCACCGGCGACGCCACCCAGGTGGACCTTCCCCGCAAAGAAGACAGCGGTCTTCTGGCCGGCATCCGTATCCTGGAAGGCATCAAGGGCATCTCGGTCATCCGCTTCACCAGCGACGACATCGTCCGCCACCCGCTGGTCACCAAAATCGTAAAAGCCTTCGACCGGAAACCGGCCGAAGGCAATCAAACTTCAGAAAAATAGCGCTTTCGCTTACTCGCCGTTCACGATGGCGTTCCACTTCTCGTAGCCAGCCTGGTACTTGCTGTCCACGCTGCGGAGCTGGAAGTTCAGGCGCTTCAGATAGTCGGCGGCAGCGGCTTTCACCTCGGGGATGGTGCTCACTTCGTAGCACTTCTCGAAGGGAGCGATGGCAGACTCGTACACCTCGGTGAGTTTGGCGCTCAGCTCATCGTACTTTTTCCACTCGCGGACATCCAGGGCGTTCATCTCGTCTACAATGGCCTCACCCTTCTTGAGGGCGATGTTGGCCTTTCCGTAGTATGCCATGTCATAATTCTCGTCAATCTTGAGGGCCTGCTCGTAAGCGGCGAGGGCCTTGTCAAAATCTTTGATACCGGCATAGATGTTACCTTCTACGTAGAAGAGGGACGGGTTGTCGGGCATGGCCTTCTTGGCTTCGTCCAGCAGCTCCACGATCTTGGCGGGATCCTCTTTGGTCTGCAGGTACAGGTTGATGAGGCTGGTCAGGATGGAGGCGTTGTCGGGATAGGCGGTGAGACCGGTGGCCAGGTAATTCTTGGCGGCCAGGGTGTCGGCCTTGGCGAGGGCGCACTCGGAAAGGTTGGCATAGATGTTACCCTCGGAGGTATAACCGTTGGCAAGGCACTTGTTGAAGTATTCCTCTGCGCGGGTGTAGTTCTTGGTAGCTACGGCTGTGAAAGCGGTGTTATAGGTGGCATCATCGTTCTTGACGGAGCAAGGAGCGGTGGAAGCTACGTCGGAAGCACCCTTGAACAGGTCGCTGGCTTTGGCAAGGTCGCCGAGCTGGTAGGCGGTGAAAGCGTCGTTGTAGTAGTTGTTGGCAATCTCCTGGAGCTTGGGATCGATATCCTTCTCCTTGGCACCCAGTTCGAAAGCCTTCACATATGCTTTGGCAGCTTCACCCAGAATGTCTCCGGGAACGGAGGGGTGCGTCACTTCCACGATAGCCAGCACGCCGGCCTCGTTGAAGTAAACATTGACGTGGGAGAGTTCGTGTTTCTCGAAGTTCTGGCCGTCCAAGACAACGGAGGACACGGAAGCGGGCTGCTCCTTGTTCATCATGGCGAAGGTGGCCTTGTCGATGCCGGGCGCAATGTTGGCGATAGGATTGGCATAAGCGGCCATGTACGCCTTGGCAAGGTTCATCCAAGTGCCGGATTTGGTGGCTTTCTTGGCATCCTGAGCGGCGGCAAGGGCTTTGTCAACAGCCTTCTGCATTTCTGCGTCGGGCTTCTGAGCATACGCTACCTGCAGGGTGCAGGCAAGAGCGAGAGCGAGAAATAACTTTTTCATACTATTTAAGAATTAACAATTTCTTCTTCCTGTTGCTGTTCTTCTTCATGAGTCACAACCGAAACGGCGGCAATAGAGTCTCCTTCCCGGATGTTAATGAGCTTGACGCCCTGGGTAGCACGTCCGGCAACGCGGATGGTACTTACGGGCATGCGGATGGTCATTCCACTCCGGCAGATGATCATCAGGTCATCGTCGTCGGTGACATTTTTGATAGCCACCAGCTTGCCGGTCTTTTCGGTGATGTTGAGGGTTCTGACACCCTTGGCACCACGGGAGGTCTGACGGTAGTCCATCGGGTCTGAGCGTTTGCCGAAACCATTCTCGGAGACGGCCAGCACCTGGTGCTTCGCTACGTCGTCGGCCTGTGGGTCCTGGCAGACGACACCCACCACAAAATCATCTTCATCAAGATTGATGCCACGGACGCCGGTGGAGGTACGGCCCATGCCGCGGACCTCGTTTTCGTCAAAGCGGACACAGCGGCCGCCGTTGGCTGCAATCATCACATTACAGCGGCCGTTGGTGAGGATGGCTTCCAGCAGTTCGTCGTCCTCACGGATGTTGATGGCATTGACGCCGTTGGTGCGGGGACGGGAGTAGGCTTCCAGGGAAGTCTTCTTCACGACACCCTTGCGGGTAACCATCATGATGAAGTTATTGTTGATGAAATCCTCGTCTTTCAGGGTCTTGACATTGATGTATGCCTTGACGCTGTCGTCGGGGTCGATCATCAGGATGTTCTGGATGGCGCGGCCCTTGGACGTACGGTTGCCTTCCGGAATCTCGTACACTTTGAGCCAGTAGCACTTGCCCTTCTGGGTGAACAGGAGCATGGTGCTGTGGGTATTGGCGATGTAGATATGCTCGATGAAATCTTCATCGCGGGTGGCGCTGCCCTTCATGCCCACGCCGCCGCGGTTCTGCGTGCGGAATTCCGTGAGCGGGGTGCGCTTGATGTAGCCCAGGTGGGAGATGGTGATGACCTGGTCTTCGTCGGCATAGAAGTCCTCGGGGTTGAATTCGTCGTCGGCGAGGGTGATTTCGGTGCGGCGGGGATCGCCGTAGCGGGCCTTGAGGTCCTGCGTTTCCGACTTGATGACGCCGAACTGCTCCTCTACGGAGCCCAGGATCTGGAGGCAGCGCTCGATGAAGCGCATGAGGTCGTCGTATTCGTTGCGGAGCTTTTCACGGTCCAGGCCGGTGAGCTGGCCCAGGGTAAGGGCGATAATGGCGGCCGACTGAGGCTCGGTGAATCCGTAACGTTCCTGAAGCATCTGCTTGGCGTCGTCGCGGTTCTTGGTTTCGTAACGGATGATGTGGACAATCTCGTCGATGATGTCCATGGCTTTCAGCAGGCCTTCCAGGATGTGGGCGCGCTTCTGGGCTTTTTCCAGTTCGAACTGCGTGCGGCGAACGACCACCTCATGGCGGAAGTCCACGAATTCCTTGATGATCTCCTTGAGGGTGAGCGTACGGGGACGGCCTTTCACCAGGGCGACATTGTTAAAGGAGAAACTGCTCTGGAGCGGGCTGAGCTTGAACAGCAAATTCAGCACGACGCCGGAATTGGTACCCTGCTTGAGGCGGATGACGACGCGGGTTTCGCCGCGGGAGCTTTCGTCATTGATGTAGGAGATGCCTTCCACCTTCTTCTCGTCGGCAAGCTGGGCGATCTTTTCGATCATTTCCCGCTTGTTCACCATATAGGGGATTTCGGTGACGACGATAGTCTCGCGGCCTTTGTCATCCACTTCGATTTCCGTCTTGGAACGGATGACCACGCGGCCGCGGCCGGTTTCATAGGCTTCCTTGATGCCGCCTTTGCCCATCACGATACCGCCGGTGGGGAAATCCGGACCTTTGATGTACTGCATGAGCTCGTCCGTGGTGATTTCCGGGTTGTCGATGTAGGCGCAGATTGCGTCGCAGCACTCGCCCAGGTTGTGGGGCGCCATGTTGGTAGCCATGCCTACGGCAATGCCGGAGGCACCGTTCAGCAGCAGGAGGGGGGCTTTGGTGGGGAGGACAGTGGGCTCTTCGAGCGTGTCGTCGAAGTTCAGGGTCATGTCCACGGTGTTCTTGTCCATGTCGGCGAGGACATCCTCGGCCATGCGCTGGAGCTTGGCTTCCGTGTATCGCATGGCGGCAGGAGAATCGCCGTCCACGCTGCCGAAGTTGCCCTGGCCTTTCACCAGCGGGTAACGCTGGTTCCATTCCTGGCCCAGGCGGACCATGGCGTCGTATACGCTGGAGTCTCCGTGCGGGTGATACTTACCCATCACTTCACCCACGATACGGGCGCTCTTCTTGGTCTGTCCGCCGTAACTCAGGCCCATGTTGTCCATGCCGAACAGAACGCGTCGCTGAACGGGTTTAAGGCCGTCCCGGGCATCCGGAAGGGCACGCGAAACGATCACCGACATTGAGTAGTCAATGTAGGCGGTGCGCATTTCGTGGTCTATCTCCACTTGCTCGATGTATCCGGTTTCCTGGATGGGCTCGAGCGGATTCTTCTCTTCGTTGTTATCCATTTTTCTTATCTCTCATTATAAACATACAAAGATAAGAAAAAAAATTGAATTTCCGAGGGGATTTATTTGAGAATGTACTCGGTTGAGATGCCGCCGAACTCTTCCAGCACCATCCGGGTGATGCGGCCGTTCCTGTTGTAGTCCAGCTGCATGCCGGAGTAGCCTTTGGGCATGGTTTTACGGACTTTAATGACGACATGTTTCCCGCCTTTGACGGAAGTGACGGTGCAGTCCGCATCCAGATCCTTCGCAATGTCCTCATATTTGCCCTGGATGCCGTACAGGATGGCGTTGCGCTGGGCCTGGACGGCTTTGTTGCCGGAGGTGTTCACGTCGGCCGTGACGCCGCGCATGTCCATCCGGACGATGGGGCCGTCGATAATGAAGTAATCACCGTCGGGCTTGGTGTAGAGCATGGCAAGCTGGTCGGGGGCCGTATAGGAAATGGTTCCTTCGCTCTTGATGGTCTTACCGGAGACCTTGAGCGTCTTGGTCTGGACAAAAGTTCCCTCAAAGTTCTGTGCGGCGGCACTCAGGCCGATGAGCATAAGGGCAAATACGAGTAGTTTTTTCATAACGGCGTATCTGTTTGCAAAAATAGTGCCCGCAAAGATACGCTCTTTTTTCGGAATCCATGACAAATTGGCAGAAAAGCCTCAAGGTCCGATTGTTGATTACGTGGAAATCATTATTTTTGTACCTATGCAATTTCAACTACAAATATCCGACGACCTGAACATGGTCATCAAATATGCCCGCGAAGAAGCCATGCGTACCGGCAGTTACGGGATCGGCCCGGACCACCTCCTGCTGGGGATTGTCCGGCATGAAGACAATGCCGCTTTCCGCACGCTGCAGAGCCTGGGCATCGAACCGGTGGACCTGAAAGCGTTCATCGACCAGCGGATCTTCACCAACGAGACCATCCCCTACGAGCAGATCGATTCGATCAGCTTTTCCCGGCAGGCCCAGAACGTCCTGAGCATCACCGTCATGGAAGCCTCCCGCCTGAAAAGCCCCGCCGCCGGGCCGGAGCACCTGCTGCTGGCCCTTTGCCGCACGACGGAAAGTTACGGCCAGGTTTACCTCCGCTCCCACGGCATCGACTATGGCCGGCTGCTGTCCTTTATGGAAAGCGAAGGCATCTTGAGCCCGCGCGAGCCCTCCCGTGAGCAGCCGTCCCAGGGTCCCGAAGAAGACACGCCCGACCCCGAAAAGAAACTGGATATCGAGGAATTCGCATACGACCTCACCCGCGCCGCCCGGGAAGGCAAACTGGACCCCGTAGTAGGCCGAGACATGGAAATCTCCCGCGTCATCGAAATCCTGGGCCGACGGAAAAAGAACAACCCCATGCTGATCGGCGAACCCGGCGTGGGGAAATCGGCCATCGTGGAAGGGATTGCACAGCGGATTGCGTCTGGAAACATCTCGGCCGCCCTGGCGAAAAAACGCATCCTTTCGCTGGACATCGCTTCGGTGGTGGCGGGCACCAAATACCGCGGCGACTTTGAAAAACGCCTCAAATCCATCATCAAGGAAGCCAGCGAGAACCCCGACCTGATCCTTTTCATCGACGAATTCCACACCATCGTCGGAGCCGGAGGGGCATCCGGCAGCCTGGATGCAGCCAACATGCTCAAACCCGCCCTTGCACGCGGGGAATTCCAGTGCATCGGCGCCACTACCCTGGACGAATTCACCAAGATCGTGGAAAAGGACGGCGCACTGGACCGCCGTTTCCAGAAAATCATCGTGGAACCCACCGGCGTTACGGAGTCCGTCGAAATCCTGAAGCATCTGAAGCCGCGTTACGAAGAGTTCCACGGCATTCACTATACCGACGACGCCGTCGAGTCGGCCGTCCGTCTGACCGACCGCTACATCACGGACAAATCCCTCCCGGACAAGGCGATCGACGCCCTGGACGAAGCCGGATCCATGGTCCGCCTGGCCCTTTCCCGCGGTAAAGGAAGAGAAAAGCAGGTGGACGCGGAGGATATCGCCACCGTCATCTCGAAGATGACCGGCATTCCCGTGAACAAAGTGGCCGAAAGCGAGGGCAACCGCATCATCCGGATGCGCGACCGCCTGATGCAGCGCATCATCGGCCAGGACGAGGCCGTGGACACAGTGGTCCGCGCCATCCAGCGGGGCCGCGCCGGCCTCAAGGACCCGCACCGGCCCATCGGCACCTTCCTGTTCTTCGGACCCACCGGCGTGGGAAAAACCCAGCTCGCACGTTCCCTGGCCGAATATCTGTTTGACAGCGAGGAGAACATGGTCCGGCTGGACATGAGCGAATACATGGAGAAATTCAGCGTATCGCGCCTGATCGGGGCGCCTCCCGGCTATGTCGGATACGAAGAAGGCGGCCAGCTCAGCGAACGGGTGCGCCGCAAACCGTACTGCGTCGTGCTGCTGGACGAGATTGAAAAAGCCCACCCGGACATCTTCAACCTGCTCCTGCAGGTGATGGACGAAGGACGGCTCACCGACAGCAACGGCCGTACGGTGGATTTCAAGAACACCATCGTCATCATGACTTCCAACGTGGGAAGCCGCGAGATGGAAGATTATGGAAACGGAATCGGATTTGCCACGGCCGGCAAGAATCTGGACGTGGACCGGCGGAGCGTAGTGGAAAAAGCCGTGAAGAAGGCATTCCCGCCGGAGTTTATCAACCGTGTGGACGGGCAGGTCTACTTCCGCTCCCTGGACAAGGAAGCCATTGAGAAGATCATTGACATTGAACTGAAAGACCTGCGCGGGCGGGCATTGGAAGCCGGATACAAACTGGTCATCACCCCTTCCGCCAAGCGGCTGATTGCCGACGCCGGCTATGATCCGGCATACGGAGCCCGGCCGCTGAAACGGGCGATTGTGCGCTTTGTGGAAGACCCTGTGTCGGAATTCATTATCGGAGACCGCATCCTGGTGTCCCGCAAGAAGGCGGCGGAAGGACTCCGCACCCTTCGCGTGACCCTGTCGCCCGACAAGGAATCCACCCAGGTGGAACTGAAGGCCGACTAGAGCGCCAGGGCGTCTTCCATTTCAAGACCCAAGTCCGAAATGATATCCTTGAGCGCCTGGAAGGAAGTGTCCGAAGAGATCATGTTGGAGAGCATGTCAAGGTTATAATCGGTGTTACGCATAGCTTTGTTGTTTTAATTTCTGTTGCAAAGATACCGCCAGCTTGTGCCAAACTACTGCCCAAGCTCAAAAAATATGAAAAAATTTGTCGTATTTCTTTTTGCACTGACTGCCGGCCTCTGGGCATCGGCACAGGAAACCTATCATTTTGCCGACAGGGACACCTGCGCCCTGTACCTGGACATTTACCGCCCCGTGGAAGGCGCGCCCACGCAGCTGGACAGCCTTGACAAACCCACCATCGTATATGTGTTCGGCGGCGGATTCCTTACAGGAGAGCGGAACGGGAAATGGATCCAGCAATGGTTCAGACGGCTCAATGAGAACGGCTATACGGTGGTGTCCATCGACTATCGGCTGGGCATGAAAGACTATGAGGTGGGAAAAGGCATCAAAGGCGCCATCAAGGCCAGCGACCGTTTCCTCCTGTCACAGCAGATTGGCGTAGAGGACCTGTTCAGCGCCGTTTCCTTCCTTTCGGAGAACGCCGCCGAACTGGGCATCGATCCCGGCAACCTGGTGGCCGCAGGCAGTTCGGCCGGTGCCATCATCTGCATGGCGGCGGAATATGAGATTGTCAGCGGACGCACCCAGGGACTCCCGGAAGGCTTCAATTTCAAAGGCGTGATGTCTTTCGCCGGAGCCGTCATCAGCACCAGCGGGGCTCCGGAGTACCGCACAGCCCCCTGCCCCACCCTGCTGCTGCACGGAACGGCCGACGAAGCCGTAGCCTACCGCAAATACAATGTGGGCGGCCGCGGTATCTGGGGCAGCGACTACCTGGTGGACCAGTGGAAGAAAAAAAATTACCGGAACTACTGCATCTACCGCTTCCAGGACCGCACCCACGATGTTGCGGCCTACATGGATTACCTCTGGGACCTGGAACAGGCCTTCCTCGAGAAGAATGTGATCCAGGGCGCCGTCCGCACCGTGGACGCCGTGGTAGACGACAAGTCCCTCCCCTCCTGGGGCAACATCAGCATGGACAGCATTTACCGGAACTGACGCTTACAAATACAGCGCGTGCGTGTTCTTGATCTCGTCCATCACGAAGGACGAGAGAATGGAGCCGATGGCGTCAATCGTTCCCAGGACATTGATAATGAATTCGTTGTAGTATTTCATATCCGGGGCCTGGATTTTCAGGAGATAGTCGTATTCTCCGGAGATATTGTAACATTCCGCCACCTGCGGAATGTCCCGGATCACTGAAATGAAGTCTTTGGCTACGCCGCGGTTCATCTGTTTCAGCTTCACGGAGCAGAATACAGTGAAGCCGCGGCCCAGTTTGTCCGCATCCAGCACCGCCACATATTTCTGGATGAAACCGCCCCGTTCCAGGCGCTTCAGGCGCAGGAACCCGCCAGACAGCTGGCGGGCTCCTGAACGATATTCTGCTTTCAATCTAGAGGGTGGACATGCGTTCCAGGGACAGCTCGACGAGCTTGCGGATGGCGGGCTTGTAATCCGGGTTGGAACTTTGCAGGTAACGGTTGGCGATAATGCAGCAGACTGTGCTGGCATTGTGTCCCAGATGGGCGCAGAGGCCGGCCAGCGGGGAACTCTCCATCTCGAAGTTGGTGATGCGGTAGTCAACGCCGGAATCCGAGAAGCGGAACGTCTCGATGTCTTCCAGCATATTGGGCATTGCGAGCGGAACGCGGACCACACGGCCCTGGGGACCGTAAAAGCCGCAGGCCGAAATGGTTACACCCTGGATGGTCACGTCCTTCATCAAGTCGATGATCTTAGGAGAAGCCTTCACGAAATAAGGGGAAGGGAGGACGTCCGGCCAGTTCATGTGCTCCTTGAAAGCCTTTTCCACGGCAGGGATGGTGACTTTTTCACGGTTGCCGTACCAGTTCATGACACCGTCGAAACCCACGCTGATGTGAGCGAGGACGTAGCTGCCCAGGGGAATGTCGGCATGCAGGGCGCCGGAGGTGCCGATGCGGAGGATATTCAGCGCACGGTGCACAGGCTTGACCTCACGGGTGGAGAAGTCCACATTGGCGAGGGCGTCCAGTTCCGTCATCACGATGTCGATATTGTCCGGGCCGATGCCGTGGGACAGGGCGGTGATGCGCTTGCCGTTGTACTTTCCGGTTACGGAGACAAATTCACGGGAAGCATGACGGAATTCGATGTCGTTCAGATATTCGGCAATCATGTCCACGCGGGAGGGGTCGCCTACCATGATGACATTGTCGGCCAACTCTTCGGGCTTGAGGTGCAGGTGGAAGACAGAGCCGTCGCTGTTGATAATCAGTTCAGATTCGGGAATTCTCATAATACTTGTGGTTCTAAAGGACAAATATACAAAAAATTATTGCTATTTTTGTACAAAACCGCATAATAATGAAAAGAAGAATCCTCCTCTCGGCGCTCGCCATCCTGCTGTCCGCCCCTTTGAAAGCCGACGAAGGCATGTGGCTTCCCGCCCTCATCAGTGAAAGAATCGCCGACATGCAGGCCAAAGGCTGCCGGCTCAGTGCAGAAGATATCTACAGCATCAACCAAGCTTCCCTGAAGGATGCCGTCGTCCTCTTCGGCCGCGGCTGCACCGGTGAACTGGTCAGCGACGAAGGGCTCCTTTTCACCAACCACCACTGCGGCTACAGCTACATCCAGAAACACTCCTCCGTAGAGCACGATTACCTGAAAGACGGCTTCTGGGCCCTCTCCCGGGCCGACGAGCTTCCCAACCCCGGCCTCACCGTCCGCTTCCTTGAAAGGATGGAAGACGTAACCGCCCAGGTCCTGAAAGGGTACAATCCCCGCAAAATGGACGAATCGGCCCGCGAAGCGCTTGTGAAAGCCAATGCCAAGAAACTCCGCCAGGCCGCCGAGAAAGACGGCAACGGCCTCAAGGCCAGCGTGGAAGCCCTTTATTACGGGAACCAGTACTTCCTCTTCGTCTTCCGTGAGTACCGGGACGTCCGCCTTGTGGGCGCGCCCCCGTCCTCGATCGGCAAGTTCGGCGGAGAGACCGACAACTGGATGTGGCCCCG
>DGXN01000026.1:58682-74570 GCA_002396335.1 Bacteroidales bacterium UBA4231
AACTGGATGTGGCCCCGCCACACCGGTGACTTCTCCATCTTCCGCATCTACGCCGGCAAGGACAACCTCCCGGCCGACTACAGCGCCGACAATGTTCCCTATCGGCCCAAGAAATCGCTGAAGATTTCCCGTCAGGGCGTCCGGGAAGGCGACTTCACCTTTGTCTATGGCTGCCCCGGCAGCACCCGCGAATACATCCATTCCGCCGAGGTGGATTATATCGCCAATGTGTCGGACCCCGAAAAGATCGCCCTCCGCACGACCCGGCTCGACATCATGAGAAAATACATGTCGGGGAGCCAGGCCGTCCGCATCCAGTATTCCTCCAAGTTCGCCTCCGTGGCCAATGCCTGGAAAAAGTGGCAGGGAGAGGCCAAGGGCATCCGCAAGATGAAGACCGTCGCGGTAAAACAAGCCTTTGAGAAGCAGTTCAGCGAGTGGGCCAAAGGCACGCCCTACGAAGGCACCACCGACCGGCTGGAAAAACTCTACGCCGCCCGCAACCCCATCTACAGGGCATACGAATACTATAATGAAAGCGTCCGCGCCATCGAGAAACTGCGCATGGCCGTTACCGACAAACCGGACCTGAAAGACTATTACCAGCCCATCGACGAAGAGACCTTCGTCGCCATGATGAGCGCTTTCGACCAGGCCCTGGACGACAGCTACAAACCTGCTTACTTCCTCACCAAACGGGCCGAATATGGCAGCTTCGAGGCCTGGAAAGACGCTGTGTTCACCCATCCCGAAGAGGCCCGCGCCCTGTCGGAGGCCATCGACGCCTATTATTACGACGTCCTCTCCCCTCAGGTCAAAGCCTTCAACCAGGCCATCAACCTGGAGAACCGCACCTACATGAAGGGCCAGATGGCCTTTCTCTCCGACAAGACTTTCTATCCGGACGCCAACCTTACCCTCCGCGTCGCCTACGGCCACGTGGAAGGTTACAGCCCTTCGGATGCCGTTTACTATCGGCCCGTCTCCACGCTGAAAGGCATCATTGAGAAAGACAACCCGGACATCTTCGACTACAACATTCCGCAGACCCTCCGCGACATCTACGCGGAAGGCGGTCACGACAACCAGCCCGTCTGCTTCCTAGCCACCAACCACACCACCGGCGGCAACTCCGGCAGCCCCGTCCTGAATGCAGACGGAAACCTGATCGGCATCAACTTCGACCGCGTGTGGGAAGGCACCATGAGCGACATCGTCTTTGACCCGGAATTCTGCCGCAACATCTCGCTGGACGTGCGGTATATCCTTTTCACTATCCAGGAAATCGGCCATGCCGGATACCTCCTGGACGAAATGCATTTTGCAGACTAAAAAACAATTCATAGAATGGACATCATCAACAACGCTTATGTGTCGGACAAGTACCAGTACACCATGGGAAAGTCCTACCTGGACTGCGGCAAACAGGACGAAATTGCCGTCTTCAACCTCTTTTACCGCAAAGCCCCCGAAAACAACAACTGGGCGGTCGTCAGCGGCACGGAAGAAGTGATTGAAATGGTAAAGAGCCTGGGCACGGAGCCGGAAGAGTTCTATGAGAAATTCCTTCCCGGAGACGCCTACAAGGAATTCCGCAAATACCTGAGCACCATGCGCTTCACCGGCGACCTCTACACCATGCGGGAGGGCGAGATTGTGTTCCCCAACCAGCCCATCGTCACCGTAGTGGCCCCGCTCATACAGGCACAGGTGTTGGAAACGCCCATGCTCTGCATCCTGAACCACCAGATGGCCGTGGCCACCAAGGCATCGCGCGTATGCCGCGCCACCGACAGACCCGTCAGTGAATTCGGTTCCCGCCGCGCCCATGGCCCCTGGGCTGCGGTCTATGGCGGCAAGGCGGCCCAGATTGCCGGCTGCGCCAGTTCCTCTAACATCCTGACGGGCGCCTTCAACAATGTCCCCTCCACCGGCACCATGGCACACAGCTTCATCACTTCCTACGGCAGCACCGTGGAAGGGGAACACAAAGCCTTCTGTGACTACATCAAAACCCACAAGGGCGAGAACCTGATCCTCCTGATCGATACCTACGACACCCTCCGCTGCGGCGTCAAGAATGCCATCCGCTCTTTCAAGGAAAACGGCATCGACGACAACTACGCACCCGGTTACGGCATCCGCCTGGACAGCGGCGACCTGGCCTACCTCTCCCAGGAAGTACGCCGCATCCTGGACCAGCATGGCTGCAAAAAATGCAAGATTTTCGCCACCAACGGCCTGGACGAATACCTGATCACGGACCTGGAGCGCCAGGGCGCCTGCATCGACAGCTACGGCGTGGGCGACGCCATCGCCACATCCAAGGCGGCGCCTTGCTTCGGCAATGTCTACAAACTGGTGCAGATTGCCGGACAGCCCGTCCTCAAACGCTCGGAGGACAAGATCAAGCTCATCAACCCGGGCTTCCAGATCACCTGGCGCATATCGGCCCAGGACAAAGAGAAAGGGAATTCCCTGGACGGCTACGTTTTCAAGGCCGACGTCACCTGCCTCCGCGGCGATGCGATGGACCTGGCCATCCAGCAGGGAAAAACCATCACGGTCCGCGACGAGTTCGACTCCTTCAAGACCAAGACCTTCGAGGAAGGCCAGTACGACGCCCGCCCGCTTCAACTGCAGTCCGTCAAAAACGGAGAGCGCATCGCCCCTTACTATTCCCTGGCAGTGAAAAAGGCCTTCTACAAGGACAACCTCCATCACTTCTCCCCTGCCGAACGGCGTCTGATCAACCCCCACTACTACAAAGTGGATATTTCCGACGACCTGTATGACGTCAAGATGTCCATCATCGGCAAACTGGTAAAAGAAATCGAAGACTTCCAAATCGATTAACGCATGAAAGACGCAGCACTTGTCGTCGTGGACATGCTCTACGACTTCATAGACGGTTCCATGGCCTGTCAGGAGGCCGACAAGGCCGTCGCCGGATCGCTCCGCTTCATCGAGGAGCAGACCGCCCTTACGGACCCCGACGACAGCGGGATCCGCAGCATCTTCCCCATCCTGTTCATCCGGGACCATCATCCTGCGAACCACTGCTCCTTTGCCGAGCAGGGCGGTCCCTGGCCGCCGCACTGTGTCCAGGGCACCCACGGGGCCGACATCCACAAAGACCTGGCCCCTTACGCCACCGAGGACCTCACCTTCTTCAAAGGCGAGAATCCTCAGCAGGAGCAGTACAGCGGCTTCGAAGGCAAGAACCCCGCCGGACAGAGCCTGGCCGAAGTCCTGCACCTGATGGATATCCGCAACGTCATCATCTGCGGCATCGCCACGGAATACTGCGTCCGCAATACGGCCGAAGACCTCCTCAAGGACGGATTCAACGTCTCCATCCTCAAGGACTGCATCGCATACGTAGAAGCGAAAGGACACCATGAGGCCCTGAAGGCCATGGAAGAAGAAGGAATCCAGATACGATGACCCGTGACATCTTCCAGGATCTGAACACCCGCCAGCGGGAAGCCGTACAGGCCACCGAGGGCCGTATCCGCGTGGTCGCAGGGGCGGGAACGGGCAAGACGAAAGCCCTCACCCACCGCTATGCCTACCTGGTGAACGTCCTGGGAATCGACCCGGCCAACATCCTCTGCCTCACCTTCACCAACAAAGCCGCCGCCGAGATGCGCACCCGCATTGCCGACATGGTCCACAGCGGCGACTACAACGACTTCGTCTGCACCCTCCACGGTTTCTGCGTCAAATTCCTCCGCAAAGAGATCTACCGCCTGGGCTTCCCCAAAAGCTTCACCGTCCTGGACGAAGAAGACAGCAAGGCCATCGCCAAGCAGACCATGGACGAAATGGGTCTCAAGCGCACCGAAAAGACCGTCAAGCAGTTTCTGGAGGGAATCGGGGCCGACAAAGCCCTGAACGGTTACATCCAGACCTACATGCTTCCGGGCTCCGTCATTTCCGACCAGATGCGGCAAACCTCCCGTCTGGCCGGATATGTGAGCCGCCAGATGAAGAACTACGCCCTGGATTTTGACGACTTGATGAACGTCACCAAATACATCCTAGACCACTTCCCCGATGCGGCCGACCACTGGCAGACCCAGCTCAACTACATCATGGTGGACGAAGCCCAGGACTGCAACCTGGACGACTGGGACCTCGTGGAGCGCCTGAGCGCCAAACACCGCAACCTGTTCGTCGTCGGCGACCCGGACCAGGCCATCTACCAGTGGCGCGGCGCCCGCCCCGACCTCTTTGTCCAGTTCGCCGCCGACCAGACCATCATCCTGGACGAGAATTACCGCTCCACGCCCCGCATTCTGGATGTCGCCAACTGCGTCATCGCCAACAACCAGAACCGCATTCCCAAGGACCTGTTCACCCGCAAGGCCGAAGGACGCGCCGTCGTCCACTTCCACGGGAAAAGCGAAAGCGAAGAGACGGACTGGATCGTTTCCCAGATTCAGAACCTACTGAAGGGCGGCGCCCGCGTAAATGACATCGCCATCCTGTACCGGAGTTCCTACCAGTCCCGCGCTTTGGAGCAGGCCCTGCTGAATGCCCGGCTGGAATACACCATCTTGGGAGGCACCCGTTTCTTCGAAAGGAAAGAGATCAAGGACGCTCTCAGTTACCTCCGCCTGGTGCTGAACCAGGACGACGACCTCAGCTTCGAGCGCATCATCAACGTCCCCTCCCGGAAGCTGGGCCGGAAATTCCTGGACCAGGTCCGCCTCACGGCTTCCGAACGCGGCATCTCCTTGTACAGCGCCCTGGAACTGGGGGCCGATTCCAAGGCCCAGCCTTTCATCGGCCTTATTGAAGATGCCCGGCAGTATGCCCGGGACCATCGGGTCAGCGACCTGCTGAACCGTCTCCTGGACCGCTCCGGCTACAAGAAGATGGTCCGGGAGGACCAGGACGAAGACCGCCTGGAGAACCTGGACGAACTGCTTTCCAGCATCCGCTTTTACGAAAGCGTCCGCACTCCGGAGGAAAGCACCCTCGCCGACTACCTGCAGGACATTGCCCTGTACACCAACGACGATCACCGCAAAGACGTCCCTACCCTGAAACTGATGACCATCCACCAGGCCAAGGGACTGGAGTTTCCCTATGTCTTCGTCGTCGGCCTGTCGGAAGGCATTTTCCCCAACCTGAGAAGCATCCGGGAAGGGAAGAAAGCCGGCGAAGAAGAAGAGCGCAGGCTCATGTACGTTGCCGTCACCCGGGCCGAGAATGCGCTCTTCCTCACCGAATCGGAAGGCTACAACCTCTCCACCAAAACCAACAAATATCCCTCCCGTTTCCTGGCCGAAATCAAGCGGAATCTCGTTGTCACAGAGGGATTCATCCCGGAGGAACTGTGGCGGGGCACCCGCAATCTCTCCCATGTGCTGGACCAGGAGGACTTCACCGCAGAACGGGCGTCCTACCAGTCCCCGTTCCAGGTGGGCGACACGGTGACGCACCCCGTCTTCGGCGAAGGCGTGATTGTCGGGGCCAACAGAGATTTCACCAGCTTCGAAGTGAAATTTGACTCCGGCGCCGTCCGGACCCTCCGCGCCGGGTTCCTCTCCCAGGCGGATTTACCGTAATTTTTCCGTATCTTTGCAGTCTATGACGACACTGGAACAAATCAAAGACCTCCAGGAGCGCCTTTCCACGCTGGAGGGGTGCCTGGACATTCCCGGCAAACGGAAGGAAGTGGCAGCCAAGACCGAGGAAACACTGGCCCCGGACTTCTGGGGAGACCCGAAAGCCGCGGAAGCCTTCCTCAAAAAGCTCTCTCTCATCAAAAGCTGGATCACGGACTTCGACAAAGCGAAATCCGCCGTGGAAGACCTCGAAGTCCTCTACGACTTCGCCAAAGAGAGCCTTTCCGGTGCCGACGACGAAGCCGTCGAGACGGAAGAGACCAAGGAACTTGATGCGGCCTTCACGTCGGCAGTCGAAGCCGTGGAAGCCCTGGAACTGCGCAATATGCTGGGAGGCGAAGGCGACAACCTGGGTGCCGTCCTCACTATCAATTCCGGAGCCGGCGGCACCGAGGCCAACGACTGGAGTTCCATGCTCATGAGAATGTACCTCCGCTGGGGCGAGCGCAACGGCTATAAAATGACGGTCACCTCCCTCCTCGAAGGCGAAGAAGCCGGCATCAAGAGCGCCACCATCGAAGTGGAAGGCGACTACGCCTACGGCTACCTGAAGGCCGAAAACGGCGTGCACCGCCTGGTGCGGATCTCCCCTTTCAACGCCCAGGGAAAACGGCAGACCACCTTCTCCAGTGTCTTTGTGTACCCGCTGGTAGACGACAGCATCAACATTGAAATCAACCCTTCCGACCTGGAGTGGGACACCTTCCGAAGCGGCGGCCACGGCGGCCAGAACGTGAACAAAGTGGAGACCGGCGTCCGGGTACGGCATCTTCCTTCCGGCATCATGGTGGAGAATACGGAGACCCGGTCCCAGCAGGACAACCGGCAGCGCGCCCTCCTGATCCTGAAATCGCGTCTGTACGACATCGAGCTCAAGAAACGCCAGGAAAAGCAGGCCGAACTGGAAGGCCAGAAAAAACGCATCGAATGGGGGTCCCAGATCCGCAATTACGTCCTCCACCCCTACAAACTGGTGAAAGACCTCCGCACCGGCTACAATACGGCCGACACCCAAGGCGTCCTGGACGGAGACCTCAACGAATTCATGAAAACATATCTGATGGGGAAAGGCGCCGCAGTGACGGACTCCGAAGAAGACTTGTAAAGCAAAAAGGTTGGATTCAAAACGAACCCAACCTTTTTTTCAAGCAAACTGCCCTGCTAACGGTAAATGTTGTACTGGCTGTAGAGGCTGCCGTACATCTGACCCAGCACCTCAAGGTAAGGCTGGCCTTCGAAGAGGGTGGTGCGGTATACGGTATTGTCTACCATGTAGTACTCGACGCCGTTCATTACGATAATCTCGTAGTCGTCGGGCAGGGAAGATACCAGGGCGCCGGCCGGAGGGACGATGGTGGTATACACACCCGAAGCGGAAATGGTATAGAACACGCCGTCCTGATAATAGTAGTTGGAGTTGGCATAAGCGTAGCTCTGCACAAGTCCCAGCTTTTCGGCCAGTTCGTAAGCCGTGAGGGCACGGTTGGCGTTGATGGCGTAAGAAGCGTTGGCGGCGGCCAGGCGGGCATTCTGCTGGGCGATGATCAGGTTCTGGCGGGCAATCACATTGTAGTAATCGAAGGTGCGGCTGTACGTGCGATAGGTGTCGCAGTAGTAAGCGAAGCGGATCACGTTCAGGATTGCTCTGTCAATGGCCCTTTCCAGCGGAGTGCCGAAAGGAGGACGGCATACGACATACGAAGCGCCGTAGCTGCGGTAATAGATGCCGTTGTAGTAATAGTAGTCGATGCCCCAGTGGCTGATCCGGCGCCAGGAAGGAGGCAGGCTGTGGATCCGGTAGCCATAGTAGTGCGGGTGATCTCCCCAGAAATAGCCGGGGCGGTCCCAGGGCATGGGCTCGCGCATACGGGGAGCCATGCGCATGACATTGTGGTTCGCGTCGACCTGGATGACATCATTGTAGCGGTAGTTTCCGCCATTGTCCTTATAGGTCTCCTGGACAGCTACGGCATTGGCGTTGTCACTCCCTCCGCTGAGGCCGTTGCGGCTCACATTGCTGGAGCGGACCGTGCCGCCGGTAGCGGCCGTAGACGAACTGCGGACCGAAGAACTTGAACCGCTGGAACGGACAGACGTACCTGCCGAAGATCCGGAAGAACGCACCGTTCCGCTGGCCGCATTGCCCGAGCGGACTGTTCCGGAAGAGGAAGAACCGCTGGAACGGACAGTGTTGGAACTGCCGCTGGAGCGGACCGCACCGGAAGTGGAACTGCTGGAAGAGCGGGTGCTCTGACTGGAGGTACTGCCGGAACGGACAGTGCCGGAAGAGCGGGTGCTCTGGCTGGAAGTGCTGCCGGAACGGACAGTGCCGGAAGTAGAACTGCCGGAAGAGCGTGTGCTCTGGCTGGAAGTGCTGCCGGAACGGACAGTGCCGGAAGAACGGGTACCGCTCTGACTGGAGGTGCTGCCGGAACGGACAGTACTGGAAGAACTGCTGCCGGAGCGGGTGGAAGTGGATGATCTTGAAGTGGTGCTGCGGGTGCTTCCGCTGGAGGAAGAACGGGTCTGCGCCATCATATCAGGTGCCACGAGCATAGCCAAGGCAAGAATGATGGAGGCGGCGGTTGTCATAATCCTTCTCATAGCATCTTAGTTTTTAGGAGTTATCGGTATAAGTAATACTGTTCGGAGAGCGAGCGGAAGTCCTCGGTATCCTTGGTCCAGTAATCAACGATATCTGCTACTTTCATTCGCTTTCCGAAAGTAGTTCTTACATAATCCGTACCACAAATAATATCCAGCATCCTGGTTTTCTTCATCGGGTACGGGCTATGGTCCGGATACAGCTCGTTCACAGCCTGCATGACATAGAACTGGATGAGGGTGACGGGCGCTTTCCGGTAATTGGTAAAGAAGAACTGAACGCCGTGGAGGAGTTTTCCGGACAGGGAGCCGGCGATGGGCTTGTAATGAATGGTACGGAAAGCAGTTCCGGGGATGTTATAGCTGTCCAGACGGGCTTTGAGAGCGTCGGCATCAATCCATTCGGCGGCAAAAGTTTCGAAGGGAATGGTGTATCCGACACCCGTATTCAAGTGGCCGAATTCACCGCAGATGCCCGAGGCGGCATAATGAAGGGCCGACTGAACCGAAGGGATATTGGGCGAAGGAAGAATCCACGGAAGGCCGGTGTCGGAAAAGAGCATCCAGCGATGCCAGCCGCGCATGGGGATGACGTTGAGACGGCATTTGAGCGGCTCCTGGTCTCCTTTCTGCCCACGGTTCAGGCCTTCTTCATTAATCAGGCCTGCCAACTCCCCTACCGTGAGTCCGTACACGAACGGGATGTGGAACTCACTCACGAATGAGTAGAACCCGTCTTCAACGCAGGGGCCTTCAATCTTGGTGCCGCCGAGGGGATTCGGGCGGTCCAGGACCAGGACCTCGATATCGGCCTTGGCGCAGGCGCGCATGACAAGGCCCAGGGTGGATATGAACGTATAGCAACGCGTACCTACGTCCTGGATATCATACACCATCACGTCCACCCCTTTGAGCATTTCCGGAGTGGGTTCACGGGTACTGCCGTACAGGGAATACACTGGAAGACCGGTCTTGGGGTCCACGCCGCCGGCGACATGGTCGCCGGCATAGGCATCGCCGCGGACGCCGTGCTCAGGGCCATAAAGGGCCACCAGATTCACCTGGGGAGCCTCGAAGAGGATGTCGATGGTGGAGCGCAGACGGCGGTCGACGCCGCTGGGGTTCGTCACCAGGCCCACGCGTTTGCCCTGCAACTCCTCGAAGCCGCCCCGCTCCAGCACCTCGATACCGGTAAGGACCTGTGCCTGAAGGGATGCGCTCACAAAAAGAAGCAGCAGAAAGATCGTTCGTTTCATGGTATTACTGTTGGTTTATGCGTTTGAAAATCCGCTGCAGCGCGGCAGGGTCACCGGAAGCATGCAGGGAGACCGAAAACGGACCGGCCCCGACAGGAATGCCCCTTTCCCCGAGGATGCGCACTGTCTGGCGGGCAACCGCGGGAGCCGGGTCTATGACCTGGACGTCCGGACCGCAGAGCCGCTCGATAAGCGGTTGAAGGAAAGGATAATGCGTACAGCCGAGGACAATCCTGTCGGCCCCGGCATCCAGCAGGGGCTGAAGGGAGGCCGATACGGTTTCTTGGGCCTCGGGGCCATCCAGGATGCCGTTTTCCACCAATTCCACAAAGCCCTGTCCTACATGTTCCACAATGGTGACATCGTCCTGAAAACGGCCGCGGGTGTTCAGGTATTTGGAACCTTTGAGCGTGCCGGCTGTCGCAAGGACGCCGATAACGCCTGTCTTCGTGCCCAGCGCCGCCGGTTTGACAGCGGGTTCCATGCCGATAAACGGCACATCCGGATATTCGGCGCGGAGGGTGGCGATAGCGGCAGCCGTAGCGGTGTTGCAGGCGACCACGATAATATCGGCCCCTTTGTCCAGAAGCCACTCTGTAATGTATCGGGCCCGGCGCTGGATATACAGGGCCGTTTTTTCACCGTAAGGGCAATGGGCATTGTCGGCAAAGAAGAGATAGCGCTCCTGAGGGAGCACTTTTACCAGCTCCCTGTAGACGGACAGTCCGCCGCATCCGGAATCAAATATGCCGATGGTTGCCATGTATTTACTCAGTTTTTCCCCAGGTTTCGTCGATGGCGGACCGGGACAGGGAATCGGCCGTGTCCGTGAGGCCGGGATAGTAATGGCAATGCACGCCGGCGCAGACGTCGTATGCCGTGTGGACCGGACCGTCAGGGACAGGTTCCGGGGTACGGTGTTCCAAGTACGTCACCAAAGCAGGCGTTCCGGCAAATTCCGGGCCCGACTGCACGTGACGGCAATTCCGGCGGGCTTCCATCTGCCGGATGAGCGACGTGCGGATGGCGACGGCCTGTTGTTTGCGGACGTCGGCCGGATACTGGGAGATGACGCTCAGGAGATAGTCTTCCATGCCTATCTGATTGACGGCCTGCACCTGACCGGCATGGGGGATCAGTTTCAGTGTACCTGCATAACGATGCTCACCGTCGGGGGTCCAGAGGACAAACGACGGCTCGGCAAACAGGGTGGAGACGGTGACGGCTTCGAAGACCAGTTCGTCGTACAGGGCGCCGTTATAGTCGATCTTCCCTTCACGGTAGGTGACTTTCTGCGGACCGGCACCGTCCGAAATAATCTCAAAAACAAGCTCCGGTGCCCGCAGGATGCCCACTTCCACACGGGGCTGGGTGCGCACCAGGCGCCACAGGAGGCGGGATTCGTCGGCCTCGGAGAGCGTGACGTCGTCGTAAATCTGACGGAGGACGTCGGGGGTTATGCGGTCGAAGTCGGCATCTTCGGGGACGACGACGAAGCCGGCCATGTCGGCCGCGCCGGGAGAAATGCTGAAATGGGATTCCCCTTCCGCGTCAAAACACTGCGGCCGGGAAGCGCTGCGGAGCGTAACGACGGCGCGAAATTCCCCTTCGGCGCAATAGGCCAGGGCATTGAAACGGGGCTCCGTCTCCTCGGCCACCAGGTTCAGACAGTCCAGGAGGCGGTAGAACTGCTTGGCCATGGACTTGGAGGTAGTCGCCCGCAGGAAGAAGATGCCACGGGTGAAACGCTTGTAATGATACAGCTGGGCATCCCGCACCGAGCCGATGAACTCTACTTCGGAGGGATCGGCAGGCGTACCCGAGGCGATGGCGCGCAAGACCCTGTCGGCCACTCTTTCCAGCGGCATATAGCCTTTGGGGCAGGCCTGGAAATGGGCATGACCCGGAACGGAGGTGCCGCTGTTGGGGCTGTTGTAAAAGACCACATATCCGTCCAGCGAGGCGGCCAGGGAAAGCATATCCGGAAAACGGTGCCAGATGGTCTGAGGGACATGGACGTCCCGGGTGATGACCAGATGGTTCGGGAAAATGGGCGCCCGGTTCACCAGAATATTGTATTTGCGGCCTTTGCGGCCTTCGAACGGAAGGGTATGCTGATTGGCAAGGTAATTCTCTTCGCACAGCGGGCAGCCATGGTCAAAAATGGGCAGGCGGCCGGGGTTGGACTGCAAGGTCACGAGCAGACCGCCGAAGGGAAGCGTCCGGGTGCGGGTACTCTTCAGGGCACGATACTTGGCGGCGATACCCGGCCAGACGGAGAGCTGGTCGTGTACGAATTTATCGATGTCTGTTGCCATAACTGGGTAAAGATACGGCTTTTTAGGGAGAAAACCTACAGCAGCGCCATCAGCTGATCCCGAATCGCAGAGAATTCCTGCTCGAAGTTGGGGGTGATGATTCCCTTGCCGAAAGCCTCTTCCAGCTGGGGGACGCTCCACCATCGGCCCTCCGTGACTTCCGGATTGTCGGGATGCAGGTCCGGATGGCCGACCATGGCATAGACGGCAATGAGTTCGTTGTCCCGCTTGGTCTGGAAGATATAGGTCTTCAGAAACTGCGGGTTGAAGGCCGTGAGTCCCAGTTCCTCGCCGGCCTCGCGGAAAAGGGCTTCCTCTACCTGCTCACCGTAAGAAATGTGTCCGCCAACGGCTGTGTCCCAGTAACCGGGATAGAGGTTTTTGAGCCGGGAGCGCTTCTGCAGGTAGATATTGCCCATCCGGTCCACGATGTGCAGATGGACCACCGGATGCAGGGCATGCGAACCGCCATGGCACCAAGCGCGGGGAGCCTGACCGTAAACAAGGCCGTTGGGCTCGATCAAGGGCAGCATTTCCCCTTTGGGAAAAGGCTGCTTGCCGGGCCGGTCGATGGAAGGGCGCGGATACAGCGGCGCGGGGTCGGAAGGGTAGACGAGGTCGAACATCTTAGGCAAAGGCGATAAGGATAAGAACCTGGGCTACCAGCACACGCATGAACATGGACAGCGGGTATACTGTGGCGTAATTGACGGAAGTGTAGTCGCTTCCGTACATTCCCTGGGCAAAAGCCAGCACCGGAGGATTGGTGCAGGATCCGCTGATGATGCCGCAGATCTGGTAGAAATTCAGATGGCACACGGCACGCGCCACGATAAAGGTAATGCACAGGGGAACGATGGTAATCAGGGCGCCATACAGGATCCACCAGTAACCGCCACCCACGATGGAACTCCAGAACGTTCCGCCGGCACCGATACCCACTGCCGCCAGGAACAGGGAAATGCCGATTTCCCGGATCATCAGATTGGCGCTGGTGGTGGTATAAGTGGTAATCTTATGCTTGGGGCCGAAGTGACCCAGCAGGATGGCGATAATGAGCGGACCGCCGGCCAGGCCCAACTTGATGGCCTGGGGAATGCCGGGGAAACGGATGGGAATGGAGCCGAAGATGATTCCGATGACGATGCCCAGGAAGATCGGCACCAGATTGGGCTTGTTGAGGGCGTCATTGGAGTTACCCACTCGTTGGGCCAGATGCTCGATATTGGCTTCCGTTCCCACGCACATAAGGCCGTCACCCATCTGCAGGAAGAGGTTGGGGCTGGCGACCAGCTCCACGCCGGCACGGATGACACGGGTCACGGAAACACCGTAAGCCCCGCGGAACTGCAGTTCCTTGAGTTTCTTTCCGGTGAGTTCCGACTTGGTGACCGTAATGCGGCGGGTAACCATGTGGTGGTCGCGTCCGCGCCAGTCTTCGACATGCATGGGAATCTCCTGGCCGAAGAGAATATGGATTTTCTCAACCTGGGAAGGCGTGGTGACCAGAAGCAGCTTGTCCCCTTCGTTCAGCACGGTATCTCCCGAGGGGAAAAGAATCTCGTCCCCTTTCATCAGCCGGGAGATGACAAAACCTTCCGCACCGAATTCACGGATAATCTCGGAAATCTTTTTGCCGAAGATGGCAGGATTCTGGACCTGGACATGCATCCGGCGGGCTTTCTCCGTCTGATTGTCCCGGTTTTCCAGCTCCTGGAGTTCTTTTTTATGGTCAATCCCGAAGATGGCTTTGAACGCAACAATCACTGCGATGACGCCGATGACGCCGATGGGATAGGCGACGGCATAGCCGGAAGCGAGGTCTCCGGCAGCCTTGCCGGCTGCGAGGGCGCTGCTGCCGCCAGCGACACTCACGTCAATGAAAGTCTGCTGGGCAGCACCCAGGCCGGGCGTATTGGTAACGGCACCGGACATTACACCGACCATCGTGGGAAGATCCTCTCCGGAAACGAGCGAAATGACATAGGTCACGACGACGGCCAGCAGGACATTCATCACAGCCAGGAGATTCATCTTCACACCGCCGCTCTTGAATGAATGGAAAAAGCCGGGGCCCACCTGCAGGCCGATCGAAAAGACAAACAGGATGAGGCCGAACTCCTTGACAAAATGGAGGACGTCCAAGTCGGCCTGAAAGCCCAGATGGCCCATCAGGATGCCCGTGAACAGAATCCACGTAGAACCCAGGGAGATGCCCTTGAACTTGAACCGGCCCAGATACAGGCCGATGCCGATCACAAATGCCAACAGCAGGATGGTGTGTGCTACACCGTATCCGAAAAACAGGTCGTGCATACTCAGAATTCCATTTTAACGGTAAAGCAGGACTTCCCGTCCACTTTACCTTCCACATACCACGCATCGCCCTCTTTCAAGCGGCTCAGCCGGACGGTTTCTCCGGCCGTGGTTTCCTTATTGAAATTGATATAGAGATCCTTCATCGGCTTTTCCGCCTCTTCCAGAGGAAGGCAGTCCATGGCCCAGACCGCGTAACGGGCATTATTGGTATGCCCGATCAGGTCCAGGTCTGAATAACTGACCACATGCTCCCCTGCCGGTTCTGCTTCCAATCCCTTGGGAAAGACCACCTTCCCGGCCGGTTCTTCAATGGCATGGTCGATGTCGTAGTCGACCTTGAGGAAGTCGGCCAGTTCGTCCGGACGGACAAGGCGGCGGGTACGTTCATCGATGACTACCCAGGAGCTGGTGGCCAGGACAATGTCCTCTCCCCGGGCATCCTGAAGCTGGAAATCACGCAGGTAGAAAAGCCCGGCGGCGCCTTTGTGCCAGGTAAATAACTTGACCAGGTCCCTCCAGGACGGGGGACGGTGAAAATGGATATGCATGCGGGAAAGGACCCAGGCAACATGATGGATGTGCAGCGTGTCGTAGCCGAAACCCAGTTCCTGGGCAGCCCAATACGCGATTTCCTGGGCCAGGTCCATAAAAGCGGCCGGCTTCAGGAGGGTTTCACGGTTGGTCTGGTAGCACGGGATGCAGATATCCTGGCAAAATTTGTAACCTTCTCGGCGGACAGGAGTCATATCTCTATTTTTTGCGCCGCGAAGTTAACATTATTTGCGGAGAATGTCAAGTTCTTCGGGCGAATATAAGATCGGGTCCAGCCACTGAGGCGCCACCCGTCCCACGACGGCAAGGGCAACTGCAGCAACCACCGCCACAGCCAGAAGGATCAGAAGGATGCGCCAGACGATTCTCCAACCGCCCTTCTTTTCCGCCACGGGTTCGATATCCAGCACCTTATCCGTCTCGAGGGCCGGTTCGGGTTCCGGCTCGGGTTCTGCAACCACCTCGGGTTCAGGTTTGGCGACAACCTCCGGTTCAGGCTCAGCAACTACCTCCGGTTCGGGCTCAACAACTGCTTCCGGTTCAGGTTCGGCGACAACCTCCGGTTCAGGCTCGGGGACAGGATCAGGGACAAGGATTTCTGCGATGGAGGCGACGGCTTCGGCCACTTCTTCCTTAGTCTCTTCATGCGTTTTCAAAGAAATGGGCTGCAGGCCGAAACCGGAAGGATAAATATCCAGGTCTTCATCCGCCACGAAGAAGAAATGATTCTCACGAGTGGCGCGAAGACGGCCCAGCCCACTGAACACCAGCGTTTTCTTGACTTTGAGCACTTCCTTCATCTCGGAGAGGAAGTCCTCCAGGATGCGGGTGGCGTCGGCCTCTGAAATGCCGTTGGAACGGGCGTAGAGGCTGGCCAAAAGGGTATCGTCCCCTTGCTTGGGCGAAAAATAGAGCCGACGGTAAGGCGGGAGAATGGTGTATCCCCGGTCGGCAAAAGAAGCGGGAACCAGTTCGGCCACAAAACTGCCCACACCGGGCAGTGTGACGCAGTCGTGGTCCATTACCACCTCTTTCACCATCTTGGCAAGCAGATCGATATCCATGTTCAGCAGCAGGTTTCCATTAGTTGGACAAAGATACAAAAAAAAATCTCCAAAAACTTTGGAGAATCCAAAAAAGATTGTACCTTTGCAATCCCGTTACGAAAGCAACGGAAAAAATTCCTCCTTAGCTCAGTTG
>DGXN01000014.1:0-3077 GCA_002396335.1 Bacteroidales bacterium UBA4231
GTCAGGATAAGCGCTGAAAGCATCTAAGCGCGAAGCCGTCTTCGAGATGAATTTTCCCTTGAGGGTCGTGGGAGACTACCACGTTGATAGGCAGGATGTGTAAGTTCAGAGATGGGCTCAGCAGACCTGTACTAATTGCCCGAGCGACTTTCTCGAGAAGAGAAATATAGGCCTAAGTCTTTTGTCATCCGGAAGGATGACCTTTTAAGATTTTCTCTCAAGTAACATACTGCCGTGGTTATAGCGGTGAGGAACCACCTCTTCCCATTCCGAACAGAGAAGTTAAGCTCACCATCGCCGATGGTACTGACCCACCAGTTGGGAGAGTAGGTAGCTGCGGTTCTTCGGAAGCCCCGATCGAGTCATCTCGACCGGGGCTTCTTCTTTCAAAGAAATTCACTATATTTGTAAACTATGACCAAACTGGACAATACGGCATTGTGGAACGAGGCGGCTAAAGCCGGATTTTTCTTCGGCGCTGTTTCGGTGGGGTGCTTGCTCCTGAGGGAGCTGGCTGCCGTTTCCGGCAGTGCCTTCCTGCTTCAGGCGGCCACCATTATCCTCTGGACCGTAGAATTCCTGGGCTGCATCCTCCTTATGAAAAAAGTGATGCTGGACCTCAGGGACAAGTATGAAGGAGTCAAGATGGAGGATACCTTCCGTCTGG
Source organism: Bacteroidales bacterium UBA4231 (assembly GCA_002396335.1). Classification (GTDB taxonomy): domain Bacteria; phylum Bacteroidota; class Bacteroidia; order Bacteroidales; family UBA932; genus Cryptobacteroides. Next base: position 668 of record DGXN01000014.1, read on the forward strand.
GCCGTCGGGCGGCGCTGCTGAGCGGCCTTCTTCTTGCATCGGCCCAGACTCTGCTGATCTTGAAAATGCCTGATGCGCAGATGAATTCTTTCCTGGACCAGCTTACCGGCAGCATGGCGCTCACCGGTGCCCAGAAGGAGCAGGTAGAAGAAATGCTTCCCCGTCTTCCCGCCATCACCTTCGTGTCCCAGTGGCTGTACTGTTTCCTTTACGGGACTGTTCTCGCATCGTTTATGTCCCGTTACATCTTTCTGCAAAAACTGTTTGGTTTCCCTCCCGAACCGCCCCAGGATCAGGACGAAACCCCAGACGAGCAATAAGCTATGGATCTTTCAATCATCATACCCCTGTATAACGAGGCCGAATCTCTCCCGGAACTGAGGTCCTGGATTGACCGTTCCCTCAAGGATTTTACCTATGAACTGATTTTCGTGGACGACGGCTCCACCGACGATTCCTGGAAGGTCATCGAGAAGATGGCTTCGGAGACGGTCCATGGTATCCGGTTCCGCCGGAACTACGGGAAATCGGCCGCCCTGTATGAGGGCTTTGCCGCGGCGAAAGGGGAGATTGTGGTTACGCTGGACGCAGACCTGCAGGACTCTCCGGAGGAGATTCCCGAGATGGTCCGCATGATCCGCGAAGAAGGCTACGACCTCGTGAGCGGCTGGAAACAGCACCGCAAAGACAATGCGATCACGAAGAATCTTCCTTCAAAACTTTACAACTGGACGGCCCGCAAGGTTACCGGCATCAAGCTGCACGACATGAACTGCGGCATCAAAGCTTACAGGGCCGACGTCGTCAAGAATATCGAGGTCTACGGGGAAATGCACCGCTACATCCCGTATCTGGCGAAAAACGCCGGATTCGGAAAGATCGGCGAAAAGAAAGTCCATCACCAGAAGCGTAAATACGGCAAATCCAAATTCGGCATGGACCGTTTCGTGAACGGTCTGCTGGACCTGATGAGCCTGTGGTTCCTGTCCCGCTTCGGCAAAAAGCCCATGCATTTTTTCGGTACCAGCGGCATCCTGATGTTCCTGGTGGGCTTTGTGATGACGGTCTGGATTATCGTGGCCAAACTGGTGCATCAGGCGCAGGGCCTGCGGTTCCGTGCCGTTACGGATCAGCCCCTGTTCTATCTGGCTCTTGTCGCCGTAATCCTGGGTGTCATGCTCTTCCTGGCAGGTTTCCTCGGAGAAATGGTTGCCCGGAGCGCTGCGGAACGAAACACGTATCAAATTAAAGAGCGCATTTAGCGCATACTTCTCGGTTTTATGAAACATCCCCTGAGGTCCTTTCTGAGCGGTTTGCTTGCACTGGGAATGCTGCATGAGCATTTGCCGTCCGTCCGTCCTGTCACCGTCCGGCTCACCTATGCCGAACTGTCCTCCGAGACGGCCCTGGATTTTATGGCGGAAGGGCTTCCGGATTCTCCGCTTCCGGCAGAGGCACGGGAAAAAATCCGTCCCCGGGTCAAAGAGATAGTGGAGGAGCCTACCTCGAGAGGTTTCCGCATCAAGCTCATCCTCTAGGCGGAGGATGGGCTTTTTCCTTTTTTTTATCATGGAAAATATTTAACTTTGTAGGCTATCACTAAGATAGCGAGTGAAAGACATTGTAAGTAATAAACTCAAAAAAAAGTTATGATTAACATCCAGTTCCCTGACGGAAGCGTACGGCAGTATGAAGCCGGCGTAACAGGCTATGACGTGGCTATGAGTATCAGCCCCCGTCTGGCCGAACAGGTTTTAGCGGTATCCATCAAGCGCCCCGGCGAGCCCGAGACTTCCAAAGGAACCACCATCGACGTCACGCGTCCCATCACTGAGGACGTGGAAATCCGTCTCCTCAAATGGGAAGACGACGAAGCGAAGAAAGTCTTCTGGCACAGTTCCTCACACCTGATGGCAGAGGCCCTTGAGGCCCTGTTCCCGGGGGTGAAGTTCGGTATCGGCCCGGCCATTGAAAACGGCTTCTACTATGACGTGGACATGGGCGGCCGCACCCTTACGGACGCGGATTTCAAAGCCATCGAGAACAAGATGCTGGAATTCGCCCGTCAGAAGCAGGACTTCCGCCGCATCGAGGTCTCCAAGGCCGATGCCCTCAAATATTTCACCGAAAAAGGAGACCAGTACAAGCAGGAACTGATTTCCGAACTGGAAGACGGTACCATCACCTACTATACCAACGGCCAGTTCACCGACCTCTGCCGCGGACCGCACCTGAAGAACACGGACGTGATCAAGGCCGTGAAGGTCCTGTCCCTCGCCGGCGCCTACTGGAGAGGCGATGAGAAGCGTCAGCAGCTCACCCGCATCTACGGCATCACCTTCCCCAAGAAGAGCCTCCTGGACGAATACCTCCAGGTCCTGGAAGAAGCCAAGAAGCGCGACCACCGCAA
>DGXN01000014.1:3137-5023 GCA_002396335.1 Bacteroidales bacterium UBA4231
CGCGACCACCGCAAGATCGGCAAGGAAATGGAGCTGTTCACCTTCTCTCAGCGCGTGGGCCCGGGTCTGCCCCTGTGGCTGCCCCGCGGCGCCGCCCTGCGGAACACCCTGCAGAGCTTCCTCGCCAAAAAACAGGCCGAATACGGCTACCTTCCGGTCGTCACCCCGCACATCGGCGGCAAGGAACTCTATGTGACTTCCGGTCACTATGCCAAATACGGCAAGGACTCCTTCCAGCCCATCCATACCCCGCAGGAAGGCGAGGAATACCTCCTCAAGCCCATGAACTGCCCGCACCACTGCGAAATCTACCGCAGCGCCCCCCGCAGCTACCGTGACCTGCCCCTGCGTTTTGCCGAATTCGGCACCGTCTACCGCTACGAGCAGTCCGGCGAACTGCACGGCCTCACCCGTGTCCGCAGCTTCACCCAGGACGACGCCCACCTGTTCTGCCGTCAGGACCAGCTCCAGGAAGAGTTCGAAAAAGTGATCGACCTCATCCTCTACGTTTTCAAGACCCTTCACTTTGACAAATACACCGCCCAGGTCTCCCTGCGCGACCCCAAGAACCCTTCCAAGTACATCGGCTCCGATGAAAACTGGAACAAGGCCGAACAGGGCATCATCGACGCCGCCAAGAAGAAAGGCCTCCCGTACGTAGTGGAAACCGGTGAAGCCGCCTTCTACGGCCCCAAGCTGGACTTTATGGTCAAGGACGCTATCGGCCGCAGCTGGCAGCTGGGCACCATCCAGGTAGACTATAACCTCCCTGAACGCTTCGAACTCGAGTATGTCGACAGCGACGGCTCCCGCAAGCGCCCCGTCATGATCCACCGCGCCCCCTTCGGCTCGCTGGAACGTTTCGTCGCCGTGCTGCTGGAACACACCGCCGGTCATCTGCCCCTGTGGCTGCACCCGGACCAGGTTAAAGTGCTGCCTGTGAGCGAAAAATACGCAGATTATGCGAAAAAAGTTGTAAATCTGCTAAATAATTCCGAAATTCGCGCCTCAATAGACGACAGAAACGAAACGCTCGGCAAGAGAATTCGCGAGACTTCCCTCTTGAGAGTTCCGGTTCTGGTGATTGTCGGTGAAAAAGAAGTGGCGGAGGAATCCGTCTCTGTACGTCGTGGAGCCGTGGACCAGGGCTCTATGAGTGTGCCCGGCCTTGTGGAGTATATCCGCAAAGCCGTGGCCGAAGAACTGGCCCAGTAAGTTTGTTTAACGTTTAAAGGAGCAAAACTATCGCAACGCCTTTCAAACCGAGACCCGGTGGTCTCAAGAAGAAAAAGCCCATGCAGGTGCAAGGTGCCCAGAAGGACGAAAACGCCCTTCGGATCAACCGTGAAATCACCGCATCGGAGGTCCGTCTGGTCGGAGAGAACATCCCCGAGCAGGGTATCTATCCCTTCACCAAGGCCCTCTCTCTGGCCGAAGAGCTGGAACTGGACCTGGTAGAAATCAGCGCCAAGGCCGATCCCCCCGTCTGCAAGATCCTGGATTACCAGAAGTATCTGTACCAGCAGCGCAAGAAGGCCAAGGAAATGAAAGCCAACGCAGCGAAGATAGTCATCAAGGAGATCCGCTTCGGCCCCAACACCGATGAGCACGACTTCCAGTTCAAGCTCAAGCATGCTCAGGAGTTCCTTCAGGAAGGGTCCAAGGTCAAGGCCTCCATCTTCTTCCGCGGCCGCTCCATCCAGTTCGCCGAGCAGGGCGAGAAGCAGCTTCTGCGCTTTGCCGTAGAGCTGGAAGAATTCGGCCGCGCTGAAAACATGCCGGTCCTGGAAGGCAAGCGGATGAGCATGATGATCGCTCCTGTAAAGAAAAAGTAGCCGATGTATCGGCCTTATGTATAATTCATTAATTGTTTAACACAATGGCAA
>DGXN01000014.1:5145-16032 GCA_002396335.1 Bacteroidales bacterium UBA4231
AGATCAAGAGGAAGCACGCTTATCACAGCCACATCCTCACCAAGAAGACCAAGAAACAGAAACGCAACCTGGATCACTTCGCTATCCTCGAGAAAGACGACGTGCGCCGCGTAAAGGAACTCCTGGTCCTCTAAGAAATTTTAATGTTTAACTGGAACGCAGTCGGAAAGCGCACGCGCAAGACGTGCCACTGCCTCCAAAAAAAGTAAAAAAACATGCCTAGATCAGTTAACTCTGTAGCCTCCAGGGCACGCCGCAAGAAGATTCTCTCCAGAACCCGCGGCAACTTCCTGTCCCGCAAGAATGTCTGGACAGTCGCAAAGAACACCTACGAGAAAGGTCTCACCTACGCCTACCGCGACCGCAAGGCCAAGAAGCACGAATTCCGCTCCCTGTGGATCCAGCGTATCAACGCTGCCGCCCGTCAGTACGGCCTCACCTATTCCCAGCTTATGGGACGTCTCGCCAAGCAGAACATCGGCCTCAACCGCAAAGTTCTCGCAGACCTTGCTATGAACAATCCTCAGGCTTTTGAGGCTATTGTGAACTCTGTCAAGTAGTTTTGCCCTGTGAGCTGGAAGGATATCATCCAAAACAAGTGGTTTAAGCTGGGATTCTGGTCCCTGCTCTATATCGCATGGGTGATCTGGCTCGGAAACTATTGGTGGCTCCTCGGCCTCGGCATCATCTTCGACCTCATTGTCACCAAGAAGGTCAAGTGGCTCTTCTGGAAGAAAGAGTACGCCCCCGGGGAAAAGCACAACGTATGGCTGGACTGGCTGGACGCCATCATCTTCGCCGTAGTGGTTGTCACTTTCATCAATATTTTCTTCTTCCAGGCCTTCAAGATTCCTTCCTCGTCCATGGAAAGCAGTCTGTATACCGGAGACCATCTGTTCGTATCCAAACTCACTTACGGACCCCGTCTTCCCCAGACGCCCCTCACCATTCCTTTTACGCACAACCGGGCTTTCGGCCATGAGTCGTATTCCACGCTCATCCAGAACAAGTACCGCAGGCTCAAAGGATTCCGTGAGGTCCAGCGTGGAGACATCGTGGTTTTCGGCTTCCCCAACGGTGATACTGTCCTGACCCGCCGCCCCGCAGACGACTATTACGCCTGGGTGCGCACTTACGGCAGGTCAAAGACCATCGCCCAGTTCGGCCCCGTCATCGTCCGTCCCGCCGACAAAAAGGATCACTACGTCAAGCGCTGCGTCGCCGTTGCAGGTGACACGCTGGAAGTGAAGGACGGCCTGGTGTGGGTGAACGGAGTCAAGGAACCCGACTATCCCGGACGCCAGCTCACGTATGAGGTCATAACTACCGGTTCCCGTATCAACACGCTCAAGCTGGAGCAGTTGGGACTCAATCTTTCGGAACTGTATTTCGACGCGCATCTTCCCGGTTATCCGATGATGCCCCTCACTGCCGAAATGCTGGAAAAAGTGAAAGGAATGAGTTCTGTCGTGGAAGTAAGGCCCAATCTGGAGCAGTATCCTTCCACCGCCACGGAAAGCAGCATCTTCCCCTTTACCGGGAAAACCCGCTGGACGTGCGACTACTTCGGCCCGCTGTGGATTCCTGAAAAGGGCGCTACAGTGGAGCTTACCCGGGAGAATCTCCCCCTGTACGAGCGCATCATCCGTGACTATGAGCACAACACCCTCGAAGTCACCTCCGATGCCATCCTCGTGAACGGGCAGCCGGCTTCGACGTACACATTCAAGCAAGACTACTACTTCATGATGGGTGACAACCGTCACAATTCCCTGGATTCCCGCTACTGGGGATTCGTTCCGGAAGACCATATCGTCGGTTCGCCCTCCATCATCTGGCTTTCGACAGATTCGTCAAAAAGCTTCCCCAAAAGCATCCGGTGGAAACGGTTCCTCAAACTCGTCACCACCCCCAAAAACAAGTAACAATTAAAAAGTAAAATATTATGTCAAAGGTTTGTCAGATAACCGGTAGGAAGAGAATGATCGGCAACAACGTCGCCCATTCCAAGCTGCGCACCAAGCGTGACTTCTCCCTCAATCTCAAGACCAAGAAATTCTGGTCTGAATCCGAACAGCGTTTCGTCACTCTGAAAGTGACCACCAAGGGTATGCGCATCATCGAGAAAAACGGTCTCGACGCCGCCCTCAAGGCCGCTCAGGAGAAAGGATACGTAAGCCTTGTTTAACCCTTTAATCCTCTTACAATTATGGCAAAGAAACAGAAAGGAAACAGGGTGCAGGTCATCCTGGAGTGCACGGAGCAGAAGGCCAGCGGTGTTCCCGGCATGTCCCGTTACATCACCACCAAGAACAAGAAGAACACCCCCGACCGTCTTGAACGGATGAAGTACAACCCGTACCTCAAGAAAGTAACCCTCCACCGTGAGATTAAATAAACGATTTGAACTATGGCAAAGAAAGCAGTTGCAACCTTCGATGCAAAAGCCGGTGCAAAGCACATGGTGAAGGTAATCCGCATGGAAAAGAGCCCCAAGACCGGTGCCTACGTTTTCGTAGAGCAGCTGGTGGAAGAGGGTAAAGAGAAAGAATTCTTCAACAAGAAATAATTCTTTCCTGAGTTACTCAAAACCGTCCTTGCTAAAGGGCGGTTTTTTGTGTATATTTGCAGTCTATGGGAATATTTGACAAAGGCGTTAAGAAAACCAATCTGAACTTTTTCCAAAAGCTCGGAAGGGCCATTACCGGCAAGTCCAAAGTGGATGAGGATGTCCTGGACGCACTGGAGGAGGCGCTCCTGGGTTCCGATATGGGCGTAGACACCACCCTCAAACTCATCGAAAACATCGAGGACCGTGTCCAGAAAGACAAATACGTGGACATGGAGGAACTGGTCGCCCTGATCCGGGACGAGATCGCCAATCTCATGGGCGACGATGCCCCCGTCCAGCCCTTCGACTTCTCGAAGAAACCCTACATCATGCTCATCGTGGGCGTAAACGGCGTAGGGAAGACCACCACCATCGGCAAACTGGCCGCCATGCTTCGCGCCCAGGGCAAGAAAGTGGTCATCGGAGCGGCCGACACTTTCCGCGCCGCCGCCGTGGAGCAGCTCACCGTCTGGGCCGACCGCTCCGGCGCCGACCTCGTCAAACAGCCCATGGGGGCCGACCCTGCCTCCGTCGCCTTCGACACCGTCAAGTCCGCCGTCGCCAAAGAGGCCGACGTTGTCCTGATTGACACCGCCGGCCGCCTGCACAACCGGGTGGACCTGATGAACGAACTCACCAAAATCCGCAATGTCATCCGCCGCGTCGTGCCGGACGGGCCCCATGAGGTGCTGCTGGTACTGGACGGCTCCACCGGCCAGAATGCCTTCATCCAGGCCAAGGAGTTCTCCCGTGCCACGGATGTCACGGCCCTTGCCGTCACCAAGCTGGACGGCAGCGCCAAGGGCGGCGTGGTCGTGGGGATTGTGGACAACTTCAAATTCCCCATCAAGTTCCTGGGCATCGGCGAAGGAATCGATGACCTGAAAGTATTTGACAAAAAGGCGTTCGTCGAGGCGCTTTTCAAACCGGAAGATATAGAAAAATAAAATATGAAACTCAGTTACAATTGGCTCAAAACGTATCTTAAGTGCAACCTCACCCCGGACGAGGTGGCCCAGGCGATGACTTCTATCGGCATCGAAGTGGATTCCGTCCAGGTCCAGGACCTGGGACTGGACCATGTGGTCGTGGCGCAGGTCCTCACCTGCGAACCCCACCCGGACAGCGACCATCTGCACGTGACCATCGTGAATGACGGTTCCCCGGAGCCGGTCCAGGTGGTTTGCGGCGCACCCAATGTCGCAGCCGGTCAGAAGGTGCTCTTCGCCCAGCTGGGCGCCGTCCTTCCCGGAGACTTCAAGATCAAGAAGAGCAAGATCCGCGGCGTGGAAAGCTTCGGCATGATTTGCGCCGAAGACGAACTCGGCATCGGCACCAGCCATGCCGGCATCATGGTCCTTCCGGACAGCGCCGTCCCCGGCACTCCTGCCGAACAGTTCCTGGGCCTGGAGAAATCGGCCGTCATCGAATATGAAATCACGGCCAACCGCATTGACGCGGCGTCCCATATCGGCGTGGCAAGAGACCTGTACGGTTATCTTCGGAGCCGCGACATCCCCTGCGAGCTTTGCATCCCTTCCGTGGACGCTTTCCGCGAAGGCCCCGGTGAATCCATCCCCGTCGAGGTGCTGGACACGGCCGGCGCCCCCCGCTATACGGGTATCACGGTCAAGGGCGTGAAAGTGGCTCCCAGCCCCCAGTGGCTGCAGGAACGCCTGCTCTCGATCGGCCTCAAGCCCATCAACAACGTGGTGGACGTGTCCAACTTCGTCCTCTTCGAGACCGGTCAGCCGCTGCATACCTTCGACGCCGCCAAGATCGCGGGCGGAAAGGTCATCGTACGCCGCGCCGGGGAAGGGGAGCTGATCCGCACCCTGGACGGTGTAGAACGTAAGCTCGCCTCCTGCGACATGGTCATCGCCAATGCCGAAGGTCCCATGTGCATCGCCGGCGTGTTCGGCGGAGAGGACTCCGGCGTGTCGGACAGCACCGTGGACGTCTTCATCGAGGGTGCCTACTTCGACCCTGTCTCCATCCGCAAGACGGCCAAGAGCCAGACCCTTTCCACCGACGCCAGCTTCCGTTTCGAGCGTGGCGCAGACCCTGAAGCCGCCCTGTATGCCGCCAAGCGTGCCGCCCTCCTGATCCTGGAAGTCGCAGGCGGCGAGGTGGTCGGCAAGGTCCGCGAGGTGTATCCGAATCCCATCGGCCGTGCCCGGATCCAGCTGGACTACAAGCGCATCCAGCACTTCATCGGCAAGGAAATCGGCAGCGCCACCATTGAGAAAATCCTCGAAGGCCTCAATTACCAATTCATTGAAAAGCAAGCCGACGGTGCCCTCGTGGCCGCCCCTACCTATATGGTCGACGTAACCCGCGAATGCGACGTCGTGGAGGAAATCCTCCGCATCTACGGCTACAACAACATCGAACTTCCCCGGAACCTCCGGATGAGCGTGAATCCTTCCCGCCAGCCGGAGCCGGAAGCCATCCGCAATGCCATCTCCAACTGGCTCGCGGCCAACGGCTTTGTGGAGACCATGAACAACTCCCTCACCAAGGAGGATTACTACACCAACCTGGAAACCTTCCCCGCCAGCCGCTGCGTCCACATTGTGAACCCCCTGAGCCAGGACCTGAACGTCATGCGCCAGACCCTGCTCCTGAACGGACTGGAAGTGGTTTCCTACAACCTGAACCGCCAGGCCGTCTCGCTGAAGTTCTTCGAGTACGGTTCCGTCTATCAGCGCCTCCCCGAAGGCGACGGCACCACCCTCGCCAGCTATGAGGAACACCGCTGCTTCTCACTGTTTATGTCCGGCACTCCGGACAAAGTGTGGCGCAGCCCGGCCTCCAAGTCCAGCTTCTTCCAGCTCAAAGGCTATGTCGAGGCCTTGATGGCCCGTTACCGGATTGACGTCCAGACCCTCCAGATGGGCTCCGCTCCCGCCGACCTCTTCTCCGAAGGCATCACCTACAGCCTGCCCGGCAAGGAACCCAAACTCCTGTGCACGGTGGGTACGCTGAATCCTGCGCTTTGCAAGCGGTTCGGCGTCAAGCAGCCGGTCTTCGCCGCCGAAATCAACTGGGAGGTTCTGTTCACCCTCATCAAGCGGGACAAGTTCTCCTTCAAGGAACTGCCCAAGTTCCCGGAAGTCCGCCGCGACCTGGCCCTCCTCCTGGACGAATCCGTCGCTTACTCCGCCGTGCGTGCGTCGGCCCTCCGTGCCGGGAAGAAGCTCATCAAGAGCATTACCCTGTTCGACGTATACCGCGGTGAGAAGATTCCCGCCGGCAAGAAGCAGTATGCCCTGAATTTCGTTCTCCAGGATCCCGAACGCACCCTCACGGATGCCGACGTGGAGTCTTGCATGAACCGCGTCCTCACCGCCCTCCAGAACGAGCAGGGCGCCGTCCTCCGCTAGATGCGCAGATGCCTTCATATCGCCCTGGTTCTCCTGCTCGCGACAGCGTGCGGCCCCCGCACCATTTCCCGCGAAGACATGGAGAACATCCTCTACGACATCCTGATCCAGGAACAGCAGATCCGTCAGGACCGGGATCTCAAGAGGATCGCGGACACCTCCCTCGTGTATGAAGGCATTTTCCGGAAATACGGCTACTCCACGCCCGACTATCTCCACACCCTCCCGGAATACCTGGAAGAGTCGGAGAAGATGGAAAAACTGATGGGCAGCGTCGCCGAGCGCCTGGAAGCCGAGTCCAAGCTGGTCTCCGCCGAGGTCGACGCCGAAACCTGGCGCAACCGCTTCCTCCGGATCTACGGCATGACTCCCGACACCACCCGTCGGCCCAAACTGCCGGAAAGAGCCGTGGACACCCTCCGCATCCGTTTTATGGATGACTCTGTCCAGATGGTCTATCCGGCTGACACCCTCCAAGTTCCCTTCCAATGAAACGCTATACCGCCCAGTACGTCTATACCCTGACCACCCGTGAGCCGCTTCGCAACGCTTTTGTCGAAGTGGACGGCGACGGCACCCTTGCCCGTGTCGGCCTCTGCGCCCCGGGAGAAAAGGTGGAGGAAGGCGCCCTGGCCCCGGGCTTCGTGAACGCCCACTGCCATGTGGAACTGTCCTACATGAAAGGCCTCTTCCGGAAGGGGACGGGCATGGCCGGTTTCATCGACCAGATCAACGCCCTCCGCGACACCTCCTCCTTGGAAAAGAAAGTGGCGGACCTCAGGGACGCCATGGACGCCCTCTGGGCACAAGGCGTAGACGCCATGGCCGATATCTCCAACTGCGACGATTCCTTCGCCGTCAAGGCCTCGCATCCCATGTACACCCGCACCTTCCTGGAGGTGTTCGGCGCAGATCCTGCGGACTGTTCCGCCGTCATGGCGGGTGTCCGCGCCTTGCAGCAAAAAGCCCGTGCACTGGGCCTCGACGCGGCTCCTACGCCCCATTCCTGCTATACGATGAGTCCGGAACTGGTATCGGCCTCCTCCGTGGCGGGGCTGGAAAGCGGATTCCTGTCTTTTCACAGCGAAGAGTCGGACGAGGAGGAGCAGATGATGCGTTACGGCAGCGGCCCCATGTGGGACAACCGCGTCCGGAACGGCATTCCCACACCGCCTGTTACCGGCACTTCCTCCCTTGAATACTTCCTGTCCCGCCTGGTCGCCGGCGGTCTTGAAACGCCCGTTTCCGGCCATGTGCTCCTGGTGCATGAATGCAGCCTGACGGAAGAAGGCGCCCGGATGGCCCGGGAGGTCCTGCAGGAACCCTTCATTGCGGTCTGTCCGCTTTCCAACAAGTTCATTCACAATACCTTGCCGCCTATTCCTGTCATACGGGATTCCGGCATTCCCATCTGCGTGGGAACGGATTCCCTCTCCTCCAACGACAACCTGTGCATGGTGGATGAGCTCCGCTGTCTCCAGGAAGCCTTCCCGGAAGTGAGTCTCGGTGAACTGCTGGAATGGGCCTGCCTGAACGGCGCCCGTTTCCTCGGAAAAGACAGCGTACTGGGTACGCTGGAACCCGGCAAAAAGTCCGGTGTCGTCCGGATTACCGGCATCGTTGACGGGAAGCTGACCCCTTCCGCTAAATCCATTCGCCTATGATGCGGGAAACGACGGTATTCGGCCCCATTTTCAGCCGCAGGCTGGGAAGTTCCCTGGGCATCAATCTGCTGCCCCAGAAAGGGAAAATCTGCAATTTCGACTGTGTGTACTGCGAATGCGGCTGGAACAAGGACGGCAGGGGAGACACGCTGCTCCCTACGGCCGACGATGTCCGAAAGTCCCTCGAAGAGAAGCTCGCCGCCTGCGCAGCGGCCGGAACGCCCATCGACTCCATCACCTTCTCCGGCGACGGAGAGCCTACTTTGAATCCCGCATTCCCCGAAATCATCGACATCACGCTTTCCCTTCGGGACCGCTATTATCCGTCGGCCAAGGTGTCGGTCCTTTCCAATGCCACCAGAATCGGCCGGGAGGAGGTTTTCCAAGCGCTCCGGAAGGTAGACAATGCCATCCTGAAGATCGACGCCCCTACGGACGCTGAGGCTGCCTTGGTAAACCGCCCTGCCGCCGGATACCATGTGGCCGACGTGGTGGAACACCTCCGCCGTTTCGACGGCGCTTTTGTGCTCCAGACCATGTTTCTGAAAGGCCCCGGCTGGGCTACGGAGGATTGGGTGGACCGCTGGATGGACCTGGTGCGGGAACTCCGCCCCCAGGAGGTCATGGTCTATACGGTGGACCGGGAAACCCCGATGAAAGGACTGCAGAAATATACCGTTGAGGAGATGCGTGCCCTGGTGCAGCCTCTCCTGGATGAAGGATATCAAATTCAAATTAAAGGATAAACTTATGACGATTGCTAGCAAATATGGCTATACGCCTGACAAAGAGGCCATTGCGCGCCATCTTGACCTCATCGCCGGTGGTCTTGAGGAACTGGTTTCCCCGGACCTGTACAAAGCCTGCTTCTCCATCATGGACCAGACGACCCTTGCCAATGACGACACCCCCGCCAGCGTAAAAGCCCTGGTGGACAAGGTGAACGGCTTCCAGCAGGAATTCCCCGGCTGGCCCCTCCCTGCCTCCATCTGCGTGTATCCCAACTTTGCCGGCGTCGTGGCGTCGGCCCGCAGCAACAAGGCGCTGCATGTGACCACGGTGGCCGGCTGCTTCCCCACTTCACAGAGTTTCCTGGAAGTGAAACTGCACGAGATTGAACTCGCCGTCCGTGGCGGTGCCGACGAGATTGACATCGTCCTGGCCCTGAACAGCTTCCTTGTCGGCGATTATGAGACCGCCGGTGAAGAAATCCGTGCTTCCCGCGAGCGGATTGACGCCGTCGCCAAGGAACTGGGCCGTCCCGTCATCCTGAAGGTGATCCTGGAGACCGGTCTGCTGGTCACGCCCGAAGCCATCGCCGACGCTTCCTTCCTGGCCATGGAAAACGGGGCCGACTTCATCAAGACTTCGACCGGAAAAGTGAAGGTGAATGCCACGCCCCAGGCTGCCTATGTCATGTGCGAATGCATCAAGAAGTTCTACGAGGTCACCGGCCGGAAAGTGGGCTTCAAGGCTGCTGGCGGCATTGCATCGGCCATGGACGCCGTGTGCTACTGGTCCATCGTAGGCACCATTCTCGGAAAAGAATGGCTGAACAAAGATCTGTTCCGCTTCGGCGTGTCCAGCCTCGCGAACAAACTCCTCTCCGCCGAGCGCCAGACAACCGTTGCATACTTCTAGCGGCACGGTCCCGATACAAAAAAAGACAGCCTTTTGAGCTGTCTTTTTTTGTGTGCGCGAAATCAGCGCTGAACTCGTACCAATAAACCTTTGTATATCAAAGATTTATATTTTCAAACGCGCAAAAAGGTGTAAAATAGGTGTAAAATAAGGACCTTTTTAGGCCCTTTTTGGCCCGTTTTTCAACGATTTTGCCTTCGGATGTTGCCTTTTTAGGCCACAAATATAAGCATTTTTCGGTTATGATGTATGCCTTACGGGCGAACAAAGTCCACCACGGACTAATTGACGAGCAATTACCTTTTCCCTTATCAACGCCGGCATCGGCAGGACGCTGGATTAGGGTACCATCGACCCGCATATTCCCATCGACCTACATTCTTTCCCTGACGCTTATACGCATTTGTCCACTTTGTCCACCGGTGACACGGAGTGGACAAGGTGGACAGTGGTGGACAAACATGTGGTGGACGCGGTGGACGAGATTTGCCCGTCTGCCCGATAACAGCTAAATTTGCAGTCAATCTGTTTGGACTGAATTGAATATGACCATTGACCTTCATAAGTGGACCTCTGCTGACCGGGAGTCGCTGATGGCGCTCTGCAATGCCGTTGACAGGACATACCTGTCGGACAGGCTGCCGTATCCTTACACCGAAGCGGATGCCGACTGGTGGCTTGGGATGGTGGCCGGGAATGATGGCAAGGAGGGCGTCTGGCGGGCTATCGTCCTGGACGGACAGATTGTCGGAAGCATTTCCGTGGAGAGAATGGCTGATGAGCAACGCAATGACGGGGCGATTGGCTATATGATCCTGACGCCATTCTGGTCCCAGGGTATCGGCACAGAAGCCGTACGGCAGATTTGTGAGATTGCTTTCCGGAAGCTAACGCTGGAGCGCATCATCGGCGAGGTGTTCCCGGAAAACCTGGCATCGGCCCGAGTACTGGAGAAGAATGGCTTCCGGCTGGAGGAGACGAAAGCGGAGGCCATTGTCAAGGGCGGGAAGGCGATGGATGTGAGGGTGTATGTGAAGGCTTGATTTTTGAAATCAGCATCAGCCATTACTGAACCTTATTACTGTATGAGAGTATTACGCGCTATCCTCATAGCTCTATTACTGTTCCCTCAAGTCTTGAGAGCACAGTTTTCTTTTGATCCGGGAGAAGGATGCCTCAATGTGGTTGAATTTACTGCAGGGCCTGGTCTGGGAGCTTTGGGTGACAGGCTTATAGGGGCCAATTATCTTCACGAGAGGTTTATCAACGAGCAGTTCAGCGTTGGAGCGGGTGCCGGATACAGCTACCACCAGCAGTACCAGTTCTCGGCCCTTCCAGTTTATTTCAGCACCCATTATTTCTTTGCGGACAGCAGATTCTCTCCGTTTGTCAATATCAAGGCCGGCATATATTGGATGCTTGGACCAAAGAATATCGACACCTTTCAAAAGTACTCCATTTCTGGAAAACAGCCTGGCTTTAGTTTGTATGTTTCTCCGGGCGCCGGCGTCAAGGTTCATCTCACTTCGCACATCGGGCTGATGGCCTCAGTGAGTTATGACGGGTACCTGGTTAATGCGTTTGA
>DGXN01000014.1:16157-16632 GCA_002396335.1 Bacteroidales bacterium UBA4231
AAATCTCGAACATTTGGCTTTCTTGATTGTTATATGAGTGTAAGTTTCCGGGAGAAAGGCCGGTTGTGCGGTGGCCCGGAATCAGGAGAATGAAGACTGATATGCTTGACAGAAAGATACTTGAGAGGCTTTTTCGTCAGAACTACAGCGGGATGATTCGTCTGGCCAGCGTTCTGCTCAGGGATGACAGCGAAGCCGAGGATGTAGTACTGGACGTGTTTGAAAGGCTGACGAGGATGGAGTCCTCGGCAAGCATCACGACCGGTTATCTTATGACAGCCGTGCATCACGGTTGCATGAATGTTATCCGGAAGAAAAATCGGCACGAACAAGTGCGCGATTTTTATCCGGTGGAGTTGGAAGATGAAACCTATCTTGCCGTGCAGCGGCTGGAGCGACTGGCCGAAATCCAGCACTGCATTAACAATATGGGAGAACCTTGCCATTCCATTTTTCGTATGCGTTTTGACGATGA
>DGXN01000029.1:0-4227 GCA_002396335.1 Bacteroidales bacterium UBA4231
AGCATGCTCTCATGGATGGGCTGGAATGCCCGGCCCATCGCGTGCCTGGACGATTCTGAGGAGGGGCTGAAGATCACGGAAGACCTTAAACGCTACGGATGCGACTGTCGCTACGTGACCAACACCCCTGAAGGCGGCACGACGATGCTTCGGTGCACGCACAAGAAGACGGTTGACGGGAAACGCAGCATGAGCGTCCGGGCAGGCTCTCCGGGCGGGAGCCGGTTCCCCAAGCGGCATTTCCTCAGGGCCCGTGACGAGGCCCCGGTGTTTATGGATCAGTTGATTGAGGTCCCGTCGGTGTTTTTCTTTGACGATCCCGCGGCGGGCCATCGTTACCTGGCAAGGGAGATGAAGCGGAAGGGCTGCCAGCTCGTGTACTTCGAGCCATCCAAAGTCGCCACCAATGCCGACCTTGAATCCATCGGAGTCAGCGATGTCATCAAGTTCTCCGACGAGAACGTGCCGGATGTCTCTTTTACTGAGTCGTTCCCTGACAAAGTGTTCATACAGACGATGGGGCCGAAAGGAGTCCGGTACAAGTACAAGGGACGGCCATGGGAAGTGGTGGAGGCGCTGCCCGTCCAGAACGTTGTGGACACTGAAGGCGCCGGGGACTGTTTCACCGCGACCTTCATCAATGCCGTAGCCGAAAGTGGCTTAACTCTGTCGAGCATCCCCGCTGCCATACGTGAGGCAATGGAAAACGCTTCGCGCAGCGTGGGCTACTTCGGCAGCAAAGGCTTCATTCATCATATGTCTCCAAACGGAGGTAATTAAGTTTTTAAGAGAAAAATGGGCCACGATTGAGGGATTCCGCTTCGCGGCATCCCTTGGCGGTGGCTTTGCAAAGCATTGAATGCAGCTGTCGGCCCTAACGGGCCAACTGGCCGTTTCTGACCTCCAACGTCATCCAAGCAAGCTTGGCTGCCGCCGGAAGCCAAAAACAGCCGGTCGCTTATACGACCAGCTGCATTCATTTTTGCGGTGAGTGAGGGATTCGAACCCCCGTTGCGCTCGCACGCAAACCTGTTTTCGAGGCAGGCTCCTTCAACCACTCGGACAACTCACCGTAATTGGGGGTTGCAAAGATACAAATTATTTTTGACAGTGCAACCCTAAGGGGCTTACTTGAACCACTCGGTAAGGTGATTCTTGGCGTAGAGATAGTAGACGGCCAGGCCGATCCAGCTGGTAGCCAGGACCAGGACGGCGGTGATGATTTTGCCGATCAGGGAAATGGGCTTCTTGATGATGTCCAGAACGGCGAGTACGGAGAGGACTACGCCAACGATGTATACAATGCTTGCCATAATGTAAATAAGTTTGTTTTAATGCTCAAAGTTAGGAATAATTCAATAATTTGCAAAATCATGCCGCGTTCAAAGCGGGATGACTCCGATTCCGGGCCGCTCGGGGAGCGTGAGCTTTCCGTCAACCACCGTTACGCCGCTGAAGCGGTCGTTGGAGATGAGAAGGTTGCCGTCCAAATCGGCAAAGTCGACATAGGGGGAGAACTGGGCGGCGGCGGATACGGCGCAGGAGGTTTCCGTCATGCAGCCTACCATGACTTTCATGCCCATGGAGCGGG
Organism: Bacteroidales bacterium UBA4231; assembly: GCA_002396335.1. Taxonomy (GTDB): domain Bacteria; phylum Bacteroidota; class Bacteroidia; order Bacteroidales; family UBA932; genus Cryptobacteroides. The sequence continues at coordinate 1,592 of DGXN01000029.1, forward strand.
CCAGATTGGCCATTTTCCATCCTTCCCGCATGCCGGTGCACTTCATCAGCTTGATGTTGATGCCGGAGTAGACTCCTTTTAAATCTGAAACGTCGGCAAGGCGCTGGATGCTTTCGTCTGCAAAGATGGGGAGGGGACTGTGCTCCGTGAGCCAGGCGTTGTCGTCCACCCGCTCCTTGGCCATGGGCTGTTCCACCATCACGACTCCCTGTTCGGCCAGCCAGAAGATTTCTTCCAGGGCCTTAGAACGGTCTTTCCAACCTTGGTTTGCGTCGACCGCAAGGGGAAGCGAGGTGACGTCCCGGATGGCCCGGATCATCTGCATGTCCGAGTCCAGCCCGACTTTTACTTTCAGGATTTGAAACCTTCCGACGGCTTCACGTGTCTTCTCCCTTACCACTTCCGGCGTGTCAATGCCGATTGTATAAGTGGTGAAAGGCGCTTTTTCCGGATCCAGCCCCCATATCCGGTACCAGGGCTGGCCGATGAGTTTTCCAACCAGGTCGTGGAGGGCGATGTCAATGGCTGCTTTGGCGGCGGTGTCCCCGGGGGAGAGCGAATCCACGTAGGAGAGGATGTCTTCCATCAAGAACGGGTCCTTGAACGGGGACAGGTCTACCTTCCGTAAAAAAGTGCAGACACTCTCCGTGGTCTGTCCCAGGTAAGGAGGCATCGAGGCTTCACCGTATCCGGTAACGCCCTCATATTCAATCTCCACCTGCACATCCGGCGTGGTGGTTCGGCTATATGATGCGACGGTGAATGTATGCTGGAGCTGCAGTTCGTACGGGAAGAAGCGAAGGTGCATCCTGCCGTCGCCTTTTACGATGTGGAAAGGCTTGGGGCCGCAGCTGGCGGCAATGGCCGCTCCGGCGACGGCCAGGGCCCCTGTTTTCAGGAAAGTGCGTCTATTCTGCATAGAAAGGATTGGTCGCAGTGGTGTTCAGTTCCGGCGAAAGGCCGACGTAGGGGAGTACCCTGCCGCCGAACAGGTATCGGCCTGCGTTGAAGGCGTCGTAGAGCGGGTCGTCAGGGTAGAGGCTGCCGATCTGTACCAGCCCCAGCGAGTGGATGAAGCGTCCTTCGCCCAGATAGATGCCCACGTGGCTCACTTTGGGCGCTGCCGTATCCTTCCTGCCGAAGAAGACAAGGTCTCCGGGCTGGAGGTCTCCGATGGGAAGAATGCGCTCGCCGGTGCGGGACTGGGGGCCGGCGTCCCTCGGGATGATGATGTCATGCATGAAGAGAACCGTGCGGACAAAGCCGCTGCAGTCCATTCCTTTCGGCGACATTCCGGCCCACATATAGGGGAATCCGAGCATGCTTCGGGCCGATGCCAGAATGGCGGGGACGCTCTGGTCCAGCTGTTTCCGCCATTTCTTCTCCCGCATGGCCACTTTTTTCGACAGATAGCCTACCCGGCCGTCCGGGAACTGGACTTTGAGCCAGCCGGCCCGTTCCTGGAGGAGTTTGAGGCGGTCTCCGGCAACGACATCCGACACGGTTGCGCTTTTGGTGGATCTCTTTTCGTAGACAATGCCGGTAAGGGCTGTCACGATGGCTTTTTCGGCTTTGTTCCATGCGTGGTATTCCCTTTGGGACATCGGGGTGATGGCGGCATAGTGTACCCAGCCGGTATAAGTGTCCGGTGTCAGGACCTGAGGCCATTTGTTGTTACCGTCATTCACCTGCAGGATGTGGACAGGTGTGCCCAGAAGGGCCTGGGAGACCATTTCGGCGTCAAAGTCGGGGGTGCTGCGCAGGTTGCAGACAGAAATATTCACAACGCCGTATTCCTGGGCGGCGGCGAAGCACAGGGCCGATAGCAGGCCGACAACAGATAAAATCCACTTTTTCATCTGTCAAAAATACTGAGAAAAATGTAAAAACACAAAATATGGGCAGTTGCATTTGTGGGCGGAAACCCGTAAATTTGCACTTCATTTTCAAGTGAAAGATATGGAAAGAAGAACCCGCGTCCGTTTTGCTCCTTCTCCCACCGGCCCGCTGCACATGGGCGGTGTACGTACGGCTTTGTATAACTATCTGTACGCCAAGCAGAAAGGAGGAGATTTCATCATCCGCATCGAGGATACCGACTCCCACCGTTTTGTCCCGGGAGCGGAAGCCTATATCATCGAAGCTCTGAACTGGTGCGGCATCATTCCCGATGAGGGTGTGGACGAAAACGGCCGCGTGGTGGAAACTCCTTCCGAGAAGCACCCCCATGCCCCGTACCGCCAGAGCCAGCGTCGGCCCATCTATCGGCAATATGCAGAGCAGCTTGTCGCGGCCGGCTGGGCATATTACGCCTTCGACAGCGCTGACGAACTGGCCTCAAAACGCACTGAGGCCGAATCGGCCGGACAGACGTTCATGTACAATGCCGCCACCCGCGGAAACCTCCGCAACTCGCTGACCCTTCCGGAAAGCGAAGTCAAACGCCTTCTGGAGGAAACCACCGACTGGACCATCCGCTTCAAGATGCCCCAGGACCGCGTCGTGAAGATGGACGACCTTATCCGCGGTCACGTGGAAGTGAACACCGACACCCTGGACGACAAAGTCCTCTGGAAACGGGCCGACGAACTTCCCACCTATCACCTCGCCAATATCGTGGACGACCACCTGATGGA
>DGXN01000029.1:4284-9164 GCA_002396335.1 Bacteroidales bacterium UBA4231
GACGACCACCTGATGGAAATCACCGAGGTAATCCGCGGCGAGGAATGGCTCCCTTCCCTTCCGCTGCACTATCTTCTGTACGAGGCTTTCGGCTGGACGGACACGATGCCGCGCTTTGCGCACCTGTCCCTTCTGCTGAAGCCGGACGGAAAAGGCAAGCTCTCCAAACGCGACGGCGACCGTCTGGGCTTCCCCGTGTTCCCCCTGCGTTGGCAGAACCCCGAAACCGGCGAAGTCTCCCGCGGTTACCGTGAAGACGGTTATTTCCCGGAGGCTTTTGTGAATCTGCTGGCTTTCCTGGGCTGGAACCCCGGCGGAGAGAGGGAACTGTACACCATCGACGAACTCGTCCCTGTCTTCTCCCTGGACCGCGTCATCCGTTCCGGCGCCCGTTTCAATGTGGAAAAAGCCAAGTGGTTCAATAAGGAATACCTCCGGATGAAGACAACCCCGGAGCTGACCGACCTTTTTGTCCCTGTCCTGGAAGAGCATGGCTGCAAAGTGGTGGATTGCCCCTGCAATGCCCTTACCGCCGGCGCCAGTTTCGAAGGCTTCGGGGCCGATTTCGCAAACCATATTTTTACGCGCGAATACGTGGAAGCCGTCGTGGAACTCGTGAAAGAACGCGCCACCTTCGTGGCCGATATGTGGGACATCGCCGCATATCTGTTTGTCGCGCCTTCGGATTTTGAGGCTTTCGGCATCAAAGCCGGAGCAGGTCTTCCCCAGAAGCCTGTCGATCCCAATCGGCCAGTAGATCCCCGCGCCAAGGTGTTCGATGACAGCAAGACGGCTCCGTTCCTGGCCAAGGATGTGGACAAATTCTGGAATCCGGACCACTACGAGCATTGCTTCGAGGTTTGCCAGTATATCACCGGCGCCGAGTTCGGCTTTGACGACCTGGATGTCTACCGCGGTCCCATCGATGCCGCCACCCTGGAAAAAGTGCTGGAAGACTACATCAAGATGCGCGAGTATCCCATGGGCAAGGTCATGAACAGCCTGCGCCTGGCGCTCACCGGCGCCGCTTCGGGTCTGGGCATCGCCGCGGTCCTGAGTTTCATCGGCCGGAAAGAGTTTGCCCGCCGCATGACTTTTGCCGCCACCCGCCTCGGCCGCATCTAATTCTTCCAAGGGGTGCACTCCTCGGTGCACCCCTCTGTTTGTATCTACTTCATCATTAGCAACTTAGCGATTTATTTCTATTCAAGGGGTGCACCGCCAGGTGCACCCCTTGAATCGGTCAAAAGATTTGGCGGACGCTTGTTTTTTTGACTGAAACTACCTGCAAAACAAACAAAATGCATACAAAACCTATAAATCGAATAGGGTGATGTTGTCTTTCTGAAGGGCAATTCCTAATTTGTGGCTTAAACTAATGGATTATGCGAGGTCACAAACGAAAATTTACCGATGTGGGTTTCGAGCATGTTTTTCAACATGCCAAGGGTTATAACGTCCTGTTTTACTCTTGGGAGGACAGGCTTGTATTCTTCACGATATTCTCAACTTTTGCGAAGCGATTTGATGTAACTGTTATCGCCCTCGCTCTCATGTTCAATCATTTTCACTGTCTTATCAATGCGGGAACATCCAGAGTGATGGCGCTATTTATCGGCACGGTTACTTCGACCTATGCCATGGCATTCAACAAAGACGGTGGACGGAAAGGACCGTTGTTCGAAAAAGCCTATGGCAATGCTTCCAAACGGACTGACAAGATCATCCGCACGGCCATATCCTATAATTACAATAATTCCGTTGAAAAAGGATTGTTTACCAGGGCCGAAGAAGACAGGTGGAACTTTCTCGCGTACATCGGCAGCGAGGGCCCTTTTTCGGCTCCATTACGGCTGAGTGAGGCATCAAAAGACTTGAAAAATTCCATTCTTGAGGTCAATCAGCATTTGAAAGATGGCGCCTATCTGAGGTATATGACCATCCGGCGCTTATTCAAAAACCTTTCGCACAGGGAAAGCGAGCAACTTCTGGATTATATTATAGGCCGATATTTACCCATCGATAAAAAGGAACTGCTAAGTTTTTATAAAAGTTATGAAGACATGGTGATAGCCATTAATTCCAACACAGGAAGTGAGTACGAAATCCGGGAAGAATACACCTCAGACTCAGATATGGTCTACGTAGATATGCTCGGAATAGTTAATCGCTCATCATATTCGGCCAATCCGCACAGGATTGTATCGGCCAGCCGTCAGGAAAAAGAAAAGTTTTTCTCCGTTCTGAAGACCGCCTGCCGCGCAAAAGATTATCAAGTCTCCAGACTTCTCCACCTCAATGAATAGCCAAGGGGTGCACCGCCAGGTGCACCCCTTGATGAGGAATCGGGTGATTATCAGTGTGTTGAGTTTCGATGTGAGAGGTAGGGGTGCACCGCCAGGTGCACCCCTTGGAAGAGGGGTCAGTGCTGGAACAGGGCAAGGGCGGCGTCTAAAGTGAGGGCGGTGTCCAGGGTGAAGGAGCCGCTGCAGGAGCGGATGAGGCCGCCAAGGTGCGCGCCGGAGCCAAGCGCCTCGCCAAGGTCACGCGCAAAAGCCCGAATGTAGGTGCCTTTGGAGCAAGCAATGCGGATAACCGCCTCCGGCAGCCCCAGGGCCGATGTATCCGCTACGTTTATGCGTGCCGATGGAGATAGAGTCCGGGGGGACTCCGTCTCGCTTCGCTCCACTCCGGCCCCTCGGACTCTGTCGCCATCACCACCGGGGACGAAATCCAGCAGTTCCAGCTCTGAGATCACGATCTTGTTACGCTGGAGGGTTTCAAGGGCGGCGGAGTCAATGGCGGAAGTCTGGCCGGCGCGGTAGAGTTTACGGGCAAGTTCGTAGGCGCGGACACCGTCTACGCTTTTGGCACTGAACAGCGGGGCGACCTGCTCCTGTTCTCCCAGAAAGGTCGGAAGAACAGTGCGGACAGATGAAGCTGCGATGTGCTCATACGGGAAGCGGCGGTCCACGTCCTTCTCAAGGTCATAGGAAGGGGTGGTGGCACCAAAACGTATGCGCGCGATGTACTCTTTGTCATGATCCTGCAGCTGCTGGGCCTGTTTGCAGGCCGGGCCGATGCACACCAGCAGGATGCCCGTTGCGAGCGGGTCCAGCGTTCCTGCGTGTCCCACCTTCAGGTTCTTTTTCCCGAAATGGCGGATGGCGGCGAATTTGAGTTTGCGGATCACGTCGGCCGATGTCCAGCGATACGGCTTGTCTACCGGAAGGACGATGCCCTCCGGATAGTCCGCGATGTCATGGGAAAGGATGGCGCCGGCGGCGGGAACGTAAAAACTCATCGGCAGGGAATCTTGTCGATCCGCTTCTGATGGCGGCCGCCTTCAAAAGGCGTGTCCAGCCATTCGCGCACAATGGCCGATGCCATGCGATAGCTGATGAAACGCGCCGGAAGCACCAGGATGTTGGCATTGTTGTGCTGGGCCACTAGGTGGCCGATTGCCGTGCCCCAGGCCAGGCCTGCACGGATTCCCTGATGCTTGTTCAGGGTCATGGCCATGCCGTTTCCGGTTCCGCAGAGGGCGATGCCCAGGTCTACCTCACCGCATTCCACGGCAGTGGCAAGCCGGTGGGCGTAGTCCGGGTAGTCTACGCTGTCCGTAGTGTCGGTTCCGAAGTTTACGACTTCAATGCCCCGTTTCTGGAGCATCTTCACGAGTTTAAACTTGTAGTCCACGCCTGCGTGGTCGTTGCAGATTCCTATTTTCATTGCGATGAGCGTTTGTTCTGCAAAGATAGTCAAAAAGAGAATCCCGGTCAAGACGGGAATATTTGCTTTGTAAAAAATAATTGTGTATCTTTGCACGCTTTTTATGGGACGGTCCCATAAGGAGCAAATAACACAAACCAAACTCATTGCATCATGGCAGAATATTTACAGCCTGAGAAAAAGCAAGAGATTTTCGCGAAGTACGGAAAGTCCAATAAGGACACCGGCTCCCCTGAGAGTCAGGTTGCTTTATTTTCCTACCGTATCGCTCACCTCACTGAGCATGTGAAGCAGAACAAGAAAGACGTGGTAACGCGCCGCAGCCTGCTCCGCCTGGTCGGTAAGCGTCGTCAGCTGCTGGACTACCTCCAGAGAATCGACATCGAGAGATACAGGGCTATCGTTAAGGAGCTGGGTCTCCGCCGATAAGCACAAGGATAGGAAACAAACGGGGGTACGGATGCAAGGCATCCTGCCCCTTTTTTCGGTAAAAAATCCCCGAAGGTCGGGGAAGACAGATACCCGGACGGTCCGGGAATAGACGTTAGACGTAACAGAAGTAAACAGATGAACATTATCAAAAAGACCATTGAATTACCCGACGGACGGGTAATCGAGATCGAAACCGGCAAGCTGGCCAAACAGGCCGCAGGCTCTGCCGTCGTGAAAATGGGCGGCACCATGCTGCTCGCCACTGTAACCTGCGCCACGGAGGTAAAGGAAGGCACCGACTTCATGCCCCTGACCGTAGATTACCGTGAAAAATATTATGCCGCAGGCCGTTTTCCCGGAGGATTCCTCAAGCGGGAAAGTCGTCCCAGTGACTATGAGGTGCTCGTAGCTCGCCTGGTGGACCGTCCCATCCGTCCCCTCTGGCCGGCCGACTTCCACCTGGAAGTTTTCGTGAACGTGATGCTGATTTCGGCCGAAAAAGACATCCAGCCGGATGCCCTCGCCGGCCTCGCCGCCTCCGCCGCCCTTGCATCCAGCGACCTCCCGTTCGGCGGTCCTGTGAGTGAGGTGCGCGTTTCCCGCATCGACGGCAAATTCGTCATCAACCCCGGTTTCGAGGACAACAAACGGGCCGACCTGGACCTGATGGTCGCCGCCACCGAAGAGAACATCATGATGGTGGAAGGCGAGATGAA
>DGXN01000029.1:9262-55015 GCA_002396335.1 Bacteroidales bacterium UBA4231
GAGGCCATCAAGTTCGCCCACGAAGAAATCAAGAAGCACTGCCGCGTGCAGAAAGAACTCATGCACGAGCTCGGCACCGATGTCAATAAGCGCGATTACCCGCACGACGAGGAGGACGAAGACCTCCGCAAGGCCGTTCACGAAGCCTGCTACAGCAAGTGCTACGAACTGGCAAAGAGCGCCAAACCCAAGCATGAGCGCGAAGACGGTTTCAACGCCATCCGCGACGAGTTCAAGGCCGGCTTCTCCGAGGAAGACCTCGAGGTGAAGGGCGCCATGATCGACCGCTACTACCACGACGTGGAGAAGGAAGCCATGCGCAACCTGGTCCTGGACGAAGGCCGCCGTCTGGACGGCCGTGCCACCAACGAGGTGCGTCCCATCTGGTGCGAAGTGGATTACCTCCCCTGCGCCCACGGCAGCGCCATCTTCACTCGCGGTGAGACCCAGTCCCTCGCGACCGTCACCCTGGGCACCAAGATGGACATGAAAGAAATGGACGAGGTCCTCATCCAGGACGACCAGCAGTTCGTCCTGCACTACAACTTCCCTCCGTTCGCTACCGGTGAGGCCAAGCCTCAGCGCAGCGTGGGCCGTCGTGAAATCGGCCACGGAAATCTGGCCATGCGCGCGCTCAAGCCCGTCATTCCCACCGCTCCTGAATTCCCTTACGCCGTGCGCGTCGTTTCCGATATCCTGGAATCCAACGGTTCCTCTTCCATGGCTTCCGTCTGCGGCGGCTGCCTGGCCCTGATGGATGCCGGCGTCAAGATCAAGAAACCCGTCGCCGGTGTCGCCATGGGCCTGATCACCGACGAGGTGCATCCCAACGACCGTTATGCCATCCTTACCGATATCCTCGGCGACGAAGACCATCTCGGTGACATGGACTTCAAGGTGACCGGTACCAAGGACGGTATCACCGCCACCCAGATGGACATCAAGGTGGACGGCCTCAGCTACGAGGTTCTTGAAAAAGCGCTGGAGCAGGCACGCCAGGGACGTCTCCACATCATGGGCGAAATGCTCAAGACCATTCCCGAGCCGCGTGAGGACTTCAAGCCCTTCGTTCCCCGCATGGTCCAGATCGAAATCCCGGCCGAGTTCATCGGCGCCGTTATCGGCAAGGGCGGAGAGACCATCCAGGGTATGCAGAAGGAATTCGGTACCACCATCACCATCGACGAGGTGGACAACGGCGACGGCACCACCAAGGGTGTCGTGGACATCTTCGGCACCGACAAGGCTGCCATGGATGCTACGCTGGAGCGCATCAAAGGCATTTGCGCCGTTCCCGAGGCCGGCCAGGTATACCACGGCAAAGTGGTGAGCATCCTGGAATTCGGCGCTTTCATCGAAATCCTCCCCGGTAAGGAAGGCCTCCTGCACGTGAGCGAGATTGCCTGGACCAAGACCGACAAGGTGGAAGATGTCCTGAAAGTGGGCGACGAGGTGGATGTGAAACTCCTCGAGATTGACGCCAAGACCGGCAAGATGCGCCTGTCCATGCGTGCCCTCACCGAAAAGCCGGAAGGCTATGTCGAGCCCAAGCGCGCTCCCCGCGGTGACCGCGGACCGCGCCGCGAAGGCGGCGACCGCAAGGGTGGCAACGACCGTGGCGAACGCCGCAACGACCGTCCCCGCCGCGACAATGCCGAGCGTCCCCGCAAGCCCCGCTTCGAAGAAAGCGAGCCCAAGCAGAACGAACCTGACGTGTTCTAAACAATGAAGGGGTGCACCGAAAAGTGCACCCCTTGTTTTTTTAACTGTGAGCCCGTCGGATGGCGGGAATGTTTTCCAGATCGCCGCGCGAATCACCGGGCTCTACGCAGAGCACCGGTTTTTTCTGCGTAACAAAGCTGAAGTGCTTGGCGTTGTCGGAGTTGTTGTAGCCGATCTTGATGGTCTCGGCCCCGGCGGGGATGGAGACTTCGGCGCCGTGGTCGGTGAGATCCCACTGGAAACCTTCGTCAATGATGACAAGGTTCCCCAGGTCCTTGTTCAGGCCCAGTCCGCCCAGGTCCATCTCAAAGCCGGTGACGATGGCCGTAATCCTCACTTTGTCGCCGAACTCAGGGTCATTGTCCCAGATGATGCCTTTCTTGAAGTGGTTTGCGTCGCCGGTGTAGTCGGAAATCATGTCGTCGATCTTTTCCAGATCGCTCATCTTGGCGCCGCGCTCGTTGTTTCCGGTGGTGATGTTGATCAGCACGTTCTTGGCGGTCTTGAGGTCGAAGTCGTTCAGCAGGGGACTCTCGAAAGCTCCTTTCACGGCCATCTCTAGACGGTCGTTCCCTGTGCCTTCGCCACTGCCCATCAGGGCCATTCCGGAACCGCGCATCATCTTGCATACGTCCTGGAAGTCCACGTTGATGTAGCCGGGTTTGGTGATGACCTCGATGATGCCTTTGACGGCCGTGGCCAGTACCTCATCGGCCTTGGGGAAGGCTTCCTGGATGAGGGTGTCGCCGAAAAACTGGTACAGTTTCTCGTTGTTGATGATCAGCAGGCTGTCCACATTCTTTTCCAGCTCGTGGATGCCGTCCACAGCCTTGGACTGGCTCTCGTTGCCTTCGTTCTTGAACGGGATGGTGACTACGGCCACGGTCAGGATGCCGCGGTCCTTGGCCATCTTGGCAATGACGGGAGAGGCACCGGTACCGGTACCGCCGCCCATGCCGGCCGTGATGAAGAGCATCTTGGTGCCGCAGTCCAGCACTTTCCGGGCAATTTCGTCCTGGGATTCCAGGGCGGCGTTGCGGCCGGCGGTAGGATCCGTTCCCGCACCCAGGCCGTTCTGTCCCATCTGGATCTTTACAGGGACTTCGCTGGTCTGCAGGGCCTGAGCATCCGTGTTGCAGACGATGAAGCTGCAACCCTGGATATTCTGGCGGTACATGTAGTTTACGGCATTGCAGCCGCCGCCACCTACACCGATCACTTTGATGATGGCGTTTTCGTCGTTCCAGTCGTTGGGGACGATATTATTGTCGATGTCGTATATCATGGCTCGTTCTATTTATCCGTGTCTTCGTTGGCTTCGTCATAAAACTTGAGGGCGTTTTCCTTCACCGTCTTCCAGGCGATGGAGAAGATGGTGGACTTCTTTTCGCCCTGCGGTTTCGCCACTTTCACCTTCTTCTTTTCCTTCTTCTTCGGCTGCGCTTCACCGAATTCATCGGGGTTCAGCAGATTTCCCGTGGCTCCGGATTCCAGTTCTTCGTCGGAAATCCGGTTCTGGGCCGCGGTCTCGTCGGTCACTTCCACTTCCATCAGGTCTTCTTCGGCCACCTGCGGTTTTTCGGGGAGGGTGACGCAGTCCGGCAGACCGTCATCCTTGGCCGACAGGACCATTCCGATGGCCGATGTGGCCGCCGTGGAGTAAACGCCGCTTCCCACCGACGCGGAGAACATGAAGCGGGGATATCCTTTCCGGACATCGTAACCGGACATCTCCTTGATCAGGGGAATGAAGTTGGTAAGCTCCGCACCGCCGCCGGTGACGACGATACCGCTGCGGAGGGTGTTCTGCAGGCCGCTTTCCTGGATGTAGTAGAGGATCGCTTCCACGATTTCGCGGCTGCGGCTGTCGATGACTTCGGAAATGTAGCGGACAGGAACCTCCTTGTACGGCTCGGTAAGGCGGATCTGGAGGACTTTCTCGCTCAGGGAAGCCAGTTTGCCGGGCATGCAGGCTCCGAAACGCTTCTTGATCTTCTCGGCCAGGTCTTCGGAGATGGAGCATTCCGTGCGGATGTCATTGGTGACCGATTTTCCGCCGAAAGGAATGGATGCGTAGTAGCGCATGATGCCGCCGTGGTAAACGGCCACGGAAGTGACGCCTGCGCCGACGTCCACGAGGGCCACGCCTCCGGCTTTCTCTTCGTCGGTGAGAACGGTATGGGCCACCACTTCCGGGAGGAAGTATTTCTTGGCCACCGCGATATCCAGGCTGTTGAAGATCTTGTCCAGCGCAGTCGTTGCGCGGCGGCTGCCGATGAACACCTTGAAATTGCCTTCCAGGGTGTTCGACAGGGTGCCGACCACCTCGTTCTCCACCAGCTGGATCTCGTCGTCGATGGAGAAGGACTGGGCCACGGCGCCGTACATGATCTGGGTGTCCGGATTGGGCAGGGGATAGGTCTCAAGGGCGATGGACTTGAGGCTGTCCACCTCCTCGGCCGAAATGTATTCGTCCGGATTGGTCCTTTCGATGCGGGCCGATGCCGTCACCTGGGCCACCTCGTTCCGGGGCATCCCGACGACCACCTGGAGGATGTGGATCATCAGCTCCTTTTCGGCCTCCTGGATGGCTTCCTTCAGCTTGGCGGACGCCTTCATGGGATTGGTGATCAGGCTGGCACGGATGCCTTCGGAAGGCGTCTCCTTGTAGTACACGATCTGGATGTCGTCGCCGTTCACGCGGGCCACGCAGAGTCCGAACTTGGAACTGCCCAGATCAATTGAGGCTATGTATTTTTCTTCCATATTGATAAGTTTTTATTTTCTGCAAACCAGCTGGCCGCGGTACCTGAGGTCCACGCTCCTGTAGTACCCCTCCTCCTTGGAGGGAAGCACGCTTTCATAATACGCTTTCATGAGGCGGAATTTCTCCGGGAACCGTACCGGCTCCCCGAAGATGAACTTTTCCTTGCCTTCCCGGGGTGTCAGGACCAGGTTCCCTTTTGCGTCCACGGTAATTCCCGTGACATTCCCTTCCCAGACGGTGCCCTTCATGTAGCTGACAAGGTTCAGCACTTGCTTCAGCCAGGCTTTTTCCGTATCGGAAGCCGGTTCTCCCTTGAAACCTTTGGGAACGGTCAGGGGAATCTTTCCGTCCACGACGGGGACATCGGCCGTTCCGCGGGACTGGAGGGGGAAGATGAAGCCGCTTTGGTCGGCATAATAGCCGTTGGTTCCGCTGTCGAAGCGGACGACGGGCTGGCGCTGGCTCAGTGCCACGTGCAGGATGCCGTCGTCAGTGAGCCAAGCTTCACTCTCCCGGACGGCGCTGTGTCCCTCGATGATGTGTTCGATGCGGTCCAGGTCGACACTGTCCAGCGGCAGGCCGGCGTATGCGCGGTACTCTTTCTCCAGCCAGGACTCGACGTCGGCCTTCGTGACGAACTGCCGCTCCAGGGAGTCGGTTACGGTCACTTCCAGCGTGCCTTTCCCCTGACAGGTACGGCTGCGCCGCATCCGGGCGGACATCCCGGAAGTAAGCAGCCAGACGGCTGTGAGGGAGAGGATCAGAAGGAGGCCGAGCCCCTGTCGGGCGATTCTTTTCATAGGCGGGCGCGCAGCATTTCGGTTATGGGTTCAATAAAGCGGTCGATGTTTCCGGCTCCGAAGGTGACGAGGACGTCCAGCGGTTCGTCTTTGAGGTAATCCATCAGTTCCTCTTTCTTGATGAGAACCTTTTCAGGGGCGGTCACGTCTTTGAAGATCATCTCGGAGGTGACGCCGGGGATGGGCTCTTCACGGGCCGGGTAGATATCCAGGAGGATGAGTTTGTCCACCTTCGACAGCGCAGCGGCGAATTCCGGCGCGAAATCCCGTGTGCGGGTGTACAGGTGCGGCTGGAAAATGGCCGTAAGCCTGCGTCCGGGGAAAATATCGCGTATGGAGGTGATGGCCGATGCCAGTTCCGCCGGATGGTGGGCATAGTCGTCTATATAGCTGAGGGAAGGCGTGTTTACATGTACTTCCAGGCGCCTTTTTACGCCCTCGAATGTGCCGATGGCCGCTTTCACCGCCTCTGGATCCAGCCCGTAGGTAAGGGCGATGGCGGCAGCGGCGATGCTGTTCTCTGCATTGACCCAGCCGGGTGCGCCCACGCGGATCCCTTTGAGGATGCCGCCGGGCCAGCGGAGGTCGTAGTGGAAATAGCCGCATGCGTCAGGCGCAGGGTCGATGGCGTAGAAATCGGCTCCGGGGTCGGTATAATGATAGGTCAGAACGTTCGCTTTTGTGTCTTCAGGGCCGACAGGCGTTCCTTTTTTGGCAATCAGGGTACCGCTTACCTGGCCGGCAAAGGTCTTGAAGGCTTCCACCACATGGGCGTAGTCGCCGTAGATGTCCAGGTGGTCGGGGTCGACGGCGGTGATGACGGCGATTTCCGGGAACAGCTGGAGGAAAGAACGGTCGAATTCGTCGGCCTCTGCGACGACGGTAGGGGTGTGCGACATCAGCAGGTTGGTGCCGTAATTGCGGGAAATGCCGCCCAGGAAGGCCGAGCAGCCCTCGCCCGACTGGGTGAAGATGTGGGCCGTCAGGGTGGAAGTGGTGGTTTTTCCATGTGTGCCGGCAACGGCCAGGCAGCGCTGTCCGCGGGTGATTTCCCCGAGGGTACGGGACCGCTTCAGCACGGCATATCCTTCCTCCGTGACCTTCACCATCTCGCCCAACTCCCGGGGCACGGCGGGCGTGTACACGACCAGGGTGTCCTCCTTGTCGGCGGGAATCAGGTCCGGACGGTCTTCGTAATGCACGGAAATACCCTCCCGCTCCAGCTCACGGGTCAGGTCGGAGGGGGTGCGGTCGTATCCCGCCACATTGAATCCCTTGAATTTGTAGTAGCGGGCCAGGGCGCTCATGCCGATGCCGCCGATGCCTATGAAGTATACGTTTTTCATACCAGTTTATAAACTTCGTCGCAGATGATTTGGGCAGCCTCCCGGAGTGCCATGGATTCGGCGTTTTTCTCCAGGGTTGCAATCCGTTCGGGGCTGTGGAGCAGGCCGATCGCGGTGGGCATCAGTTCGTCCATGGCGTCGGCGTCTTTTACGATGAGCGCGGCGTCGCGGCGCACCAGGGCCATCGCGTTGTGGGTCTGGTGGTCTTCGGCCACATTGGGAGAGGGAACGAAAATGGTGGCTTTCCCCATGGCGCAGAGCTCCGACACGGTGCTGGCACCGCTGCGGGAAATCACGGCGTCGGCCGCTGCATAGGCCAGATCCATCCGGCCAATGAAATCGTACGGCTGAATGCCTTTAACGTCGGGATGGGCGGCCATGAACTCGTCGATGCCCTTCTTGTAGTATTTGCCGCACTGCCAGATAATTTCAATATCCTCCCCGTCAGGGCAGCCGTCCTGGATCCAGTGCTTGACGGCGCGGTTCAATGTCCCGCTGCCCAGGCTTCCGCCCACGATGAACAGGTGTTTCTTTTCCGGAGACAGGCCGTAGAAGCGGATGCCTTCGGCCTTTGACTCGGGCGTCGCAGGCTGGGAGACGGCGGTGCGGATGGGATTTCCGGAAAGGACGATCTTCTCTTTCGGGAAGAATTTCTCCATCCCCTCATAAGCCACGCAGATGGACTGGACGCGCTTGGAGAGGATTTTGTTGGTCATGCCGGCAAAGCCGTTCTGCTCCTGGATGACGGCGGGAATCTTCATGCCCGTGGCGGCCCACAGCAGGGGAGCGCTGGCATAACCGCCCACGCCCACCACGACGTCCGGCTTGAATTCCTTCACGATGGCTTTGGCACGGCGGACGCTGTCCAGTACCCGGAAGGGAACCGTGACATTGTTCATGAGGTTCTTCAGGCTCAGACGGCGCTGCATGCCCACCATGGGAAGGCCTACGATCTGGTAGCCTTCGGCCGGGACTTTTTCCATTTCCATTTTTCCCTCGGCGCCCACAAAGAGGATCTGCGTGTCGGGGTTCAGCTCCTTGAGCTTGTTTGCGATGGACACGGCCGGGAAGATGTGACCTCCCGTGCCGCCTCCGCTGATGATTGCTCTGATGGGTTTGTATTCCATTATGCTGTAGTGTCTTGCGTCCAGTTATGTTCGATGATCGGGGCTGCTTCGGCCTCCCGTCTGGCCATGTTCTCCCGTGCATCCTTGGAGATGGACAGCAGGATGCCGAACACCAGCGAGAACACCAGGAACGAGTTAGTTCCGTGACTCACCAGCGGCAGCGTCTGTCCCGTCTGGGGAACCAGGGGCAGGTGTACGTTCACGGCCATGTGCATGAAGGCTTGCCCCGTGACCAGGATGGTAAGCCCGGTCACGATGATTTTGTCGTAGTAGTTGTTGCATTCCTTGGCCACCATCGTCCCGCGCGTGAGGAGGCTCAGGTATAGGATGATGAGGATGAGGGCTCCCACCAGACCGGTCTCTTCCACAATGAAGCTGAACATGTAGTCGCCGAAGATGACGGGGACCTGGTATTTCTGGGTGCTGTTGCCGATTCCTTTTCCGATCAGTCCGCCTTCCTTGATGGCCAGCAGGGCACCTACGGGCTGGTCCAGCTTGCCGCGGGCCTGCCGCCACTCCAGCGATTCCCGCTTGGAGTTGATGAGTTGCTGCATGGTGACATCGTCGTCCTGCGTAATGCGGCCGATGGCCGTTCCGAACCGGCTGTCTGCGAGCCAACCGGCCTTGTAAGCCCCGAACAGGAGTCCAATGCCCACCAGGCCGATGGCCACCACATAGCCGATGTCTCTGGCGTCAATTCCGCCGACCAGGACCATCAGCACCATGATGGCGCCGATGAACAGGGCGCTGGAGTTGGAACCCATCATGACCATGAGGGTGGTCAGGAGAATGGGAAGGTAGATGTACAGTACTTTCTGCCAGATATCCTGTTCCAGGAAAGCGAGTCTGGGAGAGAGTTTCGCCAGGCGGGGCGCCCACTTGAATCCGTGGTTCTTGAAGGTATCCAGCGCCCAGCCCAGGTACATGATCATCATCAGTTTCACGAACTCGTAGATGTGGATCTGCTTGCCGGCCAGCATCAGGATACGCCTGGCGCCGTTGATTTCTCCGGCCCGGACAAAGCCCAGGTTCAAGTTCATCACCAGGATGACGAGGGGAACGAAACTGAAGATGAATCCCAGCATGGAGGCTCTCCTGTACCATTCCGTGCGGCCCAGATAATAAAGGGAGAAGATCAGGACAAACCCTAAAGCCACCACTTTCAGCTGGTCGACCATGATGGTGACGCGGTCGCTGCCCGTGTCATTCGCCAGACGCGGGGTGGAGCTGAATACCGAGATCACCGAGATGAGCATGAGGAACAGGGCGATCAGGAAGATCACTTTGTCCCCGGTAAAGCGGTCCATGCTGTTGGCAAGGTGTCCCAGGAAGGAGGTCTGTTGTCTGTCTCTGGCCATAGGGGCGGTTTACAGGTTGCGGACGGCAGCTTTGAACTGCTCGCCCCGGTCTTCGTAATTCTTGAACAGGTCGAAGCTGGCGCAGCAGGGGCTCAGGAGCACCACGTCGCCTGCCTCGGCCATCTTGGAGGCTTTCTCGACGGCTTCTTTGGCCGACAGGGCGTCCGTGATATTCTGGACGATGGGCGAGAAAGCTGCATGGATCTTGGCGTTGTCTTTGCCCAGGCAGACGATGCCTTTCACCTTCTGTTTCACCAGCTCGTTCAGGACGCTGTAGTCGTTGCCTTTGTCCGTGCCGCCCACAATCCAGACGACCGGGCGCTTCTGGCATTCCAGGGCATACCAGGCACTGTCTACGTTGGTGGCCTTGGAGTCGTTGATATACAGGACGTCCTTGATGCTCAGGACGGGCTCCAGGCGGTGTTCGATGGGCTGGAAAGAGGACAGGGACTTGCGGATGACCTCGTCTTCGATGCTGGTGACTTTGGCGGCGAGGGCGGCGGCCATGGAGTTGTAGATGTTGTGCTTCCCGCCCAGGGCAAGTTCTTCGAGGAACAGGTCGGTCTCCTTTTTGTCGTAGCGGAGCACCATCTTGTTTTCCCGGATAAAGGCGCCTTCTTTCACTTCTTTCTCCTGGGAAAAAGGCAGCATCTTGCACCGGAGGACAATCTTGGAGAGGTGCCCCACGGTGATCTCGTCGTCAGAGTCGAAGATGAAGCAGTCGTCCTGGGTGAGGTTCCGGGTGATGTTGAACTTGGCGGCCACGTAGTTTTCCATCTTGTGGTCGTAACGGTCCAGGTGGTCCGGGGTGATGTTGGTGATAATGGCGATGTCCGGACGGAAGTCATAGATGTCATCCAGCTGGAAACTGCTGATTTCCAGGACATAATAGTCAAAGTGCTCGGTGGCTACCTGATAGGCGTAGCTCTTGCCGATGTTGCCGCCCAGACCCACGTTGAGACCGGCGTTCTGCAGCAGATAGTAAATCAGGGACGTGGTGGTGGTTTTTCCGTTGGAGCCGGTGATGCAAATCTTCTTCGCACTGTCATACCGGCTGGCGAATTCGATTTCCGAAACCACGCGGATGCCCTTTTCCCGGATTTTCTGCACCATGGGCACCGTGCCGGGAATGCCGGGGCTCTTGACCACCTCGTCGGCATTGAGAATCAGGTCCTCGGTGTGCCGGCCCTCTTCGAAGGGGATGTCCCACTCGCGGAGGGTCTTGGCATACTGCTCCTTGATCTGTCCCTTGTCGGAGAGGAACACATCGAATCCTTTCACTTTCGCCAGAACAGCGGCACCCACACCGCTTTCTGCTCCACCTAATACAACTACTCTTGACATTTTTCTCTATCTGATTTTTAACAGGGCTAACGTACTTACGGCCAGGAGGATCCCCACAATCCAGAAGCGTACGGTAATCTTCGCTTCGTGCTGCGGCGGAACGGGTTTCGGGAAGATCACCGGACCGTCCGGCGCCTTCTTGTCCTGGTAATGGTGATGGAGCGGAGTCATGCTCCAGACCCGGTGGCCCACACCGGTCTTTTTCTTGGTATATTTGAACCAGAAGCGCTGTACGAGGACGGACAGGCTTTCGGCAAAGAATACTCCGCAAAGCAGCGGAATCAGCAGTTCCTTGCGCATCAGGACGGCGCTGACACCGATGATGCCGCCGATGGTGAGCGAGCCGGTGTCACCCATGAATACCTGGGCGGGGAAGGAGTTGTACCACAGGAAGCCGATCAGGGCGCCTACGAAAGCGCTCATGAAGATGGCGATCTCTCCGGACCCGGGTATATACATGATATTGAGGAAGTTGGAGTCGATCAGGTTGCCGCCGAGCCAGGCGATGATTCCCAGCACGACACCCACCACGGCCGACGTGCCTGCCGCCAGGCCGTCCAGGCCGTCGGTCAGGTTGGTACCGTTGGAGCAGGCGGTGATGACAAGGACGATCATCAGCACGTAGATGGCCCATTTGGCATACCAGCCCCAGGCTCCTTTCACCGGAGACAGCCAGCGGTAGTCGAATTCATGGTTCTTCACGAAGGGAATGGTGGTCTTGGTGCTTTTCACTACGTCTTCCTGCACGTATCGGCCCGATGTGACGGTGGTTTCCGTCTCCAGGGTACGCTCGATGCTCTCCTTCACCTCCACTTTTTCCCGCACGACAATGTCCGGGCTCATCCAGACGGTGAGGCCGATCACGAAGCCCAGGGCAATCTGGCCCAGGAGCTTGCCTTTCTCGGACATGCCTTCCTTCCGATGCCGGAACACTTTGATATAGTCGTCCGCAAATCCCAGGGCTCCGCACCAGAGGGTGCTCAGCAGGAGCAGGAGGATATAGATATTGCTAAGGTCGCAGAACAGAAGGACGCCGCTCAGGATGCTCAGGATGATGATGACACCGCCCATGGTCGGGGTGCCTTTCTTCTGGATCTGTCCTTCCAGGCCCAGGTCGCGCACCGTTTCGCCAATCTGCAGGCGCTGGAGGAGGGCAATGATCTTTTTGCCGGCCACCAGGGCAACCAGAATGGCAGTGCCTGCAGTCATCATGGCGCGGAAACTCAGGTAATTCATCAGGCCCATGCCGGGGAAGTCAATCCCGATGGACTCGAGATATTGGAACAGAAGATAGATCATTGCAGCATCAGTTTGAAGGTTTCATTCACGATTTCTTTCTCGTCCAGGTGGTGTTTTTCATGGCCGATAATCTGGTAGTCCTCATGCCCTTTTCCGGCGAGGAGCACCGTGGCGCCCTGCGGCGCGGTGAGGATGGCGGTCCGGATGGCCTCCACCCGGTTGGTGATGACGATGGTTTTGGCCAGGCCCTTGACGCTCAGGCCGGCGCGGATGTCGGCGATGATGGCGTCGGGGTCTTCGGTACGGGGGTTGTCCGAGGTGATGACAATGCGGTCGGCCATTTTTTCGGCGATTCCGGCCATTTCCGGACGCTTGGTCTTGTCCCGGTCGCCGCCGCAGCCGAACAGGCAGATCAGTTCCCGCCCGGGGTCGATGGCGCGGAGGGTTCCCAGTACATTTTCCAAGGCATCGGGCGTATGGGCATAGTCGATGACCACGGTCACTTCACGCGGACCTCTGAGGTTTTCCAGCCGTCCGGGGGCCGATTCCAGGCGGGAAAGGGCCACGAGGGTTTCGGTGGCGTCCGCACCCAGGCATATGGCTGCGGAATAGATGGCGAGGAGATTGTAGGCATTGTGAACGCCGATCAGGCGGACCCAGGTCTGTACGCCGTCCAGCGTAAGGAGCATGCCTTCGAAGCTCTGTTCCAGGATGCGGGCGGTGTGGTCTGCAAGGCCGCGGACGGAGTAGGTGACGACCTGTGCCTTGGTGTTCTGGACCATGACGGCGCCGTTCCGGTCGTCGGTATTGATGAGGGCGATGGCCTGGTCGGACAGATTGTCGAAGAAGAGCTTTTTGCAGCGGAGATACTCGGCGAAAGTCTTGTGGTAGTCCAGGTGGTCGTGCGTCAGGTTGGAGAAAATGCCCAGGCGGAACTGAAGGCCGGTGACGCGGTCCTGCTCCACGCCGATGGAACTCACCTCCATGAAGCAGTATTCGCAGCCTTCGTCCACCATCTGGGCGAGCAGCCGGTTCAGGGTGATGGGGTCGACGGTTGTATTGGCCGTTTCCAGACGGCGCGTCCCTACGTAGTTGGCGATGGTGGAAAGCAGGCCGCAGTGGTAGCCCAACTGCATGAACAGGTGGTATAGCAGCGTCACGGTGGTGGTTTTTCCATTGGTGCCGGTAATGCCTACGAGGGTGAGTTTTCCGGAGGGATGTCCGTAGAACTTGTCGGCAATCAGGGCCAGGTCCCGGCGGGAGGCGTCCACGACGGCGGCGGCCCCTGCGCCGATGGCCTGGGGGATGTAGTCGTGCCCGTCGGTGGTACAGCCTTTCACGGCCAGGAACAGGCTGCCCGGCGTGACGGTCCGGGAATCACTCGTGATGGCGGTGATCTCGCTCTCCGGACTGCCGTTCAGAATGGTGGCTTCTGTACCTTGTATGAGTTCGCTCAGCTTCATTTCTCAGTGGTCTTTTTCATGTCCGGAACGGTGGCGACGGGGTGCAGGACCTCGGCCCAGTCACCGTCCAGGGCGTATATCTTGTCAACAATTTCCCGTACTGCAAGGGCCGGCATGGTGCCGCCGTAGAAACTCTTCCCGGAGAGGTAGGAGTATACAGTGACGAGGATGGTATATTTGGGGTCGTCGGCGGGGAAGAAGCCCACGAACGTACCCTGGTTCTTCTTTCGGCCCATCGTGTCGTGATAGGGATCGGCGCTGCCTTTGCGCTCCTGCGGAGTCAGGACCACCTGTGCCGTTCCGGTCTTTCCGCACACCTGGAGTTTGGCCGACTTCAGGCGCGTCGCCGTACCGGTGTTCACCACGGCTTTGAGCGCCCTGGTGACCGTGTCGGCCGTAGCGGCGGAGCAGATGCTCTCGTTGAGGGCCGACGGGACGAACCGGCGCAGGACCTTTCCGTCTTTCTCGATGCTCTCCACCAGGTAGGGCTTCATCATCCGGCCTTTGTTGGCGATGCCGTTGTAGAAGGTGGCCACATGCAGGGGCGTGACGCTGAGGCCGTATCCATAGGCGGTGGTTCCCAGGGTGGTCTTGGACCAGCCGGGGGTGCCGGGACGGTTCACGACGGGTTTTCCCAGGCCTGTGATGTCAAAGTCGAAGGCTTCTCCCAGCCGGTAGGAATAGATGTGGTCGAACATTTCCTGCGGCTGCTTGCCGTAGTAGTTTTCGGCCAGGTAGGTGAATACGTAGTTGGAGGAAATCTCGAAGCCGTGCATGACGGAGATTTCGCGCCGGCCGGTTTCCCGCTGGTAGTCCAGGATATGGACGTCCTGCCGATAGTTGGGGACGAAGCCGTTGTTGGTGGGGATGGTCTGCTCCAGGGACTGGACATACCCGTCTTCCACCAGGGAGAGAAGGGTGACGGTTTTCATGACGGAGCCCTGTTCTCCCACTTCTCTCAGGACCAGGTTTTCCCGTTCCCAGAGGGTGGTCTGGGGCGTTTCTCCGCGGGAGAGGTTCACCATGGCGCGGATGGCGCCGGTCTTGGCCTCCATGATGATGCAGATGCCGGCGCGGATGTCCTCGTTGGCGTTGATCTGGTTGCGGAGTGCCTTGTCGGCAATGTCCTGGAAGTCTACGTTGAGGGTGGTGCGGATGTCGTTGCCGTTCTGCACTTTCACGGAAGCGGAATCCAGGTCGCGGATCCAGCGTTTGTTGTCGGTGACGCGGCGCCACTCGTAGCCTTCCCGGCCGTGGAGTTCGCTGTCGAAGCTGGATTCCAGGCCGATCCGGTTCTGCTCTTTTACATAGCCGATGACCCGTCGGGCGAGGGAGTCGTACGGATAGATGCGCTCTTCGTGCTCTTCCACGATGATGCCGCCGGTGTAGGGCCCTTCCTTGAACAGCGGGAAGGTCCTTACGCGCTGCAGGGTGCTCAGGTCGATGTTGCGCTGGATGCGGAGGTATCTGGCCCCTTTGTCGCGTCCTTCCAGGATGGCTTTTGCGTAAGCGTCGGCACTCTTGTCGCGGAATTCATTGCTCAGGTAGGTCGCAAGGTCGCGGGCTTTTGCGCGCCAGACCCTTTCCAGGCTGTCTTTCCCGGAATCCCGGTAGTCCTGCTTCCGTACGGTGCAGTCCATGTAAATGTCATACAGGGGGGCCGATATGGCCATCGGCCGTCCGTCCGTCGCCAGGATGCGGCCGCGGACAGGGGTCTCGATGTGCTTCTGCTCGGTGGGCCGGAACAGGCCGATGACCCGGTCGTCCACGGAGTAGGAGACCTGGATCTTGACAATCCAGACCAGGATCATGACGGACAGCGCCATGAAGAAGTAGGACAGGAAGAACATCACCACGTGGATTCTGTCGCGGTTTTCGATGTTGTCCTTTATTTCACTCTGGCGCTTTGTCATTTGCTTTTCACGATGGTTGCGGGTTCGGAGGGCAGGGTGGCTTCGGAACCCAGCTGTTTCAGGCGGATTTCAGCGGCGGATGCACTGTGCAGTTTCACCAGCGCCGCCTCTTTTTCTGCATGGTGGATGCGGAGCCGCTCCAGCGCCACCTTGTTGTCTCCCACGCGGGCGAGGGTCTTGTCTACCTGCAGGCTCAGCAGGATGGTGGCCCACATCAGGAGGAACAGGTACATGATGTGCATGTAGTACTTGTCGACCCGGATGCGGAGGAGGAATTCGCCGCTGATGATGGCCCGGATGATGTTGCGCAGGGACAGGAAGAAACTCTTTACACTCATTCCGCGGTCCTCCTCTGGGCTATCCGGAGCTTCGCGCTGCGGGCGCGGGTGTTCCTCTCGATTTCACTTTCGGCCGGGACGATGGGCTTGCGGTTCACAGCTTCCAGGGGAGCCTGGGTGCGGCCGAAGACATCCTTCACCTCGGTTCCGTCAACATTTCCGGTCTTGATGTAGTTTTTGACCATCCGGTCCTCCAGGCTGTGGTAGGTGATGACGACCAGGCGGCCGCCTTCCCGAAGGCTCCGGGTGGCTCCTTCCAGGAATTTCTCCAGGGAACGCATTTCCTGGTTTACCTCGATGCGGAAGGCCTGGTACACTTTGGCCAGGAGCTTATGCTCCGCTCCGCGGGGAAGCATCCGGGCAATGGCGCGGTCCAGGTCGCCGGTGGTGGCGAGGGACTGGGTCCCTCTGGCCTGCACGATGAGACGGGCCATCTGGCGGGCGCCGTCCACTTCGCCGTAAAGGCGGAGGATCCGCTCCAGGTCTTCTTCCGGGTAGGTGTTCACCACCTGGGCGGCGGTGAGCGCCGCTTCCTGGTTCATCCGCATATCGAGGGGGGCATCTTCGTAACGGAAGCTGAACCCGCGGCCGGCAGTGTCAAACTGGTGGCTGGAGACGCCCAGGTCGGCCAGGATGCCGTCGAACACGGCGTGTCCGATTGTATCCCGGCGCTCCGCCAACCCTTCGGAGGCGGAGTTGGCAAGTTGTGCGGCGTAGTTCTCGATGAAGCGGAAATTGTTGTGGATGAGGGTGAGCCGCGGGTCCTTGGGAGCCCGGGCTATGGCATCGATGTCACGATCGAAGGCGATGACGCGCCCGCCGTCGTGTAAGCGTGAAAGTAGGGAAGCGGTGTGTCCACCGCCTCCGAAAGTGGCATCGGCATATAATCCGTCGGGATTTGTGACAAGGGCGGAAATACTTTCCGCCAGCAGCACAGGGATATGATATTCGGACATGCTCGAGACCCTCCCTTACTTCTTGGAAGATAGTCTCGATGCGGTTTGTTTGAACTTCTCGTCGGAGAGAAGGTCGGCCTCACGGGCTTCGGATGCCCAGATCTGAAGCTTGTAGCCGACACCGCCGAATACTACCTCTTTGGTAATACCTGCACTTTCAAGCAACTCTGACGGGATGTTCAGCCGGCCCAGTTTTCCGTCCGGGACGATGGTGAAGACGCCGTCATTGTACTTGGTCCAAAAGTCAGCGTCTTCTGTATTGAGTTCGGGGTCCAGGCCTTCCAGAACGAGGTCGCTCCGGCGAATCCACTCTTCGTACGCGAAGACATCCAGGCAGCGCTGCTGCACGTTCTTCTTGACGATGAGGGTCATATCCTCGACGCCGCCGCGTACCAGGGCATCACGGAAAATGGCAGGGAGCACGATGCGCCCCTTGTCATCTACCTTGCCTGTGGCTTTGCCGATAAATCTGACCATAACCCTTGTTAACTTTCAACTTTCACGCTTGGTTACAAAGGTACGAAAAGTTTTCCATTTTATTACACTTTCTTCCAAAATTTTCCACAAAGTTTTCAACAGACTGTGTTTCAATAAAAAGAAACCACAAAAAAAGATTCTTCGCGGCGGAAGAATCTTTTGGTCGGAGTATGTGGAAAGGGCGCTCAGAGTTCCCGGCGTAAACGGGCTTTGGGGATATCCAGCTGGGCGCGGTACTTGGCGATGGTGCGGCGGGCCACTTTGTAGCCCTTGGCGGCCAGGCCGTCTACCAGTTCGTCGTCGGTGAGGGGGTTGTGCTTGTCTTCGCCGTCCACCATTTCGCGGAGCGCTTTCTTGATCTCGCGGGTACTGATTTCCTCGCCGTCCGAGTTCTCCAGTCCTTCGGAGAAGAAATACTTCAGGGGGAAGATGCCGAAGTGGGTTTCAATCCACTTGCTGTTCACGACACGGGAAATGGTGGAAATGTCGAAGCCGGTCTTTTCGGCGATGTCCTTGAGAACCATCGGCTTCAGGGAGCTTTCGTCGCCGTCGATGAAGTAGTCCCTCTGGTAGTCGATGATGGCCCGCATGGTGCTTTCGAGGGTGTTCTGACGTTGGCGGAGGGCTTCGATGAACCACTTGGCCGAATCGATCTTCTGCTTGACGAAGGTGGCGGCGTCCTTGTCGGCCCGGGAGTCGGACAGGCGGCCGTTTTCCATGATTTCGGAGTATTTGCGGTTGATGCGGAGTTCCGGAATGCTGAACCGCGGCATGCTGAGGATGAGCTGGCCGTTTTCGTAGTCCAGGCGGAAATCCGGCACCACCTGCTGGGCCTGGTCGTTGTAGGAGTCGTCTATCTGGCCGCCGGGGGAGGGATTCAGCCGGCGGATTTCGTCGAGGACGGCCTTCATCTGGTCTTCGCTCAGGTGGAGGCGCGTCATGATTTTCTGGAAATGGCGGTTCTTGAAGGCGTCGAAGTGGTCCTGCAGCACGCGGATGGCATTCGCTACCGACGGGGTGCGTTTCTTGTCTTCCAACTGGATGAGGAGGCATTCGCGGAGATCCCTGGCACCGACCCCCGAGGGCTCGAATTCCTGGATCACCTTGAGCATGTCCTCCACTTCCTGGGCCGACGATTCCACCCCCGCGCGGAAGGCGAGGTCGTCCACGAGGGATTCGATGTCGCGGCGCAGGTAGCCGTCGTCGTCCAGGGAGCCGATGATGAAACTGGCCACCGTACGCTGGTGTTCCGTCAGGTTCCGGTACCCGAGCTGCTCCTGCAGGCTTTGGGTAAAGCTCTGTTTGACGGAGAAGGTGTTGTACTCCGGCCGTTCGTCCTTGCCCCAGTTGTTTACATGGAGGTTGTAGGAGGGGATGTCGTCGTCCTGTGAACCGTAGTTTTCTTCCAGGGAACCGCCGCTCTGCTCTTTCTCTTCCACTTCGGAGATGGAGACATCGCGGGGCTCGTCTTCTCCTTTCTGGGGGGTGTCGTCAATGACGGGATTGTCGTTGAGGACTTCCCGGACATGCTGTTCCAGGGCCTGCACCGGCATCTCGATCAGCTTGATGGTCTGAATCTGGAGCGGCGAGAGTTTCTGCTGAAGCTTCTGTTCAAGTCCCTGTTTGATGGCGGCCATTATCTGGGATAATTGATGGTTTCCTTGATGATATATGCGGTGGGATATGTGCCTTTGAGGGCGTTGTACACCTTCAGGGCCTCATCTTTGGTCCGGAAATCGCCGATGGTGACTTTGTAGTTGGGGCTTTCGAAAGTGCGGTATACGCCCAGGCCGTAAGTGGCCCGGAGTACTTTCTCGATGCTTTCCGACTTGGCGCGGGCATGCTGACCGTTGTCATAGAATACGCGGATCCGGTAGCCGGTGAGGGGTTTGGACGCATTGTTGCGGATATATCCCGACAGTGCCTGCCGGATGGTGGTGCTCTGGGAAATCTGAGCCCCCGGGCCGATCAGGGACAGAATGTCCCGGCCAAGGAGGGTGGAATCGACCGGAGCGACCGCCGTCGTATCCTGGGCATGCAGGGAGGCGGCTCCCATGAGCAGGGCAATCAGTATGAGAAGGATTCGTTTCATAGGCTATTTGGTAAATTCGGCGATGTCCAGGTCCTTGAACGAATAGGGAGCCCGGAGGATGCCGTTTTTCTTGAGGGCGGCCTGGATGTCCACGTCGGCCTTCAGTCCGGTGAGGGAACGCTGGCTGGCGATGACCAGCACGTCCAGCAGGGATGCTCCGTCCGCAAGGGTGACGGTGCAGGGAAGCTCGTACACCTGGTCCGTTTTGCCCTGGAGCTGAACCGACCCTGTGTTGAAGTGGGCGATGGGTTTTTCCTTATACCGGATGGTCCCGGTGACTTCCTGAACGGTGAAACTGATGGAGGGATTGTTGATCCCCAGCAGCAGTTTGGCGTCCATGGAACGGGTGGATGTAGGGACGATGTAGTCGATGCCGATGGAGGAAAGGGAGATTTCCTTGATTTTGGAAACCCCGCATCCTGCGACCGTGAAGGCCGCAAACAGCGCCAGGCAGATATGCCGAAAAACTTTCATCAAGACAAAGGTAGTGATTTTTTCGGACATTCTGCAGTTTTTGTGCCAGGCCTGTTATTTGCAGATGAGGGTGGCCGACGTGCAGTCTACGACGGTAACGGTGGTGTAAGTGCCGGCCTGACGTCCCTGGGCAGGGAATACGCACATCATGTTGTTGCCGGCACGGCCGCACAACTGGGACGGGTCGCGTTTGGAAGGACCTTCGACCAGTACTTCCAGTTCTTTTCCGATCTGGGCGCGGTACCGCTCCAGGGATTTGCGGTTCTGCAGGGCGATGATTTCGTTGAGGCGGCGGTTTTTCTCCTCGGGGGAGACGTCGTCCGGATACTGGCGGGCAGCCAGGGTGCCGGGGCGCTCCGAGTAGGCGAACATGAATGCCCAGTCAAACCCCACTTCTTCCATCAGGCTCAGGGTTTCCTGATGGTCCTGCTCAGTCTCGGAGCAGAATCCGGCGATGACGTCGGTGGTGAGGCCGCAATCCGGCATCACGCTCCGGATCTTCGCCACACGCTCCAGATACCATTCGCGGTCGTATTTGCGGCGCATTTTCTCAAGCATGCGGGAACTGCCGCTCTGAACGGGCAGATGGATGTGCCTGCAGATATTCGGCCATTCGGCCATGGTCTCGATCACTTCGTCGCTGATGTCCTTCGGGTGGGACGTGGCAAAGCGGACGCGGAGGTCGGGCGCGACAGCGGCGACCAGCCGGAGGAGGGCGGCGAAGTTGACACTTTCCGTCCCGCTCTTCCATAGGTAGCTGTCCACGTTCTGTCCAAGGAGCGTAACCTCCTTATACCCACGCTGATACACGTCGCATGCTTCGCGGACGATGGAGTGCGGGTCGCGGGAACGTTCGGCTCCGCGGGTATAGGGAACAACGCAGTAAGAGCAGACATTGTTGCATCCGCGCATGATGGAAATAAAGGCCGATATGCCGTTGCGGTCCGTCCGGACAGGGGTGATGTCGGCATAAGTCTCGTCCCGGGAGAGGAGGACGTCTATCTGCGGATTGTCGGGCGTGATGGCCTGCAGCAGGCGGGGGAGGGAGCGATAGGCGTCCGGGCCCACGACGAGGTCCACTTTCTTCGTCTCCAGCAGCTGGTCCTTCAGCCGTTCCGCCATGCATCCCACAATGCCGATGAGCATGCCGGGGTGCTTCCGGCGGGCCTGGTTGAACACCTCGATCCGCCCCCAGATGCGCTGCTCCGCATTGTCGCGGACCGAGCAGGTGTTGGCCATGACCAGGTCGGCCTCTTCCATCACTTCCGTGCGTACGTAGCCTTCCTTTGCCAGAATGGCGAAAATCACCTCCGTGTCATTTACATTCATCTGACACCCGTATGTCTCAATATATGCTTTCTTCATAACGCCCGCAAAGGTAAGGATTTTCTACGAAAAAACCCGTACTTTCTCAGTACGGGTTGGAAGAGGGGTGGATGATGGGGCTCGAACCCACGACACTCGGAACCACAATCCGATGCTCTACCAGCTGAACTACATCCACCATGTTTGGGACTGCAAATGTAAGGAAAAATTCCGGCATTCCAAAATTATTTGCGCAGCCGCAAGAAAAAAAGCGTGAACCGGCGGCAGGGTCGGGAATTATTCGTATATTTGTAGATACGACAATTACCAGTGTAAGACCTATGGCTAAACGTGAAATCAAGTTCTCCCTGGTGTACAGGGATATGTGGCAGAGTTCGGGGAAATACGTTCCCCGTGTAGACCAGCTTGTGGAAGTGGCTCCTGCCATCATCGATATGGGCTGTTTCGACCGGGTGGAAACCAATGGCGGTGCCTTTGAACAGGTGAACCTCCTGTTCGGTGAGAACCCCAATAAGGCGGTCCGTGCCTGGACTGCGCCTTTCCACAAGGCCGGTATCCAGACGCACATGCTGGAACGTGGTCTGAACGCCCTCCGGATGAATCCCGTCCCGCTGGATGTCAGGGAACTGATGTTCAAGGTCAAGAAAAAGCAGGGCACCGACATTGCCCGCTCCTTCTGCGGCCTGAACGACCACCGTAACCTGAAAGGCTCCGTCATCGGCGCAAAAAAAGGCGGCATGATTTCGCAGGTAGCCCTTTCCATCACCTATTCCCCCGTCCACACCGTCGCCTATTATATGGACATTGTGGACAAAGTGGTCGAGTATGGGGCCGACGAGATCTGCCTCAAGGACATGGCGGGTATCGGCCGTCCCACCTTCCTCGGAGAACTGGTGGCCGACATCAAGAAAAAGTATCCGCATATCAAAGTGCAGTACCACGGCCATACCGGCCCCGGATTCTCTCCGGCTTCCATGCTGGAAGTGGCCCGCGCCGGCGCCGATTATCTGGACGTTGCCGTAGAACCCCTCTCCTGGGGCAAAGTGCATCCGGATGTGATTACCATCCGTGAAATGCTCCGGGCCGACGGTTTCCTGGTCAAGGACCTGAACATGGATGCGTATATGGAAGTGCGTCGCCTCACGCAGAAGTTCATCGACGACTTCCTGGGCTACTGGATCAATCCTTCCAACGCCAAGATGACCTCGCTGTTGGTGGGCTGCGGCCTTCCCGGCGGCATGATGGGCTCGATGATGGCGGACCTGAAAGGCTTCCAGGGCGCAATCAATGCGGCCCAGCGTGCCCACGGACGTCCCGAAATGAGCCTGGACACCCTCATGGTGAAGCTTTTCGAGGAAGTGGAATACGTATGGCCCCGCCTGGGTTATCCGCCCCTCGTGACGCCGTTCAGCCAGTATGTGAAGAACACGGCCCTGATGAACCTGTTCAACATGCTCAATGACAAACCCCGCTGGACGACCATTGACAAGGATACCTGGGGCATGATCCTGGGACACATGGGCAAGCTGCCCGGAGAACTGGCTCCTGAAATTGTGGCCCTGGCCAAGGAAAAAGGTCTCGAGTTCACAACCTGCAACCCGCAGGACAACTATCCTGACGAACTGCCCAAGTTCCGCGAGATGATGGACCGGGAAGGCTGGGATTACGGCGAGGATGACGAAGAACTCTTCGAACTGGCCATGCACGAGCGCCAGTACCGCGACTACCGGAGCGGCGTGGCCAAGGAACGTTTCAATGCGGAACTCGCCTCGCTCAAGGCCAAGGCCGGCGCCCCCATCGTCGTCGAGCGTCCGGTCGTCGAGATGCCCGCCTTCGACATCAACCATTATCTTCAGCAGTATCCCGGGGCTACGCCCGTCCAGGTCCCCGTCAAGGGGCAGCTCCTGTGGCAGATCGACGTGGATGATGCCTCGGCCGCCCCGACCGTGGGCGTCGCCGTCAAGGCAGGGGAAGTCGTGGCACGGGTCCAGACTTGGTACGGAATGGAAGAAGTCCATGCCGCCGTGGACGGCCGCTATGTCGCCGTCCTCGGAAAGCAGGGAGCCCAGGTCGCCAAGGGAGAGATCGTCGCCCTGGTCCTTTAAGGGGTGTAAAAAAGACACGCACCGTCGCAAATTTCTGCGCCGCAGCGCCTTGAAACATAAATTTACGGGGTCAAACCGTGCAATCTGCATCCGGGTTGCGCGGTTTTCCCTTTCCCGCCCTTATCTTCGTCGAAAAACTGCCTGCTTATGAAGATGAAGGAACTATGCGCGCAGGAGCGGCCGCGCGAAAAAATGGCGCTCCTCGGGGCGAAGTCCCTCTCTGTCGCCGAACTGCTCTCGATACTGATCGGCAGCGGAGTCGGGGGGAAGAACGCGGTCGATGTCGCCCAGGAACTGCTGGTCCAGGCGGAAGGCCAGCTGGGAAGGATTGCGTCCATGTCGCCTTCGCGCCTGGCGCAGCAGAAGGGAATCGGCCAGGTGCGCGCCCTCACGATTACGGCGGCCCTCGAACTGGGACGGCGTCTGTTCGACGAGGCGGCCGGTGCNNGCACGAGCGCCAGTACCGCGACTATCGCAGCGGCGTTGCAAAAGAGCGTTTCAACGCAGAACTGAAAGACCTTAAGGCAAAGGCTGGAGCCCCGATTGTCGTTGAGCGTCCGGTGGTCCAGATGCCCAAATTCTCCATTGAGGAGTATCTGTCCCGCTATCCCAAGGCCACTCCCGTCCAGTGTCCGGTCAAAGGTCAGCTCCTCTGGGAAGTGGATGTGGACGATGCTTCCGCAGCGCCTGTCGTGGGCCGGAAGGTGAAGGCCGGCGAGGTGGTCGGCCATGTCCAGACTTATTATGGGATTGAGGATGTCGTGAGTGCGGTGGACGGTCTTGTGGTCGCAGTCCTTGGAAAGCAGGGCGATGCGGTTGAAAAAGGCGAGATTGTTGCTTTTGTCCAATAATCGTCCTATCTTTGATCCGGCAGGCCGTGACGGGAGTTCAGTACCACAGCTTTGCCTATGCGGATCAAAGATTTGCACCCGGACGAACGTCCCCGGGAGAAAATGCGCCTGAGAGGTGCCAGAAACCTCTCCAATGCAGAACTGCTGTCCATCCTTCTGGGAAGCGGAACTCAAGGAAAAAGTGTCACGGAAGTGGCTCAGGAACTGATGACATCGGCCGGTGGCCGGCTTGCCGTCCTGGGCATCATGCCCCTTGAGCAGCTGATGTCCTTCAAAGGTGTGGGGGAGGCGCGGGCCATCATCCTCACGGCCGCCCTTGAACTGGGCCGGCGTGCCTTTGCCGAAGCAGCCGTCCTGGATAAGCGCTCCATCACGACGCCGGAAATGGTTTATCAGCTCATGCTGCCCCAGCTGAAGCATCTGGACCATGAAGAATGCTGGGTCCTGTTCCTGAACAGGGCCAATTACCTGCTGTCCAAAGAGATGATTACGTCCGGAAGCATGGAAAGCACTCTGCTGGACACCAGCCGCATCCTGAAAAGGGCTATCGAAAAGCAGAGCGGCCAGATTATCCTGGTCCACAACCATCCCTCCGGCTCCCCCCGTCCGGGACAGGCCGACATCGCCCAGACGGCGCGGCTGAAAAAAGCCCTCGGCATTGTGGAAATCCAACTGCTGGACCATGTGATCATCGCAGAGGACTCCTTTTACTCTTTCTCCGAGCAGCGGGTCGGGAGAATGGTTTAATGCGGTTTTTTTTGCTTTCACCGAAAAGAATCCTAACTTTGTGGATGAGGTAAAAATCCACATCCATGAAAGTTGTCAACATCGGTGAGAACCATTCCGTTCTCAATGCGTACATCCTGGAATTGCGGGACGCCCGCATTCAAAAAGACCGGCTTCGTTTTCGGACCAATCTGGAACGGGCAGGCGCTGTGTTTGCTTACGAGATTTCCAAGACCCTGAAATACAGTGAAAAGGAAGTTACGACGCCGCTGGGTGTCGCCAAGGTATCCACGCCCGACTCACCGCTTGTGATCGCTTCCATTCTCCGGGCCGGCCTTCCGGTCCAGACCGGGATGCTCCGGGTGTTCGACCATGCAGAGACGGCCTTCCTGTCGGCCTACCGCAAATACGGGAAAGGCGGCTACTTTGAAATCCGGGCCGATTACTGCACCGCCCCGTCCATCGAAGGGAAGGTGCTGGTCCTTTGTGACGCGCTGCTGGCAACCGGCGCCTCCGTCGAAATGGGACTTCAGAAACTCATTGACGAGGGTGGGGAGCCCGCCTGCGTCCACATCGTGTGTCCCATTGCCAGCCGCGTTGCCGTCGACAACCTGTCCAAGACCCTGGACAACCGTTATACCCTTTGGGTCGCCGCCATCGACGAAGAACTGACCAGCCAGAGTTTCATTGTCCCTGGCCTGGGCGACGCAGGCGACCTGGCATTCGGAGAAAAACTGTAGGATGAAAAAGGCAGCCGTTCTGTTTCTCGCAATCCTTGCCCTCCTGGCCCTTTCCTGCCGGGAGCATTATCCCTATCCCAAGATCAGCGGCCATCGCGGGGCCAATTTCATCGCTCCGGAAAACACCCTCGCCTCGGCCGATTCCTGCATCCGCTACGGGGTGGACATCATGGAGTGCGACGTGGTCATCAGCAAGGACAGTGTTTTCTACCTGTTGCACGACTCGCTGCTGAACCGGACCACCAACGGTACGGGCCCCATCAGCGAATGGTATTCGCAGGACCTGGATACCCTGGATGCCGGCAGCTGGTTCGGCCCTGAGTGGGCCGGCGAACCGCTGCCCCGTTTTTCGGCCATCCTGGAGAAAGCTGCGCAGAACGGTCTGGAACTGACGGTAGACTACAGGAGCGGCGACATGCAGGCCTTGGTAGACCTGATCCGGTCCTATGGCATGCTGGAGCATACCTATTTCACCTTCTACAGTGCCGACCTGACCAAGCAGTTCCGCCAGACGTTCCCTGATATCCACACCTTGCAGGCCTATGTGTACGAACCGTCCCAGCTGGATGCCGTCCTGGATGAGATGCAGCCCGACATTGCCGTCATGTGGATTGACCGGATGAACCGGAAGGTGGTCCGTCGCTGCCATGAACGTGGCGTGCAGGTACTCGCGCTGGTCCTGGGCCTGGACGACAGATCCCGCCAGAACCGCAAGGCTATTTCCCTCGGGGTGGATTGCATTGCGACGGACAAGCCAGAACTGCTTGCCCGCCGCAACAAATAAGGTTTCCGGCTTCTTCTTTTACCGGCTGTTATATGTGTAGGACTCCACGATGGGTGAACCGCCGTCGGGGTTGTTCATCAGTACAAAAGTGGTGAGGTCTATGCTGGTGACGTCGAATTTGTCCATGGGGAGGGTGTAAAACAGGGTTTCGTTCTCCAGGGATTTGTCGGACATGATACTGGGATTCTCGTCATTGCCGTCGTGATACAGATACAGGTGCAGCATCTTGCGCTCCGTGTCCTCCTTATAGCGGAACAGTAGCCGGTGGGCATAGTTGGAGTCTTTTGCCTTGTAGATTGTGATCCCCATGTCGATGTGATTGCCGCTGAGCTGGTTGAATTCCAAGTACACCGGATCTTCCGGATAGGTCTCTTCCTCGTCCAAAGGGAGGAGTTCGATGATGTGCAGGGGCTCTGCATACTTGAGGCGGATGTCCAGGCTGGCATTGATGATGTCAAATATTACAAAGCAGCGGGTCCCGTCCACCTTCCAGTCCGTTTCACCGGTGGCATCTTCCGTAATACTGTACTGGACGCCGGCATCCGTAATCAGGTCCGTTCCGCGGACGGTGACGATGCCTTCGACATTGGAGGCGGTGTAAGTCCCTTCCTGAATGCATCCCCAAAGAGGGAGAAGGAGGGCGGACAGCAGAAGAATCAGATGTTTTTTCATAGGGATTTATTCTTTCGTGTTGGTCTTGCAATGAGTTGGATGTCAATATCTTCGACGGAATACCCTCTAAACTTGCGGTGTTTCAGGTGTTGGGTTACCAGGGCGAGTAGCTGATCATCCGACACTTCGCGGTACGTGTGGTTTTCACGGTCGTACAGGTGGATGTGGCGGGTGGCATTGCTGTCGAAGAACATTTTGTTGGTGGCCGACAGGCGCCGGCTGTAAATGTGGGCGTCGGCCAGCTGGGAGAGGATGTTGTAGACCGAGGCGGTGGTGACATGGGTGCCCTTTTCCTTGAGGGCGGCGCAGACTGCGTCGGGAGAGGCGTGTCCCAGTTCGATCATGACTTCGTGTACCGCCAGGCGCTGACGGGTGGCTTTGAGCCCGTGGCGGCGCAGGTGGGACTTGAATTCCTCCAGGGTGAGAACGGTATGCGGGACGGCGGGCATGCTCAGGCATTCAATAAGGATTGGGCATTGGCGACGGCCGCCTCCGTGATGGTGGAGCCGGACAGCATGCGGGCCACTTCCTGCACGCGCCCTTCCCGGTCCAGCAGATGGATGGAGGTGCTGTCGCTTTCCTTCCTGACCACATAGTGGGCATTGCCTTTGGCCGCCACCTGGGGAAGGTGGGTGATGGCAAAGACTTGCATATCGGCCCCCATGGAGCATACCAGGGAGCCCATTTTGTCGGCGGTACTGCCGGATACGCCGGTGTCAATCTCGTCGAACACGAGCGTGGGCATGTGCTTGAAGCGGGCCATCTCGGCCTTCAGGCTGAGCATGATGCGGGAAAGTTCACCGCCGGAAGCGGATTTCCCCACATCGGCGGGCTGTTTTCCGGTGGACGAGAACAGGAAGTTCACCGTGTCCGAACCGGAAGGGCCCGGCGCAAGCGGGGAAAGCTGCACCTGAAACAGGGCATGGTCCAGATCCAGGGCATGGAGCTGGGCGGTGATGGCCTCCGAGAGCGGGCCGACGGCACGCTCCCTCCGGGCGTGGAGGTCTTCGCAAAGCTGAAGATGCTTCTGCGTGGCGTCCTGAAGGGCCTGGCGGGCCTTTTCCACCTCTTCTGAAAGGGTTGTCGCATCCAGGACCAGGGATTCCAGGCGGTCCCGCTGCGAGATGAGTTCGTCTACCGTTGCGGCGCCGTATTTCTGAAGCAGTCCGTACAGGAGCGACAGACGGTCTTCCACTTGCTGCAGCTCCGACGGGGAGGCTTCGGTACGGGCATTGACGCTTTCTACCTCCGCCGCAATGTCTTCGATTTCCAGGCGGGCCGACGACAGGCGTTCTGCCAGGGCGTCCAGTGAAGGAATGAAGCGCCCGGCTTTTTCCAGCTGGCGGGCGGCTTCCCGAAGCTGGCGGGAAGGGGAGGAGGATTCGTCGTCGTCGGGGGAGAGCAGCTCCTGGGCGGCGCAGAGGGTTTCCTTGATTTCCTCTGCATGCGCGAGCTGTTTCTGCCGTTCTTCCAGATCTTCCAGTTCTCCGGAGACCAGACGGGCCTGGTCCAGACGTTCCCATCGGCTTTGGTTGTACTGCTCCTGCTCCAGGGCGCGGGAAAGGCGGTTTTCCAGGTTTTCCAACTGGCGGCGGCTTTCCAGAACATCGTTCCAGGCTGCTGAGACCTTGTTTTTCAGGGCCGTTGTGCCGGCTCTGAGGTCCAGGGCTTCCATGCGGAAACGCTCGTCGGCGAGACGGAGCGTCTGATGCTGGGAGTGGATGTCCACCAGATGTGCGGACAGTTCCTGCAGGACGCTCTGGCTGACGGGCTCATCGTTGAGGAAGCTCCGGGAACGGCCGCTTTTTGCGACTGTGCGGCGGAGGATGAGGCGGTCGTCGTCGGCGGGGAGATCCTCTTTCCGGAGGAGTTCCCGGATGGCGTCGTCAATGGAGAAGACGGCTTCCACGACACAGTTGTCTCCCTGCGGGCCTACCATGGAGGCGTCGGCCTTGGCGCCCAGTACCAGGGAGAGGGCGCCGAGAAGAATAGACTTGCCGGCTCCGGTCTCTCCGGTTATAATGACTAAACCCTCCGGAAACGTGGTTTCCAGAGAGCCTATCAAAATGTAGTTGGAGACGTGGAGGCCCAGTAGCATAGGCTTATTCTCCGTTGATGTCGATCGGGTTCTCGTTCTGCGCTTTGCGGTAATACAAGTCTCCGTTTTCGAACTCCGCGATGGCTACCAGATCCGGTTTGGGCTGACGCTCGTAGTACTTGGAGATTTCAATCTGTTCCTTGTTCTCGAAGACTTCTTCCATGGTGTCACGGTCGTTGCGGAATTCTTCCAGCTTTTTCATGAGCTCTTTCTTTTCGGCAACGGCTATCTGGTTGGCTCTCTTGTACAGGATGACGACGGATTCGTAGATGTTTCCGGTGGGAGCAGCCAGGTCCTTGATGTCACGCGTAATGGTGTTTACAGGTACTTTCTTCTTGTTTTCCATACTTCTTTTACAATACGTTTCTATATAATGTACTGCACCTTTTTCAGGGAAGTTTCAATTATTTTTCAACCGGCGTTTCCATGACTTCGCCGCTGCGGCCCAGGAGTTTCTGGACATGGCGGTAATGACCGTCCAGTTCGGGACGGTAATGGGACTCGGGATATTCGCCCACAAAGTTCAGGTAGTCGTCCACAAAGGTGAGATAGCGTTCTTTCTGCTTTTCGCGTACGCTCAGGCGCGCATAATGGTAAGAGGCCATGGCGGTGTAGTACAGGACGTCTTCGCGGTAGACATTGTCGGCGTTGGTTTTCAGGACGTTGTGCAGCTTGATGCGGGCGGCGGGGTAGTCCTCCATGATGTAATACTGCCGGCCGGCTTCGAAGTCCTTGCGGTCCAGGCGGCGCTGCAGCTCCAGCATCATCTCGTGGCAGGCCTGCATGTGGGGCTTGTCGTCGGCATTCTCTTTCATGTACTGGGCGATGGCGGCCATGCACGCCAGGGTGGGTTTCTGGTCCAGTTCCCAGCGGTAAGTGGCGCGGTACAGACAGTCCAGCCGGTAGAAGGCGGCGTCCGAAGCAAAAGGACTCATGGGGAAATTCTCCACGAAGCGGGCGAAGTTGGATTCGGCCGTGTAGTAGTCTTTGTTGCGGTAGTTGGACAGGCCCCAGTAATACTGGACCGTGTCGTCCCTTGCGGTGCCGTTGGTGAGGACGGCCATGGATTCGAACAGCTGGGCGGCCTTCTGGTACTTCTTGTCGGCGAAGTACTGCATGGCGGCGTTGTACTTGGCGTCTACGTCATTGGATGCAAGCAGCACCTCGTACTGGGTTTTGCACGAGAA
The DNA here is from genome assembly GCA_002396335.1 of Bacteroidales bacterium UBA4231. GTDB lineage: Bacteria > Bacteroidota > Bacteroidia > Bacteroidales > UBA932 > Cryptobacteroides. The sequence continues at coordinate 39,168 of DGXN01000029.1, forward strand.
AACGGCCACTGTGGCCAATACGGCTGCTGCAGCCAGCTTGAGTTTGTTCATACGCTTACAGGTTTACTTGTTCCAAAAGGAATTTTTCCGCGTCCTGGGCGGCCTTGCATCCCGAAGCGGCGGCGGTGACAGCCTGCCGGTAGCGGGGATCCTGCACGTCTCCGGCTGCGAACACGCCGGGAACATTGGTGCAGGCGCTCTTCCCTTCGGTAAGGATGTAGCCGTTGGCGTCGGTTTCAATCCAGGGAGCGAAGAGCTCCGACGCCGGAGTATGGCCGATGGCGAGGAAAAATCCGTCGATGGCGATATCAAAAACAGTGCCGTCTTTCCTGAGGAGGCGGGCTCCGGTGACGCCCATCGCGTCGCCCAGGACTTCCTGCGTGTTGCAGTTCCAGAGGACTTCGATGTTTTCGGTTCCCAGGACCTTCTGCTGCATGATCTTGGATGCGCGGAACACGTCCCGGCGTACAATCATATACACCTTTTTGGCCAGGGATGCCAGGTACAGCGCCTCTTCACAGGCCGTATCTCCGCCGCCCACGACAGCTACGGTGCGCTTGCGGTAGAAGAACCCGTCGCAGGTGGCGCAGGCACTGACGCCGGCACCTTTGAATTTTTCCTCCGAGGGGAGGCCCAGATAACGGGCCTGCGCTCCGGTGGCGATGATCAGGGCGTCAGCTTCCAGCTGTTTCTCTCCGTCGATGGTGACGCGGAAAGGACGCTGGCCCAGGTCTACGGCGGTGGCGGTACCCTGGCGGACGTCGGCCCCGAAACTGCGGGCCTGCTCGCGCATGGAGTCCATGAGCGTGTTGGCGTCTACGCCGCCCGGAAAGCCGGGAAAGTTCTCGATGACGGTGGTGGTGGTGAGCTGTCCGCCGGGCTGGATGCCTTCATACAGGACAGGGGAGATATTGGCACGGGCTGCGTAGATGGCTGCCGTGAATCCGGCAGGACCGCCGCCCAGGATGAGTGTTCTGATCTTTTCCATGGAATGGAGTTCGTTTTATTGGAGGGTTGTGGAGTAATTCTTCTCGAAAATGATGCGGCGGACAGCGCTGTTGTGGAGGTTGCCTTTGGCGTCCTGGACAAAGAGGAAGTCCGTATGCAGGCCGCGGACACGTTCAGAGCCCAGCATCCGGGTCCAGCCTGTTCCGTAGCGGGCGCAGGCGCCGATGAACATGCGGGCCGTGTCGTAACCCTGGAAAGCGAACTGGGACGGCTCCGTACGGAAAAGGGCCCGGTAAGTGCGGACGAAACGGTCTACCGCAGGGGAGGAGTAATCCACAAAGTAGGAACTGCTGATATGCAGGGATGCGTCATGGTAGGCGCTGCCTTCGATGGTGTCGAAGGTACGGACCTTCGAAGGGGCGTACATCACCACGTTGTAACCTTTTCCGCTCATGATGCCCAGGTTGCGCACCACGTCGCCCATGAAGGCTTCGCTTTCAGAAGCTACGACTACGCGGTTCACGCCGCCTTTGACCATGGTACCGGAAAGGATGGCGGGGATGCCGCGGCCTTCCACGATGGCGTAATTGACTATTTCGTAAGAGAGTTCTTCATGGGCCATGGCACTGCGGATCGCCACGGAAGCCGTAACGTTGGAGGCGCCTTTCTCGGTAATGAGAATCACTTTGTCACCGTCTTCCAGGTCGTCTTTCACCCAGTCGGCCAGGTCTTCATACTGGTGGTCCACGGCGGACGGGGCCTGGATGAAGGCCGAGTAATTCGTGCTGAGCGAGGCGGCTTTCTGGTCCAGCGGCGAGATGACCGGGACACGGCCGTCCACCCGCTGCAGGATGGCTTCCAGGTCGCGCGAAGCGACGGGGCCCAGTACGAAATTGCTCTTTACCAGGGCGTCGATGGGCGGGATGCCGGCATTCAGGTCATAGACATGAAGCTGGATTTTGGTTCCTTCGGCCTCCATGTCTTTGACGGCCATCAGGACGCCGGAATAGAAGTCCATGTTGATTTCGCTGGCCGACGATGCCGCCTTGAGCGGGAGAATCAGGGAGAAATCCACCTTGTCCAGCGCCTGGAAAGTGAGGACGGAGGCGGAGTCCGTTTCGGGAAGGACGGGCTCCTGGGGCGGAGGGATGACGCAGACGGTGTCCACGGCCGGTTTTTCCGGCTGGTCCGGCGTCTCCTCGCGGGTGTCGGCGACAGCGACCGTCTTCTTCACTGGAATCTTCAGGACCTGGCGGGTGCTGAGCTTGCGGCTCTTGAGATCGTTGAAGTCCATGATTTCCTTGACCGAAACGTCGTATTTGCGGGCAATGTCGTCAATGTCCTCGTACCAGCGGACGGTGTGCTCCGTGTAATCCTGGGAAGAGGTTTCCGGGGCCGATACCGTGTTTTCGCGGAAAGGGACGAGGAGGATGGCATTCTTCTGCAGGCCGGTCTCCCGGAGGGAGGGGTTGGCTTCGTAGAGGTCTTCCTCGGTGACGCCGTAGGCTTTGGTGATGCCGTAGAGGGTCTGCCTCTCCAGCACCACATGCGACAGATACACTTTGCCGTTCAACTTGACCTTCTCCTTGGAGACGGTTACCGGCGTAGGGACGTATTCCTGAGCGGCGGAAATACCGCAGGCGACGAGGAAAATGGCGGCGAAGAAGGTGATGAGTCGTTTCATAAGCTTTCAATTATAAGGTGGCGGCAAAGTCCAGGAGGTTGCGGGAGAAAGTATCCCATCCCAGGCGCTCTTTTTCTTTGCCGATAGCCCTGAGGCAGCTTTCTTTGAGGGAAGGGTCCGCGAAATAGCGGAGGATTTCCTTCCGGATGGCTTCGGGGCTGGGCTGATCTGCGACAATTCCCGTGCCACGCTCGCCGATGGTGCCTTTCAGGCCGCCCACGTCGGTGACGACCATGGGTACGTCGAAATGATAGGCAATGGAGCTGATGCCGCTTTGGGTGGCACTGCGGTAGGGGAGGACGGCCAGGTCGGCCGCGCTGAAGAAAACTTTGACCCGGGCGTCGCGGATGTAGTCCGGGAAGACAAAGACCCGGTCCCGCGAGGGGAGCGAGTCGATGATCCGCTGGTACTTGTCAAAAGAACCGTAAGGCTCTCCGGCGATGACCAGCTGGTAGTCTTCGGGGAGGTTCCGGAAGGCTTCCAGAAGGATGTCCAGCCCTTTGTATTCCCGGATCAGCCCGAAGAAAAGGAGGGTTTTCCGTGCGGGGTCGATCCCCAGGCTTTCGGCCGCCTGTTCCCGGGGAAGACGCGGGCCGAAGTGTGCGTACAGCGGGTGGGGAAGGAGGATGTTGGGCGCGTCGGGGCGCAGGGACAGGAGGTCCTGCCGGACGCTTTCGGACATGCTGACAAAGCCTGTGCATCCTTTCAGGAAATACCGGGTGAGGGGTTTGTCGAACCAGTGCGCCTCGTGCGGAATGACATTGTCCAGGACAACGACGCTCTTGCAGCCGGCGTGACGGGCTACATAGCCCAGCGAAGGGGCGAACCAGCTCATCCAGTATTTCATGACCAGAAGGTCCGGCTTCCATGCACGGATTTCGCGGGCAGTCCGGATCCAGGTAAAGGGATTCACCGTGTCCAGCAGGGCCTGCGCCTGTACGGGCGTGGCTTCATCCTCCGGGGTTACGTACTGGGTTTTGCCGGGGAAGAGGAAGTCCGGGTACTGGCGGGAGAAGGAATAGGCCCGGGTATCAGAACATTTTCCCAGTCCTTCCAGCAAGCTGGCGTTGAACTGGGAAATGCCACCCCTAAGGGGGTAAAAACTGGACAGGATGGCGACTTTCATCCTGGATTATTTCTTGGTGGTCTCCTTGGTCTTGATGTAAGCGGCGTTCAGGCCGGCGAGGAGGTCTTCGGTGATGTCAAGCTTGGGGTCACCGGTAACGACGGGAGTGGAGAGGATGTTGCCTGCAGTCGCGAGGATGAGGGCGTACTGGTGTTCCACATTGTACTCCGCTACAAACTCAGCGATGGCGTTGGCAAGCTGGTTCATCATCACCTGCTGCTCCTCGGTCATTTCCTGCTGCTTGGAGACGACATACTGCTGGTAGGACTGCTGCTGCTGCTGAAGCTTCTGGTACTGGGCCTGAGCGACGGAGGTGGTCAGCAGGCCTTTGTCCACTTTGCTCTGGAAGTCGGCGGCGTCTTTTTCCAGTTTTTTGCCGCGGCGGTCGATTTCGGACTGGATGCCGGAGGTCTTGGTCTCGAATACGGAGTTCAGGTCGTTGGCCATGTCATAGCCTTCCATGATTTTGTCCATATTGAAATACACGATGCTGCCGGCGACGGCGACGCTGTCAGATGCTTCGGTGGCAGCAGGAGCTGCGGCCTGGTTCTGGTTGCAGGATACGGCGACAGCCATCACAGCGGCGGCGCCCAGAAGGATAAGAGTTTTTTTCATTATCGTTGTTGTTATAAATTATTCGTCAAGTCTGCAAATTTAGTCATTTTTTGCGGATTTGTGCAAGATAGGCCTGAATTGTTTGTTCCAGACCCAGATACAGCGCATCGCTGATGAGGGCGTGGCCGATAGAAACCTCGTCCGTCCAGGGAATGGTGCGGATGAAAAAGGCCAGGTTTTCCAGGGACAGGTCGTGTCCGGCGTTGAGGCCCAGGCCGCACTCGCGGGCCTTTTTGGCGGTTTCCAGATAGCGGACGACGGCCCTTTCCGGGTCCTGGGGATACTGGGCGGCATAGTCGGCCGTGTAGAGTTCCACGCGGTCGGCGCCGCAGGCGGCGGCACCTTCGGCCATGGCGGGATCCGGGTCGATGAAGATGGAGGTGCGGATGCCCCTGGCCTTGAACGTGCTGCACATATCCGTCAGGAAATCCTTGTTGCTCAGGGTGTCCCAGCCGGCGTTGGAGGTAAGGACGTCTTGCCCGTCCGGAACCAGGGTCACCTGGTCGGGGACCACTTCCAGGACCAGGTCCACGAAACTCTGCGGGATGGGGTTGCCCTCGATATTGAATTCGGTATGCAGGAGGGGACGGATTTCGCGGACGTCGGCGTAGCGGATGTGGCGTTCGTCGGGCCGGGGGTGCACGGTAATGCCTTCTGCGCCGAAGGCTTCGCAGTCCAGGGCGGCTTTTGTGACGTCCGGGACATTTCCGCCACGAGCATTGCGCAACGTGGCGATTTTATTGATATTGACGCTGAGTCGGGTCATAAGCGGTTTGTAATTAATAGACAAAGATACGAAAAAAAAGAGGCGGTTCAAGGTTATGTGGTGGAAAAGTGTTACTTTTGCAAGTTGATTTTTACGTGCACAATGAGAATCGGTTACTTTATCCTGAACGACGACCTGCGGCAGAACGAAGGTATGGTCTCGTTCCTGAAAGACCTGGAGGATAATTCCTTCGAGTTATACGAAATCAAGACCAAGTCGGACGTCCAGCCGGAAACGGACCTGGTCCTGTCGATAGGCGGTGACGGTACTTTTTTGAGTGCCGCGCACGTCGTGGCCGATATCGGCCTCCCCATCCTGGGCGTCAATTTCGGCCGTATCGGTTTTCTCTGCGAAAACAGGCCTGAAGACGTGCGTAAGGCGCTCACCGAAGGGAATTTCCGCATCGAATACCGTACCGTTCTCAATGCCACGCTGAAAGGTCCGGACGCCCGCCGTTCCATCGGCATGCTGCCTTATTCCGTGAATGAGGTGGCTGTACACCGCAGCGGATCTTCCGTTCTGGGAATCCACGTCAGCATCGACGGCGAATCCCTTCCCACTTATTGGGCCGACGGCATCCTGCTGGCCACTTCGTCCGGCTCCACCGCTTATTCGCTGTCGGTGGGAGGCCCCATCTGCACCCCGGAGACCAAGGCCCTGGTGCTGGCTCCTATCGCCCCGCATAACCTGAACGTCCGCCCGATCGTTCTCCCGGAATCGGCCAAAGTGGATATCTCCTTTGAGTCCCGCGACGGCCGCGCCACCATGTCCATGGACAACCGCACCGTGGAAATCCGCCCGGAATGGACCATCCATGTCGAGATGGCACAGTTTTCGCTTAAACGGGTGCGGATCGCCGAATCAGGTTTCGTGAAAGCGCTCACTTCACGCCTGTTCTGGGGCGAGGACATGAGAAACAACGGTTAATGTATGAATAAGCTACCCCAGCACGTGTCCATCATTATGGACGGTAACGGCCGGTGGGCCAAATCCCGCGGTCTGGATCGTGTAAAAGGCCATATCGCAGGTGTGGAAAGTGTCCGCGCCTGTCTGGAAGAAGCGGCGGAGTCCGGAGTCCGGTATCTGTCCCTCTATGCCTTTTCGGAAGAAAACTGGAACCGTCCCCAGGCCGAAGTTATGGCCCTGATGGAACTGATGATGGACTCCATCAAGAAGGAATTCCAGTCCCTGATGAAGAACAACATCCGCTTTGTGGTGCTGGGCAACCGTTCACGGCTGAGCGACAAGCTCAATGCTTCCATCGACGAACTCATGGAAGCCTCGAAGGACAATGACCGGACTACGCTCATCGTTTTCCTGAGCTACAGCGGCAAGTGGGATCTGATGCAGGCCATGAAAAAAGCGGCCGCCACCCTTTCCCCGGAGCAGTTCCAGGCCTTGGACGCGGAGGGTTTCAGCCAGTATCTGGTCACCGCCGGCATTCCGGATCCGGACCTGCTGATCCGGACTTCCGGAGAACTGCGGATCTCCAACTACCTGCTTTGGCAGTCGGCCTATACGGAGTTTTACTTTACGGATGTCCTGTGGCCGGATTTCCGCAAACCCCAGTTCCGGGAAGCTCTCGCCGCCTATGCCGAAAGGGACCGCAGATATGGTAAAGTGAAATAATATTCTTATCTTTGCAAGATAACAACCATCGGAATGACTCTAAGACAGATACTCTGCACCGCTCTGCTGCTCCTGACGGGATTTTCCCTGCAGGCCCAGAAGACGCGTAGCAGCATAGAAATAGATTACAACCGCCCGCAGAAATACATTGTGGGAGGTGTCGGAGTGGAAGGGAACCAGTACTTCAACGAACACCAGATCCTTCAGCTGACCGGCCTTAAGCCCGGCCAGGAGCTCACCGTCCCCGGTGAAGATGTCACCGGCATCGTGAAAAGACTGGTCGCCCAGCGTTATTTTGAAGACGTGGCCGTGGTGGTCGACTCCCTGAGCGCATCGGCCGACACCGCCTGGTTCAAAATCTGCATCAAGGAGCGTCCCCGTGTATCCCGCTGGACCTACAGCGGCGTCAAATCCGGCGAACGCAAGGACCTGCAGGAGCGCCTGAACCTTCGTCCCGGCCGCGAGTTTTCCGATTACGTCAAAAAGACCTCCATCGACATTATCAAGCGCTATTATAAAGAAAAAGGTTACCTGAAGGTGGAAGTCGAAGCCCAGGTCCAGCGCGACACCATGATCCGGAGCGCCATCCGTGTGAATTTCGACGTGAACAAAGGCCGGAAGATCCGCATCAAGGACATCAATTTCTCCGGCAACAACGACATCAAGGAGCGGAAACTGGCCAAAAATATGAAGGAGACCCACGCCAACAAGTGGTACAACTTCTTCAAGTCCAAGAAATTCAAGGAAAAGGAATACGAAAAGGACCGCAAAACCGTTCTGGACGCCTTCAACGAGGCCGGTTACCGCGATGCGCGTCTGGTCCGCGACTCCGTCTACTATGACGCCGACGGCAAGCACCTGGACATTGACATGGTTTTCGAGCAGGGCCGGAAGTATTATTTCCGGGATATCACCTGGACCGGCAACTCCGTCTATCCTTCCGAAGTCCTGAACAACATTCTCCAGATCAAGAAAGGCGACGTCTATGACCTGGTCACGCTGGAGAAACGCCTCCACGGCGGCGGCAAGGAAACGGACTACGACGTATCCAAGCTCTACCGCGACAACGGCTACCTGTTCTTCAATGTCACTCCGGTGGAAGTGAACATCCAGAATGACTCCGTGGACGTGGAGCTCCGCATTTCGGAAGGCAAGCCCGCCATCCTGAACGAGATTGTCATCAACGGCAACGACCTTACCAACGAGCGGGTCATCCGCCGCCAGCTCATGACCCGTCCCGGCTACCTGTTCAGCCAGTCGGACTTCGAGCGTTCCATCCGCGAAATCGCCTCTATGGGCCAGTTCGACCCCGAATCCATCATGGGCCCCGGCGGCTATTCCATCGTTCCCAACCAGCTCAACAATACGGTTGACATTGTATATAATGTTACGGAGAAGCCTTCTTCCCAGCTGGAACTCTCCGGAGGTTGGGGCGGCAACACCTTCGTGCTCACCGCGGGTGTCAGCTTCAACAACTTCTCTACCCGCCGCATGTTCGAAAAGGGCGCCTGGCGTCCCGTCCCGCTGGGTGACGCGCAGAACCTCTCGTTCCGCTTCCAGACCAACGGCCGCTACTACACCAATCTCAGCGCCAGCTTTATGGAGCCCTGGCTCTTCGGCAAGAAACCCACGTCCCTGAGCATTTCCGGTTACTATTCCAGAATGACCGACTCGTACCTTGCCATCGGCATCCTTTCTACGGACAAGATGTTCGAGGTGTTCGGCTTCAACGCCGGTCTGGGAACGCGGCTCAAGTGGCCTGACAGCTATTTCGTGCTGTACAACAACCTGAGCTGGCAGACCTACAAGCTCACCAACTGGACCAACAGCTATTTCGCGTTCAACGACGGTATCTCCCACAACCTGAGCTACACCCTCTCCCTGACGCGAAATTCCACCGACCAGCAGATCTATCCCCGTACCGGTTCCGAGTTCTCTTTCTCCCTGCAGTTCACTCCGCCGTATTCGCTCTTCCGCAAGTATTCGTATGACGACGAGGGCAATCGCATTTCCGTGAACAGCTGGAAAGACGTGAACTACGACAACTGGACGTCGGCCCAGCGCTACAAGTGGATCGAATACCACAAATGGAAATTCGGCGGCACCGTCTATACCAAACTCGTGGGCGACCTGGTCCTGATGACCCGTGCCCAGTTCGGTGTCCTGGGTTACTACAACCGCAACTGGGGCTACTCCCCGTTTGAAAACTTCCAGGTGGGCGGTGACGGTATGTCCGGTTACATGACCTACGGTGCGGAAATCATTTCCCTGCGCGGTTACGAGGATTACTCCCTCACCCCCAGAAAGATGACTCCGTACAGCCAGAACCTGGAAAGCTACGCCGGTAACGTCTTTGACAAATTCACCGTAGAGCTCCGTTATCCGGTGATCCTGCAGCCGCAGTCCACCATTTACGCCCTGGCGTTCCTGGAGGCGGGTAACTGCTGGAGCGACATCCGCGACTTCGACCCGTTCCAGGTCAAGCGCAGCGCCGGTGTGGGTGTCAGGGTCTTCCTGCCGATGATCGGCCTCCTGGGTGTCGACTGGGGTTACGGCTTCGACGACGCCACCAACGGCGGCAGCCAGTTCCACTTCGTCCTCGGACAGCAATTCTAGTACGGCATGGAACTTGTGAACAATCTGACCGGAAACAGAAAACTGAAAACAAAAAATTATTTGTAGATATGAAAAAGCTTTTTGTCATTGCTCTTGCAGCACTCGCAACCCTTACCGCTTCCGCCCAGCAGCTGGGCCGTGTGAACTTCAATGAACTCGTCATGCTGATGCCCGAGATGGACGCCGCCCGCGAAACCATCGCCGCATCCCAGAAAGAGGCCGAAGAGACCTACTCCGCCATGGTGGAAGAGTATCAGGGCAAAGCCAACCAGTATCAGCAGAAGCAGGCCAGCTGGACCGCTGCCATCCGTGAATCCAAGGAGCGCGAACTCTATGAAATCCAGAATCGCATCCAGGAGTTCCAGAACAGCATCAGCCAGGAACTCCAGCAGCAGCAGAATCAGCTGATGGCTCCCATCAATGAAAAAGCCGGCAAAGCCGTGAACGAGATTGCCAAAGCCAAAGGCATCACCGTCCTGTTCGATGCTTCCCAGGCCCTTTACTTCGACGAAACCAAAGTGATTGACATCACCGCCGACGCCCGCAAGGCCCTGAACATCCCGGACAGCCGTACCCTTGAAAGCCTCCAGGCCGAACTTCAGGCCCAGGCCCAGGCTCAGCAGCAGGCAGCTCCCGCCGCTACCAAGTAAGTTGATTCTTTATCATAAAAAAAGGTCCTTCCGCGCGGAAGGACCTTTTTTGTACCTTGAGCCAGGGAATTAGATGGTTCCCTGCTCGAGCATGGCGGTGGCGACTTTCATGAAGCCGGCGATGTTGGCGCCCTTCACATAGTCCACGGTGCCGTCCGGCTGGGTGCCGTATTTGACGCACTGCTCGTGGATGCTCTTCATGATGAAGTGCAGTTTGTCGTCCACTTCCTTGGCGTCCCAGGAAATGTGCTCTGCGTTCTGGGTCATTTCCAGGCCGGAGGTGGCAACGCCGCCGGCGTTGACAGCCTTACCGGGAGCAAACAGGATTCCGTTGTTCTGGAAGAAGTGGATGGCACCGGGCTGGCAACCCATGTTGGATACTTCGCAGCAGCACCAGCAGCCGTTTGCTTTCAGTTCTTTTGCGTCATCCTCGGAGAGTTCGTTCTGGAAGGCGCAGGGGAGTGCGATGTCCACGGGAATGCTCCAAGACTTCTTGCCGGGGGTGAAGATAGCCTTGCCGGGGAACTTGGTGGCCATGTCCTCTACCTTATTGCGGTTGGATGCGCGCATCACGAGCATGTAGTCGATCATTTCCTTGGTGATGCCTTCGGGGATATGGCAGACGCCGTCAGGACCGGAGATGGCCACGACCTTGGCGCCCAGTTCGGTAGCCTTGGTGGCAGCGCCCCAGGCTACGTTGCCGAAGCCGGAGAGGGCGACTTTCTTGCCCTTGATGTCCTTGCCGGCCTTCTGGAGAAGGTGCTGGGTGAAATACAGGGCGCCGAAGCCGGTGGCTTCCGGACGGAGGATGCTGCCGCCCCAGGTGCCGCCCTTGCCGGTGAGAACGCCGGTGTTGTACTGGCGGGCCAGTTTCTTGTACATACCGTAGAGGTAGCCGATCTCACGGCCGCCTACACCCACGTCGCCTGCAGGAATGTCCTGATCCGGGCCGATGCAGTTCCACAGTTCCAGCATGAAAGCCTGGCAGAAGCGCATGATTTCGTCGTTGGATTTGCCCACGGGGTCGAAATCCGAACCGCCCTTGGCGCCGCCCATCGGAAGGGTGGTGAGGGCATTCTTGAAGGTCTGCTCAAAGCCCAGGAACTTGAGCATGGAAGGGGTGACAGCCTTGTGGAAGCGGAGACCGCCCTTGTAGGGGCCGATAGCGCTGTTGAACTGGATACGGTAGCCGGTGTTGGTCTGGACTTCGCCTTTGTCGTCAATCCAGGTGACGCGGAAGGTGAAGATACGGTCCGGTTCTACCAGACGTTCGACGATCTTGGCCTTCTCGAATTCGGGATGCTGGTTATAAACCTCCTCGATGGACTCCAGGACTTCCTGCACGGCCTGCAGGTACTCTTTCTCGAGAGGGTACTTGGCCTGAAGACGTGCCATGATGTCAGTAGTTTTCATACTTCAAAACTGTGTTTAGTGTTATGGTTATAATTGTTTAAGGATTGTTTCGAATCCGGTACAAATTTAATTAATAAAAAGAGAATTATCAATAAAATTGTTAAAAAGAATCTTTTCCTTAAAAAAGAGTTTTATGTGACTTTTTCTTATTACCTTTGCACACTAATTTGAATGTAACAGACTGTATGAAAAAACTAACCATCGTGCTGGCTCTCGCCCTGGCCGCTGCAGGAGTATGGTCCTGCGGTGAATCCCGCTCCAAAGCGGACCGCCTGCTGGAGAACTATGCAGTTGTGACCATTCCTGCTCCCGACCTTTCAGGAATCACCGACAATGGCAAGGAGGTCCTGAATCTTTACCGTTTTGCGGCCGACGCCGCCGACGCCATCTACTGGGAGCAAAACTTCGGCCCCAAGTCCCGGATGGATTCGCTGGAAAATGCCGCCGAACGGGAATTTGCCTTCATCAATTACGGCCCTTGGAACCGGATTGACAATGAGCCTTTCCTGGAAGGGTACGGCCCCAAACCCTCCGGCGCCGCCTTCTATCCCGCCGACATGACCGACGAGGAGTTCGAGGCCTTCGAGGATCCGGACAAGATGAGCCCCTACACCCTCATCCGCCGCGGTGAGGACGGCAAGCTCAAAACCGTCTGGTATCACGACGCCTACGCCGACCAGGTCAAAAAAATGGCCGACCTTCTCCGTGCTGCCGCCGACATCACCATCAAGCCCAGCGTCCGTGAGTATCTGCTGAAAAAGGCAGAAGGTCTGCAGACAGACAATTATTACGAAAGCGATCGCGCATGGCTGGAGATGACCGACAGCAAGATGGACCTTGTCATCGGCCCCAACGAGACCATTGACGACGATCGTTACGGCCTCAAGGCTTCCTATGGCGCCTACGTGCTCCTGAAAAACCTGGACCGCACCGAAATGCTCACCGCCCTGTGCGACCGTCTCCCCGAACTGCAGGCCTCCCTGCCCGGAAAGGCCGAGTATCATGCCTTCGTCCCCGGTACGGAATCCAATATCTTCTCCTGCGACGTCCTCTATTACGCCGGATACACCAACGCCGGTTATAAGGTCATCGCCATCAACTTCCCGTACGACGCCCGTGTCCAGGAAGAGTTCGGCACCCGTACCATCCTGTTCGACAACATTATCCGCGAAAAATTCAACCGCACCGTCTTCCCGGCCGGTATGCTGCTTCTCGAAGGCGAGGACCGCTCCCACCTGGACGCCAATGCTTTCTACTGGGACATCGTGTTCCGTGAGGTGGCAAAGGGCCTGGGTGTGAAGGAAACCGTGAATGGGAAAGGCACCGTGGCCGAGGCGTTGGGCAATGAAGCCCTTACCTTGGAAAAAGCCAAGTCGAACGTCCTGGGTGCCTATCTGTGCATGCAGGAAGTGGACGCCCACCGGATTGACGCGCTGATCATGAAGCCGGATGTGATCGCCACTTTTGTCGCCAACGTCATCCGCTCCACGCGCTTCGGTTTCGGTGACGCCACCGGCCGTGCCAACCTCATTATTTACAATTACCTCATTGAGCAGGGCGCCATCAGCCGGAAAGCTTCCGGCAAATATGCCATCGACTATGACCGCACGGAATCGGCCGTCACTGCGCTCACGGAAGAGATCCTGCGGATGCAGGCCACCGGCGACCTGGCTGCCGCCACTTCTTTCGTGGAGAAGTATGCCGTCGTTCCCGCCACCATCAAGGCCGACATCGTGAACCTGGAACTCGAGAAAATCCCTGTGGATATCCGTCTGAATTACGAAAGATAAAAATCAATTATAATGGCTAAAAAAATCAACCTGAAGTATTGTGTGTTCCTGCCGCTCGTGCTGGCTGTCACCGTCTTCTTGTGGGCCGTGCCCGTCAGTTTCTTCGGCATCGAGGCTCTTACCGTCGTCCAGCAGCGGGTTATCGCTCTGTTCGTGTTCGCCGCCCTGATGTGGATCTTTGAAATCATTCCCAACTGGTCCACTTCGCTGCTGGTCATCGTCATTTCCCTGCTGACCATATCCAATAAGGGAATCGGCCTGTTCTGCGATCCGCAGTACGGCACGCTGGTCCCTTACGCCCGCATCATGTCCTCCATGGCCGACCCCGTGGTCATGCTGTTCCTGGGCGGTTTCGTGCTGGCCATCATGGCCGAGCGCTACGGCCTGGACGTCACCCTGGCCCGGGCGCTGCTGAAACTGTTCGGCACCAAGCCGGAAATCGTTCTCCTGGGCTTCCTCCTGATGATTTCCATCTTCTCCATGTTCATGTCCAATACGGCCACTGCCGCCATGATGCTCGCCCTCCTTACGCCGGTTCTTTCCAAACTTCCGGCCGACGACAGGGGCAAAGTGGGCCTGGCCCTTTCCATCCCCGTGGCCGCCAACCTCGGCGGTATCGGCACGCCTATCGGCACGCCGCCTAACGCTACTGCCAAGGGTGCCCTGGAGCAGGCCGGTATCGACGTGAGCTTCGGCGAATGGTGCGTCCACATGATTCCCTATGTGCTTATCATGATCCTGATCGCCTGGCTGCTGCTGCGCTTTTTCTTTCCCTTCAAGACCAAGAAACTGGTTCTCGAAATTCCTGAAAGCAAGCAGAAGAAAGACTGGCGTCTGTATGTGGTATGGATCACCTTTGTGGGCACCATCCTCCTGTGGGCCACCGAGCAGATCACCCATATCAACTCCAATATCGTTGCCCTGATTCCGCTGGGCGTGTTCACCGCTACGGGTCTGTTCGGCAAGGAAGAAATCAAGGAAATCAACTGGAATGTGCTCTGGCTGGTGGCCGGAGGTTTCTGCCTGGGTTACTGCCTGCAGGACACCGGTCTTGCCAAGGTGCTCATCCAGGCCATTCCGTTCGGCAGCATGAGCGTGGTGCTGGTGCTGATCGTGGCCGGTCTTGTGTGCTACCTGCTGAGTAACTTCATCTCCAACTCCGCTACGGCGGCCCTCCTGATCCCTATCCTGATCGTCGTCGCCAACGGCATGGCTGACCCCGCCGCCGCCAACAACGCCGAATTCCTGGCCATGGGCGGCACTTCCGCCATGATTATTTTCATCGCCGTGTGCGCCTCCATCGCCATGCTGTTCCCGATTTCCACACCTCCGAACGCCATCGCGTCTGCTACCGGTATGGTGGAAACCAAGGATATGACCAAGGTAGGTCTGGTAATCGGTATCATCGGCTTTGTCCTGGGCTATTTCTGGCTCACCAAACTGTTCCCGTTTGCGTAACCTCCCAGTGTCATTCTGAACGAAGTGAAGAATCTCTTATGAAGTGAAGAATCTTATGAAAAAGATTATCGTCATCCTCTCCGCCCTCCTGCTCGCCACCGGCCTTACCGCTTACGCGCAGGAGACGCAGAAACCCAAATACGGTTTCAAGGTATCTGATTTCATGAGCACCCCCAAGGTGGGCGGCTACATCATCGGCGGTTACAAATACAGTGACCAGGACGGCGCCCATGGCGGCCCCGGTTTCAACTGCCGGCTCATCCGTCTGTACGTGGACGGCAGCATTTTCAATGATTTCAAATACCGCATCCAGTTCCAGGCCAACGGTACCGCCCCGCACGTGAAGGATTTCTATGTGGAATGGGCCAAGTACAAGGAGTTCTCCGTAAAACTGGGCCAGTTCAAACGCGCCTTTACCTTTGAGAACCCCATGAATCCCTGGGACGTCGGTGTGGGCGACTTCTCCTTCCTGGTGCAGAAATTCGCCGGTATGGGCGACCGTCTGGGCGAAGCCAACATGGGCGGCCGTGACGTCGGTCTCCAGATCCAGGGCGACCTGATCCCCCTCTCCGACGGACAGTACCGCCTCCTGCACTATCAGCTGGGCGTGTACAACGGTCAGGGTATCAATGTGGCCGACGCCAACGGTGCCAAAGACATCATCGGCACCGTCCAGTTCCAGCCCCTCAAAGGCCTGTACATCGGCGCCTTCGGCTGGATGGGTAACTGGGTGAACGGCGGCACCGAGTACAAGCGCGAGCGTATCAGCGCCGGCATCAAGTACGACGTCAACAACTGGACCTTCCGTTCCGAATACGCCACCGCTATCGGCGGCGAAAAAGAGCAGAGCGGTGCGGCCGACGCCCTGTATGTTACCGTGGGAATCCCCGTCGTGGACTGGCTCAAAGTATACCTGAAGTGGGATGAATTCCGTGCCGCAGGCACTGCTGAAAGCAGCCACGACATGATCTCCGCCTGTGCCAACTTCCGCCTCCACAAGAACCTGAACTTCCAGCTGGAGTACCGTTATCACAACAACAAACTCCTCGCCACCCCTCAGTTCAACGACCTCTGGGTCATGGCTTACATCCGTTTCTAGGAGTAACGGAACGCTGTTAGAGGCTGACCAAAAGTGACATGAACCCCGAAAGTT
>DGXN01000017.1 GCA_002396335.1 Bacteroidales bacterium UBA4231
AAACCGAGTCCTCCCATCATGCCGACGATACGCCCCTCCAGCATCCTGACCTCCGTGAGAAGTTTAAGGATGATGTCAGTGTCCCATTTGAAGTTGGGCCATTCTGGATATTGCCATATGTAGAACGGTCTCATAAGTCATCATTTTTGTGCAAAGTTAGCAGGATGAAGCGAAAAAGCAAGAGATTCGATTCAGAATTTGAAGCGAATAGAGGTGAATCTGCATCCAAAATCGGCCTCCCAGATATAGGAAGGCCGATTTCACGTGATGCAAATGAGACTACCGTTTTTTCCGGAAGAGGGTCTTCAAATCGATGCTGAAGAAGTCCTCCAATGGCAGTCCTTCGGGACCGACGATAAAAGCGCTGGTGATATGCTCGGCGTAGAGTTCCTTGAACTTTTCGTAGCCATCGGTATCGTCGGCACTGCTGCTCTTGACCTCAATAGCCACCAAAGCCTGTCCCTTCTTGAGGACGTAATCGCATTCTTCTTTTTTGTCATTGCGCCAATAGAGAAGTTCGAATCCGTCCAAAAGTGAACGATTGGCCAGGTGTGCTCCTACGGCGGATTCTACCTGTCGGCCCCATTCTTTGGAATCAGTCACAGCCTCTTCAAAAGTATATGTGCCGTATCGGTTGCGGAAAGCGCTGTTGTACACTTGCATCTTGGGAATGGAGTTCTTTTCCTTGACGGGAGATGGCGAATACTTCTGCAGGGGCTTCACCAACATGGTCTTGTCCAAGGCTTCCAGATAGGATTTGATGGTGGGGACGGTGCCGCTGTTCATCGTGCCTTGCATCTTGGTGAGTGACAGCTCACGAGCCGACTCGACGCAGGCCAGTTCGAAGACCTGGCGCAGAAGGGCCGGATTGCGGATTTCGTCGATTTCCAGAATATCTCTCGTGAGAATGGGTGAAATGATGGTGCCTTCCATCAAGTCCCGCCAACGGTCTTCGTCTTTTATGTCGGGGGCCAGGCCAGGGAAACCTCCGAAATAGATATACTGCTGCATGGTAAAGCCGAAGGCGTCGCGCATCTCGTGCCACTCCCAGTAGCCCATTTTGATGGCTTCGAACCGGCCTTCAAGAGATTCGTCCAAGCCTTTTTGGAGAAGGACTCGAGAGGAGCCCAAGAGAATGACTTTCATGTTGCGTTTTTCGCGGGTATCCCGGTCCCACTCTTTTTTCACCTGTTCACTCCAGGTCTTGATCTTCTGGACTTCGTCTATGATTAGAATGCGCTCTTTCTCCCCATGGAGGTCCATTTTCATCCTGGCTTCCTGCCAGCGGGCCGGTATCCAGGTGGTATCTTCGCGATTTACGCCATCGGCAGCAAAGAAGTCGTAAGGTGTGTCAATACCATCGACATACTGCCCGACAAGGGTAGATTTGCCCACCTGACGAGGCCCCATGATGATTTGCATACGTCTTCTGGGCTCGGCCATCCGGCTCTTTAAGATGGATAAGTGCTGTCTCTCGTATAACATATTTCTAAATTCTGTTTTACAAATTTATAAAATATATTTTACAAAATCGCAAAAAAGTTTATTTTTTTCGGGACATATCAGCACAGATTCAAATCAACCCCATGTACCGCGATGCCGTAGCCGGTGCCAAGGACTTTGAGCTCTCTAAAAGAATTACCTGTCACCTTTTTTCCAACGCTTTGATACACCAGGAAAAGGCCGATGCCAGGCGCTTGTCGCCATCCTGGAAATGGCCTCCGGAGTTCCACTCCAGCGTGCAGTTCTCACTTCCAAGCTGGGCCTTGAGAAGTTCATATTCGCCGCGGACGCAGTCCCCTACCCGTTTAATGAACCGGTTTTTAACATGCTCCTCCTGGGCTCCCAGGCTTAAATAAACCTTTGTAGACATCACAGGATAAGCCTGTGCAAAGTCCAGCCAGTCTTTGATCCAAAGGGACGGGGACGCCGCTGCGACAGCGGAAAAACGGTCCGTCTGCATGGACGACCAAAGGGCGAACAGTCCACCTAACGAGTAGCCGCCCAGAATGACGGGGAGTTTGCCATAATCGGCCTCCAGCGCAGGCAGAAGCGACTCTGTAACATATTGAAGCGTATCGCCTGTCTTGGTTCCCACTTCCGGGTTGCGGTTGATGGCATCGTCGTGCCAGGGCGTAAGGTCCAGGTCCCAGTCGAACACCTGGAAAGCCGCCAGCACAAACGGAACGCCGCTGGCCTCGGTAATGAGTTCTGCCGTACGGTCGAAGATGCCTCGCTCGTGATTGCCCAGCGTCTGAATCAGAATGTATTTCGGGCGAATGGAATCCGATATATAGCACTCACGGCCGTTTATGATGGAAGTTTTGTGACTCATAACCTATAAAGGTAAGCATTTTCCGCTATCTAACCAAATGGCCCGTTTCCATCAGATCGGTTCACTCCGCTCCCAGGCTTCGCCTTTGCGGTGACAGAAGCAAAAGTCGCATTTTTCACCGCCTTGGCAAAGTGTCTGGGAACGGATGAAGTCGATATTGTAAAGGTTGCCGTAATTGGGGTAAGTTTGGGCGATACGTGGCGCAGGTCGGTATCTTTTTGGCGCAGGTAAGCAGATATTTGGCGCAGGTCCGATTTTGTGTTGGGGGCCTGCGCCGCAAATCGGCCTTCTGTGCGTTCTGGTGGCGCAGGTCAGTGGCATGAAAACGCACCTGCGCCAGATTGTCACCTACCTGCGCCAATAAAAACTGGCGGAACTCACAAACCGGTCTAAATAGATATCACTGCCTCACCGACCTGGCTGGGTGCAACGCCGAACTCTTTTTTGAACATGCGGGTGAAGTGCAACGCTTTGAAGTCTGACAGTATAAATTTACTGTCATAAACAGAAAAAGCGACAGAAGATGGGATACAAGCATTTAACAAGGGAGCAGCGATATACGATTGAGGCGTTGCTGCAGACACCGATGAACTTGAGGGAGATTGGAGAAGTAATCGGGGTCAGTACAGGTACAGTGAGCCGTGAGATCCGGAGGAGCTGCGATATGCGAGGCTACCATCGGTACCGATGGCACCTTGCTCAAAAGAAGGATGAAGGCACGACGACACTACCTGAAGTTCACCGACGAGATGCTTGCTGAGATAGAATGGGAACTAAACCACAGACCCCGTAAGTCGCTATGTTACAGGACACTGTTGGAATATTGCAAACAATTATTTAACTTTGACTTTTGAAGTGTGTTGCACTTCTAATTAGAATTCACTAACAATCATACAACAGGCCATGACAATCCAGCAAGAGAAATGCGAAGGCCGGGCTTTTTATGAAGTTCCCGAGGTGGAGATCATTGAACTAACGGCAGAGGGTGTTTTGAATATCAACAGTCCCGATTATCCCCAATGGGATTCGGAGAATATTTAATCTCAGGAGGACAGCGCGATGAAAAAAGCAATTTGTCTTTTGGGCCTGGCGGTACTATTCTCCTGCACCAAAGAGCCGGTCAGTAAGCAGGAGCCGGCTACGGGTGTCCCGATGAATTTCGAGATTAGCGTGGCGGAAACCAAGGCAGCCAAGACCGCCTGGGCGGATGGTGATAAGATCTATGTGTTCTTCAATGGCCTGGCAGCCAAATACTTGGTAATGACCTATAACGCTGCCACCGGTTGGACCAGCACCTCCGGAGGTGATACGCTGCTGGATACCGATTTCACTAATCTGGGTACCAAGACCCTCACCGCCGTGCATTTCCCCGTGAATGTGAAGGTGACCTATGACAACGGCCGGTTCTCCTTTGCCAACAGCCTCAGTCTCAAACCGGTCTATAACTACTACCTGTTCCAGACCGGCAATGCCTACACCGTAGCCGGGGCTACCATTACGGCCACCCTCACGATGGGCAAGCCTGCGGGTATGGTGCAGATTCACGTGGCCGGGATCCAGGGCAATGTATCCTCTTACACGTTCGGCTGCTCGAAGATAAGGCCCGTCGCCTGCAAGAGCGTGGGCATGGACGGTACCATCACCGAGAACGTCCTGCACGCCGGTGCCCTCCTGAGCGGCATAGCCGACAGCGGCGGCGGCATCTTCGCCGGCCGGCTCACCAACCCGGGCGTAGCGACCGATTATATCTTCACGGTGACCGACAACTCCAATATCTACACCCTGACCCGCATCAACAGAGAGCTCACCGCGGGCAAGATGTACAATTTCCCGGCCCTGAGTGAGACCGGAGATACCAATTGGAGCGTCAGCGTCAAAGATTCCGAATACACAGACCTGAGTGCCGAGGAGGCAGCCAATACCTATATTGTTTCTTCGGCGGGGAAGTATAAGTTCAATGCGACAATCAAGGGCAATGGCGGCCTGGATCCGTTGACGGGCACAACGGCGACGACCATCAATCCGGTGGATATTTCCGGGGTGAAAGTGCTGTGGGAATTATACAATGATGTAAAAAAGGGGATAAGCCCAGCCTATCACACTATCAAGTACGACAGCGGATATGATATCAGCTATTCGGATGGCTATGTGACTTTCTCTACACCGGATACGTTCAAGGAAGGGGTTGCATGTGTGGCCGTCTACGATTCTTCGGACAATATCTTATGGAGCTGGCTGATCTGGGCGACGACCGAGCCGGGTACCAAGACACACAACGGCCGGACCTTTATGAACAAAAACCTTGGCGCCACCAGCAGAAATGGTTATAGTGACAATTATGTAAGGGGTTTCCTATATCAATGGGGCCGCAAAGATGCGTTCTCAGCCGCTTCTGGTTCTATCGACGATGTATATTGGTTTACGCCGGTTGCTGCAGACGTGTTTACAGGTGTCACTACGGTAGAGTCAATGGCTTACACGGTCGCGCATCCTACGACGAGAATCGCCTGCTGGACGAGTTCAACCCACTCCTGGATGCCGGAGGAAGAATATAGCAAACGTCCTTGGCGGGAGGAAGTCAAAACCATCTATGATCCTTGCCCTCCGGGATGGAAGGTGCCTGCAAAAGATGATATGGATGGTATTTCCGGATTGCCTGCCACTGGTTTGTATGGAAGTGATGGCCCCGGTTTGAGAAACTTCGGCAATGCCGGTACCGGCTATTACTGGACCAGCACGATCAGTGATGATCCGACGCTTCCGGGAAACGCTTATGCCTTCTGCAATGACGGGCGGAATATCAATAACTGGTCCCAGGCCGAAGGCTACGCCATCCGCCCCGTGCGGGAATAAAGAAGAAATGCGTATCTTTGGGATGTGAGAAAGATTCTGGCATTCCTCCTCCTTTCCGTGCTGCCTGCCGGATCTGAACCTCCCGCGCAGCGCCCACGTGATGACCCTGGGGCCGCCCAGGTCATCATCCGCTGGCACATCCAGAAAGGCTTCTGTGTGGTTCCCGGTTCTTCCAACCACAAGCACATCCAGGAGAACATCGAGGTCTTCGACTTCGAACTGAGCCCGGAAGAAATGGCCCAAATGGCCTCCCTCAACCAGAAGAAGCGCTACTTCAACATGTCCTATCAGCAGATCAAGGACTGGATGGAGAACTATGAAATCTGGGACTAAGACTGCCCCATGCGATACTCCAACAACATGTTGGAGAAATTCACGACTGCCATGGGCTACCTGGAATTCTACGACAGTGCCGATGTCCTGTGTCTTGACCGGAAGTACATCCCGCCCCAGCTCTCCGACATCAACTTCACCAGTGACCTCAGCTGCCTTGTCGATGTACCCTGAAGTGAGAAAGCCAGCGAGCTTACGAAGATCCCGCTGTTCAGGGGGCTGGTGTAGGGTGTTCAAATGGCAAAGCGAAGGACCATTTTCGTAAGGTCACGAAAATGGTCCGTACTCATCTGGAAGGCCGATTTTACTTCTTTTTGGGAAGTTTCGATGAAGACTTTTCAATCCTCTTCTCCTCAGAAGCAACACGGCGCTCCAGCTTCTTGATGTCCTCTGCCGGAGGGAGTTCTTCCGGGCGAATTCCTCGTTTGCCAAGCATTTCCCTGACACTCTGATTATTCTGCATGTGCTCGCTTGTTATAGCGCGTTCTCCATACAGGTTTTTTCCTTCCACATTGTAATTAGTCATCTCCGTGGCCAGGTTCTTTGCCGCAATAGTCAGTGTTGGGAGAAAGTCAGCCAAAGGTCGGTATCTTTTTGGCGCAGGTAAGCAAGATATTTGGCGCAGGTCCGATTTGGTGTTGGGGACCTGCGCCGCAAATCGGCCTTCTGTGCGTTCTGGTGGCGCAAGTCAGTGGCATGAAAACGCACCTGCGCCAGATTGTCACCTACCTGCGCCAATAAAAACTGGCGGAACTCACAGACCGGTCTAACTAGATATCCTCAAGAACTGCTACACTGCCTCACCGACCTTGCTGGGCGCAACCCCGAACTCTTTCTTGAACATGCGGGTGAAGTGCTGGGGGTATTCGAAGCCCAGGGCGTCGGAAACGGCGGAGACGGATTGGCCGTCCAGCAGCATGCTGCGGGCTTTTTCCATCAGGTAGCGGCGGATGTAGCGCGAGGCGCTTCCAACGAGTGGTTGGAGCCCGTTACCGACGAACAGTACAAACTGGCACTTTAATACCTTCCCAAGCACCCCGCCCCTCCCTTCGCGAGGTGCATTTTTGCCCGTTTTTGCACCTGAGGCACAGCTTTGACCGCCCTTCAGGTGCATTTTTGCCCGTTTTTGCACCTGGAAGGCTGAGCCGTGCGGCAAGAAGAACAGGAAGTTTGCCAGGAACCACACTACGGCCAGAGCATAGTCCCACCAGAGGAAACTGTTTCAGGCCAAGTTAAGACGCGTCCGGTTGCTGTCCGTCGTGGGCCTTCCACATGCACTCGGTAATCTTCATGTCGGAGAACACGGCCGTGAAAGAAGACTCCTCCGGAGAGCAGGCGTATATGCCGAAGGAAATCTCACCGCCGCCTGCATACATGTGGCAGATGCGCATCTGGCTGAAGTTCACGCCGTCCGTCGAGCACTCGATACAGTAGTCGTCGGCCCGGCGGGAGAAACGGTACCACATGGTTTTGACGTCGGCAGGGATGGCCGTGGTGGCCCAGTCGGAGAATCCGTTGTTGGTGGCTACGCTGCCAAGGTGCTGGAACTCCTCGTTTTCGAATTCCACGGAGCCTTTGAGCCAGTTTTCGCTGTCCAGGTACATCACGACACCGCACTGGTCGAAGCGCTGGTGACTCTGCGTGAAGTCGGTCTTCACCACAAAGCTGAAGTACTGTTCACGGGTTTTCATCTGCAGCACGGGCGCATTGTCGTTGCGGAAATGATAGTAAGTCCGCTGCCAGAGGTCCGTGTGCGGGGCTGTCGTAACGGAAATGACGCCATCCTTGATTTCACAGGCCGACGGCTCCCTGGTCCACTGGAGCTGGTCCAGGTTGATCTGTCCGCCGTTGGCGAGGGCTTCGGCCACGCTGTCGGTGAATTCAGTTGTATCCTGCGAAGGATTTCCGCAAGAGACGGCGAGAATGCACAATCCCATGCATAGGTGTTTGATAAAGTTGTTCATGGTATTAATTTAAATCATTTTCTTTACCGGCAAGTTCCGCGGCAATCAGCGGAAGGAGGCCTTCGTCGGCAGGAAGCCAATGGACGGTGCCGAGCGTGTCAGCGGTCAGCCAACGGGCGGCCTCGTGCTCGTTCAGATGGAGTGCCTCGGTTACAAGAGAACACATATAGCAGTGCATATGAAGGTGGAACTCGGGATAATTCCAATCCACCGTATGCAGGAACTTGTCGATGCGGATTTCCGTGGCCAGTTCCTCCCTTATCTCCCGTACAAGGGCTTCTTCAGGCGTCTCTCCCGCTTCCACCTTGCCTCCGGGCCACTCCCAGAAGTCTTTCCACGGGCCATATCCACGCTGTGTCGCGAATACCGCATCCCCCTTCCTGATAATTGCAGCGACTACTTCTATCGTCTTCATCTGTTTGATTCTTTCTGCAAATGTACGCCAAAACCGATGCAATTCCAAAACTGCGGATACTTGAAAATCGTCAGATAATTCTTAACTTCGCATACCATCGCCATTTAAAGACAGAACAATGACTGAAAAAGAAAAAAGGGATGCCGGGGAACTCTATTATGCCGGCGCGGAATCTGATTTCCTGGACGAGGTAAGGCACGCCAAGAACCTGTGCCACAAATACAACCAGCTTCCTCCGATGGATTTCCAGGCGCAGCGCGAAATCCTTGAGGAACTGCTGGGCGGTATCGGTGAAGGATCCGTCATCTATCCCCCTTTCTGGTGTGACTACGGCTACAACATCAGCTTCGGGAAGGAATGCCTCGCCAATCATGGCCTTACGGTCCTGGACGGGGCGAAAGTCCAGTTCGGAGACCATGTGCTCATCGGCCCGGGATGTTACTTCCATACGGCAGGACATCCGCTTGATCCGCAGCAGCGGAAAGACTGGCTGGTCTACACAAAGCCCATCCACGTCGGAAACAACGTGTGGTTCGGAGCCGGCGTCCATGTCCTCCCGGGAATCACGATCGGGGACAATGCCGTCATCGGTGCCGGGTCGATCGTCACCAAGGACATACCGGCCGGAGCGGTTGCCGCCGGCAATCCCGCCAAAGTGATCAGGCAGTTATAACTCCGGAAAGGGAACTAGGATCTCAAACCCGTGAGGGACTTGATGGACTTCGCCATGTTGATCAGATGGTCGGCGATACGCTCGGCATTGGAAGAAAGCTCCAGGTACTGCGCACCCACCGAAGGCGTGCATATCCCTTTCTCCATACGGGCAATGTGCCCTTCTTCCATTCTCTTGGTGTAGTCGTCAATTTCCTCTTCAATGGCGTTGGCGTCGCGAAGGGATTCAAGACTCTCATTCTGATAGGCGTCCACGGCCTTGGAGTACAGTTGATGGAGCAGCGCCTTCAACTGGCTGATCTCGTACTTGGCGTCGTCGGAGAACTGCTGGGAAGTGTCGGCCAGGACAGTGGCATATTCGACGATGTTCTCGGCATAGTCGCCCACGCGTTCCAAATCCCGGATATTGCGGTAAGTGCCTGAGAGATAGGTTCTGTCCTTCTCGCCCAGCCCACTTCTGCCGCTCAGCCTGACCACGAAGCCCACCAATTCCCGGTTGATGAAGTTCAGCTGCTGCTCGTCGCGCTCAAACTGACTCTTTCCGGAGAAATCCAGCTGGACGGCCATATCCAGTGAACGGTCCACATTCTCAAGGGCGATACCGGCCATCCGGAGAATCTCACGCTTAACCTGGGAAACGGCGACAGGCGGCGTACGGAGCATATTATCGTTCACATAACGGAGGCTGAACCCGTCCTCCTGCTTCACGACGTGTTCGGGGATCAGACGGGTCACCAATCCTACCAGCGCTCCCGTCAAGGGAAGCATGATTGCAACCGTAGCCGTATTGAAGAAGGTGTGGAACATAGCAAGCTGAACCTGCGGCGCCGACGGGAAGAGTTTCTCGAACAGGTTCCCGTAGGAGATGTCGAACCAGCCGAGAACCATGGCCAGCAGCATGAATATGACAACGCCCGCGCAGTTGAACAGCAGGTGAATGAGTGCGGTACGCTTGGCGTTTGTTCCGCTGGTGACACCGGCAATGACAGCCACGACGCAGGAGCCGATGTTGGAACCCATCGTCAGGTAAATACCCTGGTCAATCCCGATGAGCCCCGTCACCACCATGGCCAGTGCGATGGAAGTCATGACGGAAGAACTCTGGATGATGGCGGTTAAGACCGCGCCCAGAAGCACAAGCAGGATGGGGTTGCTGATCCCGGCCAGAAAGGTCTTTACTCCGTCAAGGGCAGCAAACGCTTCCATGGAACCGCTCATCAACTCCAAGCCCACGAACAGCAGGCCGAATCCCGCGAGGATGCCTCCCAACGTCTTGGGACCGCTCTTCTTGGCAAAGGTGCTCAGGAAAGCGCCCAGCCCGGCGAAGGCCGAAAAGATGACGCTGGTGGACACGGAATTGCCCCCGAACATACCCAGGGCGACGATCTGAGCCGTAACGGTCGTACCGATATTGGCACCGTAAATGATGGTGGCCGCCTGCGCCAGGGTAATGATTCCGGCATTGACAAAGCCGATGGTCATGACCGTAGTCGCGCCAGAGCTCTGGATGGCGGCCGTTCCCAGCGCACCGATTCCGACACCCATCAACTTACTGCCTGAAGCTTTTGAAAAGAGTAATTTCAGTCTCTCCGAACTCGCAGCTTCCAGATTCGAGCTCATCATCTGACACGCGATCAGGAATACACCTATTCCTGCAAGGAGTGTCAGCACAGAAGTTAGAATTGCTGTTAAATCCATAAACGTATCAGTGAGCGTCCAACTTAAAAACAAAAGCATCCTGTCGGGCAAGGCATTTTCCCGTCAGGCTTTCCGGGCAGGCGGCAATCTGGGACGGTGCACCGGCAGCGACCACGCGGCCGCCCTGGACTCCCCCGCCGGGGCCCATGTCCACGATATAGTCGGCCTGGCGGATGACGTCCATGTCATGTTCGATGACAATGACCGTGGCCCCGTTGTCAATCAGATGGCGGAAAACGCCCATCAGCGTCCGGACATCCAGCGGATGCAGGCCGATGGTGGGTTCATCGAAGACGAACACGGCGTCGCCCTGGCTGCGGCCCATTTCGCTCGCAAGTTTGAGGCGTTGGGCCTCCCCGCCGGACAGGCTGGGCGTCGCCTCCCCCAGCGTCAGATACCCCAGCCCAAGACCGTGCAGCACCTCAAGCCGGCTGCGGACCAGAGGCAGGTCGGCACAGGCGTCCAGGGCTTCGTCCACACTCATCTCCATCAGCTGCGGCAGCGTATGCCCGCTTTTCCGGCGAATCTCAAACGCTGCATGCCCGTAGCGGGAGCCATGGCAGTCCGGGCAGGGAATGTCCACGTCCGGCAGGAATTGGACGTCCAGGCTGATGGAGCCCGTTCCGTCGCAGGTGGGACAGCGCAGCCGGCCGGTATTGTAGGAGAAGTCCCCCGCCTTCCAGCCGCCGGCCTTGGCGTCTTCACTGCGGGCAAACACTTTCCGGAGTTCATCGTGGATATTCGCGTACGTGGCTACGGTAGAGCGGACATTGACGCCGATCGGCGTCGCGTCGATCAGCTTGACCTGCCGAATGCCGTCGGCCTCGATTTCCAGCACGTGCGGGGGCAGTTTGGTGCCGTCTGTACGCGCTTTGAGTCCGGGAACCAGGCTTTCCAGGATCAGGGTCGTCTTGCCGGAACCGGACACCCCCGTAACAACGGACAGGCGTCCTTTCGGGAATGTTACCTCCAGAGGCTGGACGGTATGGATGGCCCCGGTACGCAGGCGGATAGCCCCCAGGTCAAAAAGGTCCGGCCTGCGCAGCGCCGGCTCCATCCCGCCCCTCAGGAACGGGCCGATACGGGATGCAGGATTCGCCTCCAGCTCAGGGACTGTCCCTTGAGCGATGACCGTTCCGCCTTTGGCCCCCGCTTCCGGACCCAGTTCGATGATCCAGTCGGCATGTGTGAGCACCTGCGTGTCGTGGTCCACCAGCACGACGGTATTCCCGTCGGCCACCAGGTCGTCCATCACACCCGTAAGGCCCTCCAGATTGGAAGGATGCAGGCCGATGGAAGGCTCGTCCAGCACGTAGAGGACACCGGTGGTCCGGTTGCGGACTGCCCGGGCCAGTTGTACGCGCTGCCGCTCT
This sequence comes from Bacteroidales bacterium UBA4231, assembly GCA_002396335.1. Lineage (GTDB taxonomy): Bacteria > Bacteroidota > Bacteroidia > Bacteroidales > UBA932 > Cryptobacteroides. The sequence continues at coordinate 11,644 of DGXN01000017.1, forward strand.
CCGGTGGAAAGCGTCGCGGCGGCACGGTCCAGCGACAGATACGACAACCCCAGGTCCACCAGGCGCCTGGCCGTGTCAAGGAACGACTCGCAGATGCGTTCTGCCATGGGACGCATGGGCTCCGGCAGGGATGCCGGCACACCCTTCACCCATTCGATGAGCTCCGAAAGCGTCATCTTGCAGGCGTCGGCCAGGTTGATTCCCCGCAGCAGGGGCGCCCGGGCGGCTTCCGACAGACGGGTGCCGCCGCATTCCGGGCAGACATCCTCTTTGAGAAACTTCTCCACCCGCTTCATCCCGGCTTCGTCCTTCACCTTGGAAAGGGCGTTCTGAACGCTGTAAACGGCGCTGTAATACGTGAAGTCCATCTCGGCAAAGCCGTTGGTCTTCTCGTTCTTGTAGATAATATGGCGTTTCTCGGCAGGGCCGTGATAGACGATTTCTTTTTCCTCGGGAGTGAGGTCCTTGAACGGAACGTCCGTGCGCACGCCCATTTCCCGGGCAATGTCTTTCATGAGCGACCACATCAGCGACCCCCAGGGTGCGACGGCGCCTTCATCGATGGTGAGCGTGTCATCCGGCACCAGGGTGGATTCATCCACCGTACGGACGATGCCTGTTCCGCCGCAGCATCGGCAGGCACCTTCGCTGTTGAAGGCCAGCTGCTCGGCGCCGGGAGCGTATACCCGCTCTCCGCAGACGGGGCAGAAAATGGGCTGCTCGGCGGCTACGTCCAGCGTAGGCTCCAGGTAGTGACCGTTGGGACAGCGATGGCTGGACAGGCGGGAGAACATCAGGCGCAGGCTGTTCAGCAGCTCCGACATCGTGCCGAAGGTGCTGCGGATGCCCGGAACGCCCGGACGCTGGTGCAGGGCCAGCGCAGCAGGGACATAACGCACATCGTCGGCCATGGCGCGCGAGGCCTGTGTCATCCTGCGGCGCGTGTAGGTGGACAGGGACTCCAGATAGCGGCGGGAGCCCTCGGCATACAGGACGCCAAGGGCCAGGGAGGACTTTCCGGAACCGGACACACCGGCGATCCCTACGATCTTCCCCAGCGGAATATCCACGTCTATATTTTTGAGATTGTGCGCTTTAGCACCGCGGATTTCGATGTATTTTGGCATATATCTCGGTCTTTTCTCACTATTTTGCACTGCGAAGATACTTTATTTGCATGGATTTTCCTTAAAAAAATACCTATCTTTGCGGACATGAAAAAATGGTAACACCCAAGAACGACAACCTACAAGATACAATTCTCACGACATGATTCTGACCATCCTGAAACTCCTCGGCTGCATCGCCCTGCTCATGTACGGCATGAAGGTGATGAGCGAAGCCCTGCAGAAAATGGCAGGCCCGGGTCTCCGGCACATCTTAGGCACCATGACAACCAACCGCTTCACCGGTGTGCTTACCGGCATGCTGGTCTGTGTCGCGGTCCAGTCCTCGGCGGCCACCACCCTGATGACGGTTTCCTTCGTCAATGCCGCGCTCCTGAGCCTCTCGCAGGCCATTTCGGTGATCATGGGCGCCAATATCGGCACCACCCTGTCGGCCTGGATCATGTCGGCCGGCTTCTCCTTCAATATCACCAACCTCGTGTGGCCGGTTTTCCTGATTGCCGTCATCCTCATCCAGTCCCGCAAACGCCGCTATCTGGGCGACTTCCTCTTCGGTCTGGCCTTCATGTTCTTCGCACTGGGCACCCTCAACTCCACCGGACGGGAAATGGACCTCGCCAACAACCAGGCGGTCGTGAACTTCTTCTCCTCCTTCGACTCCGGCAGCTACCTGACGGTCCTGCTGTTTATCGTGATCGGCTCCATCCTCACATTCATCGCCCAGTCATCGGCCGCCCTGATGGCCATTACCATGGTGCTGTGCACCAGCGGCGTCCTCACCATCTATCAGGGCATCGCACTGGTCATGGGCGAGAACATCGGCACCACCATCACGGCCAATATTGCGGCCCTTACCGCCAACACGCAGGCACGCCGCGCCGCCCTGGCCCACCTGCTGTTCAACGTGTTCGGCGTACTGTGGGTCCTCACCCTTTTCTATCCTTTCGTGAACACCGCCTGCCAGCTGGTCGGCGTAGACCCGCACGCCGAGGCCCAGAGCCCGGCCAAACTGTCCTTCGTGCTGGCCATGTTTCATACCATGTTCAATGTGACCAACACCTTCATCCTCATCTGGTTCATCCCGCAGCTGGAGATGATTGTCAGCAAGCTCATCCCGCAGAAGGCCGGCGAGGAAGGCTTCAAGCTCCAGTACATCCAGAGCGGTATCATGAAGACCCCGGAACTGGCCGTCCTGCAGGCCCAGAAGGAAACGGAACTGTTTGCCGAAAGAATGCATGGCATGTTCCAGGAGGTCCGGGAACTGTATACCCTCTCCGATGCCGACGAATTTGAAAAGAAAGCCCTGCGTATCAAGCAGATGGAAGAGATGAGCGACCGGCTGGAAAGCGAAATCGGCGGATATCTGGCCCAGGTCGGGAACGCCCACCTGAGCGACGACACCAAGCGGAAGGTCCGCAGCCTGCTGCGCGCCGTCAGCGAACTGGAAAGTATCGGCGACAGCCTGTACAACCTGTCCCGCACCATGGAGCGCAAACGCAGCCAGAAAGCCGTATTCACCGACGGCCAGGAACAGGGAATCGCTTCGATGTTCTCCCTCCTTGACAAAGCCATGGAAAGCATGGAAGCCATCCTGAAAGGCAACGGCGACTACGACCTCTCCCAGGATTACGAGAACAGCATCGACGCCCTGCGCAATACCCTGCGGGCCAAGAATACCGCCGACGTGGATGACAATGTCTACAGCTTTGCCGTTGGCACCATCTTCATCGACCTTGTGAGGGAATGTGAAAAGTGCGGCGACTATGTCATGAACGTGGTCGAATCCAAGATGGGCAAGCGCGACAACGTCCCCGACAGCGGCGCCCTGAAAATCGACACCGTACAGCGGGTCGCATCGATCGAGGGAAAGGTTCTGGACCTGACCCGCACCGAATTCGAACTGCTGAGCCTGCTCACGTCCAACCCCGGCCGCGTTTTCACCAAAAACGAATTGCTGGAGCTGGTATGGCCTAAGGATGTGGCCCTCGGAGAAAGGGTCGTAGATACGGACATCCGGCAGATCCGGTCCAAACTGGGTCAGCTGGCCGGACACATCCGTGCCGAAGGCAGCTACGGCTATTACTACGAATAGCTTTCCGTCTCTTCGTAAAAGATGGTTTCAAAAAGGGCACGGAGCGCCTTCCGGTCCCGGATCAGTGCGCGGAGCTGCTCCAGCGCCGGCCCGTTCGGGGACTCCGGAATCCAGAGTTTCAGATAGCCTCCTTCGGCATATTTCTCGTTCAGGTGCTCCACGGTCCGTTCCCAATGGCCTTCCCTGGACAGTTCCGGATAGTGCGAAAGTCCGTACTGAATGGTGCGGCGTACAATCTTCTGCGGAACGATGAGCCTGTCCGCTTCCGCCACAATCCGGCCATACAGGCTGCGGGGGGCATGGTCGGAAGAGGCGCGGTGATCTTCCGCCGCCTGGGCGATGGTCTCAATCTCATCGGGGGAAAACCACTCCCTGAGCCGCGTCATTTCCCGGATGATGCGGCCGCTCACCAGATGGTGGGTGGCCCGGTCCACGGAAAGGCCCAGATCATGACAGGCGGCCGCAGTATAGACCATACTGACGTTTACCGGATAATAGGCCGACAATTCCAGCGCACGGGCGATGACCGCGCGGGCATGGTCCTCTTGATGCGCCTTGTCGAAGGCGGCATACTGCGGAATCACTTCCGCCTCGATGAAGCCGGCAAGGGATGCGGGAATCCCCTCGGGCAAAACTTCTGCAGGAAACATGGCGCAAAGATACGATTCGTTTGTAGAATCCGCAAAAAATAGATAATTTTGAGGTATGAAAAAATGCACGAAAATCGGCCTTGGAATCCTCGTCGGCATCCTGGCCATCCTCCTTGCCGGCTGTCTGTATCTGAACAGCCTCATGCCCATCGTCACCGGCTATGCCGCCAAGAATCTGGCATCGGCCGTCTTTGTCTCCGGACGCGACGCGCAGGATGTCCAAGACCTGGACCTTCATTTCTCCCTGATCCAGTTCACCCGTAACCGCGTGGACAAGGATGCCAAAACGGTCACCAGCCGCTTCCTCTGGAGCAAATCCGTCGCCGTTTACCGTGAAGGCTACGGCGTCACCCTGGTGCGGGGACAGAAACCCGCGCAGCTCCAGGCCCAGGCCTTTCCCCTGCCTCCCATGGATCCCATCCCCGAGCGTCTGGAACAGGGGGATTCCGCCCTATGCGCCGCCCTCTCCCCCATCGGAGAGGCGCTCGTGGACGGGCATGCCTACAACGGCACTCCCTTCGCCTTCGTCGTCCTGCACAAGGGAAAAATAGTGGCGGAACGGTACCGCGACGGCATGGGGCCGGACACCCGGCTTCTGAGCTGGAGCATGGCCAAGAGTTTCACCAATGCCCTCGTCGGCCTGATGGTGAAAGACGGGATGGTGGATATCCACGCGCCCCTGGACATTCCCGAGTGGCAGCATGACGGCCGAAAAGCCATTACGCTCAACCATCTGATGCAGATGCAAAGCGGCCTCCAATGGAACGAGAACTACGGCAACCGCTCCGACGTGAACCTCATGCTCCACCGCGAGCAGGACATGGGCCGGTTTACCCAGGACAAGCCCCTGGAGCATGAACCCGGCACCTATTGGTACTACTCCAGCGGCAGCACCAATCTGGTTATGCGCTACCTGAGGGGGAAATTCGCTGACGACAAAGCCTTCCTCACCTACCTGAGAGAGCGGCTGTTCACCCCGCTGGGCATCTGGAACCCCTGTTTTGAGCCGGATATGACCGGCACGCCCGTCGGCTCCTCCTACCTGTATGTCACCGCCCGCGACTACGCCCGCTTCGGTCAGCTTTTCCTGGACGACGGCTGTATCGCAGGGGAACGCATCCTCCCGGAAGGCTGGGTGGACTATACCACGACGCCCGCGTCGGCCAGTGAAGGGAAATACGGAGCGTTTTTCTGGCTCAACCGGAGCCTCGCCTGCCCCGACGCCCCCGAGGACATGTACTCCTGCCAGGGACATGACGGGCAAGAGATTTACATTGTCCCCTCCAAGGACCTGGTGGTCGTCGTCCTGGGCTACTCTCCCAAACCGGACCGCGTCATCGACTTCAACGCCCTCCTCAAAGACATCATCGAGACCCTCTGACCGCCATGCCTGAACAAATACTTCGCTCCCTCTTCGCTTCCTATACCGGAGGACAGCCCGACACCCTTACGGAGCTGCCCTCGTCCGGAAGCCACCGACGCTACTTCCGCCTTCAGGGTAACGGGAACAGCCTGATCGGCGTCCTGGGCACCTCCCTGCAGGAAAACCGGGCTTTCATCGGCCTGGCCAGGCATTTCCGGGAAAAGGGGCTGCAAGTGCCGGAGGTCCTCGCCGTCAGCGACGACGGGGCGGCCTATCTGCAGCCCGACCTGGGGGAAAAGACCCTCTTCGACGAGGTGGCCCCCGGGCGCGAAAGCGATGTCTACAGTGCCGCCGAAAAAGCCCTCCTCTGCCAGGCCATCCGCGAACTGCCCCGCCTCCAGTTCCTCGGAGCCGAAGGCCTGGACTGGGACAGAGACTGCCTGTACGCCCGTTTCGACGGCCGCATGATTGACTTCGACCTCAACTACTTCAAATACTGTTTCCTCAAGGCCACCGGACTGGAATTCGACGAAGTGGCCCTGCAGGAAGACTTTGACCGCCTGAAGGCCGACCTCCTCCAGGAAGACAGCAACACCTTCATGCACAGGGACTTCCAGGCCCGGAACATCATGATGCACCAAGGCCTCCCCTACATCATCGACTTCCAGGGCGGCCGGCGCGGCCCCATCTATTACGACGTAGCTTCTTTCATCTGGCAGGCCCGCTCCCGTTTCCCGGACGCCCTCCGGCAGGAACTCATCCAGGCCTATCTGGACGCCCTGGGCGCGTTCCGGAAGGTTGACACGCCGCAGTTCCATGAGCGCCTGCGCCTGTTTGTCCTGTTCCGGACGCTGCAGGTCCTGGGGGCCTACGGGTTCCGCGGGTACTTTGAAAAGAAACCCCACTTCGTCGCCAGCGTCCCCTACGCCATGCAGAACCTGCGGTCCCTGCTCGAGACCCCGTTCTCCGCTTATCCTTACCTGAACGGCCTGCTGAAGCAGCTGTCGGCCATGCCGCAGTACAATGAGATTCCCGAAGAGCATCCGCTCCAGGTGCACATCTACAGCTTCGCCTACAAGAAAGGCATTCCGGCCGACAACAGCGGCAACGGAGGCGGTTACGTCTTCGACTGCCGTTCCGTCAACAACCCGGGCAAGTACGAGTATTACCGCCGCTTCAACGGAATGGACCCCGAAGTCATCTCCTTCCTGGAAGACGACGGAGAGATCACCGTGTTCCTGGAAAGCGTATACAAACTGGTGGACGCCCATGTAACCCGCTTCCTGGAGCGGAAATTCACCCACCTCCAAGTCTCGTTCGGCTGCACCGGCGGCCAGCACCGCTCCGTCTACTGTGCCGAACACCTGGCCCGCCACCTGGCCCACAAATTCGACGTCCGCGTCCTTGTGACCCACCGGGAACTGAATCTCGAAAAATCCCTGTAAGCATGAAAGCGATGATTTTCGCAGCCGGCCTGGGTACGCGGCTGAGCCCGATCACCGACACCATGCCCAAAGCACTGGTCCCCATCTGCGGGAAACCGCTGCTGGAGCATGTGATCGGCCGGCTGAAGTCGGCCGGATACGACTCCCTCGTGGTCAATGTCCACCACTTCCCGGACCAGATCCGTTCCTTCCTGGCCTCGCGGGACTGGGGCGTGGAGATCCGGATTTCGGACGAGTCGGCCCGCCTGCTGGAGACAGGAGGGGCGCTGAAACATGCAAAGACGCTCCTGGAGGGTGGCGAGGAGCCTTTCCTTGTCCATAATGTCGACATTGTCTCCAATCTGGACATCCCCTGGCTGCGGGCGCAGACCCGTCCCGACGCGCTGGCCACCCTGCTCGTCAGCAGCCGGGAAACCCGCCGCTACCTGCTCTTCGACCGGGAAATGCGCCTGGTGGGCTGGACGGACACCGCAACAGGCGAGGTCCGCTCCCCTTTCCCGGACCTCAAGGTCAGTGACTGCCTCCGCCTGGCTTTCTCCGGCATTCACAATCTGTCGCCCCGCATTTTCTCCGCCTTTGACCGATATGGCATGCCGGAACGCTTCCCCATCATGGATTTCTACCTGAAAGCCTGCCGGGATTACCCCATTTACGGCGTTCAGGCACAGGATCTGACCCTGGTGGATGTGGGAAAGATCGAGACGCTTTCCCAGGCGCAGGAAATCTGCAGAAAAATCTTACCGGAGGATTAATTCCTCAATGAAACCGACGGTTTTATTGTCGGCGGTAAACAGCTCGTCTGAAGACAGATACGCGTTCATTTTCCGTATCAGTTCGGCGCGCTGGAGGAAGAGCTGGCTCCGGAGCATGGAAGAATCCAGCGTGATGTAGAGTTTGCCGCCCCGGAAGTAACGCTTGAGCGTAAAGGGGCCGGCCCCGGAGCAGGCGTCCCAGGCCGCGAAAATGCGCTGGGTGTTCAGGCCGGAGGCGATTTTCATGGACCGGATGTACTCGGACACGATCTTGTCCATGCCCACGGGTTCTTTTCGGTGGATTCGGATGGCCATGGCTACTCGACTTTGGTGAATTCTCCGGCAACGGTGTCAAAATACGCACGGTCCTCGGTGATGCGGTCCACGATACCGGAAAGGCGCTTTTTGTCGGTGTCGGTAATGAAAATCTGGCCGAAGTCGGAACCGGCAACCATCCCGATCAGGTTGGAGATCCGGCCCAGGTCCAGTTTGTCGAACACGTCGTCCAGCAGCAGGATGGGGGCGAAGCAGTAGGAGCGCTTCATCAGTTCGTACTGGGCGAATTTGAGGGCGACCAGGAAAGATTTCTGCTGCCCCTGCGAACCGGCACGGCGGATGGGATGGCCGTCCATGGTGAAGGAGAAGTCGTCGCGCTGGATGCCGGAAGAAGTATAGCGGAGCTGAAAGTCCCGCTCCCGGTGAGCGCGGAAAACATCTGTCAGCGAAGCTTTTGCAAGATCAGACTTGTATTCAATGCCGACCGTTTCACCGCCGCCGGAAATGAGCTTGTAATAGTGGGCTACAATGGGGTTGAGATCCTCGGCGAAGCGGGCTCTGGAAGCGTAGATGCGGGCGGCATGCACTTCCATCCGTCCGTCCAGCACATCCAGCAACGCCGCATCCGGAGCAAAGTCTTTCAGGATCCGGTTCCGCTGGGCAAGGAGCCGCGTATACGCCTGAACGGCGGAGAGATACTCCCGGTCCATCTGCGAAAGCACCGCATTGGAAAGCCTCCGCCGCTCCTCTCCGGAATCACTCACAAGGCCGATGTCTCCCGGCGAAACCATCACCACCGGCAGGGTGCCGATATGTTCCGCGAGGCGGCCGCAGGGCTTGTCGTCGCGGACGAGTTTCTTCCCCTGGTCCGTCACTTTGATGGAGAAGCGCGAATCCAGCCCGTTTTCCATGGCATAAGTCCCCCCGACCGTAAAGCCTTCCGTCCCATAGCGGTAATTGTAACGGTCCGGTGCCGGGAAAGCGCTCTTGGTCATGGAAAGATAGTAGATGGCGTCCAGCAGATTGGTCTTCCCTTCCCCGTTGTTGCCGCTGATGCAGTTGACGTTGGGACTGAAGGAAAGTTCCTGGAATTGGATGTTCCGGAAATCCTGGACTACTATTTTCTTGAGAACGGGCATATCACAGATGCTTTAGGATTGCAAATATATAATATTTTTTGTAAATTTGCGGGCTCATAAGCTAATTAGAAACAACACAAATATGGCAAAGATTACCAAAAACGAAGAAGAAGTGCGTCAGCAGAATGTGGCCGACGCCGTCTCCAAAACCGACCAGTTCTTCAAAGAGAACGGAAAAATCATTTACGGCTGCGTCATCGCAGTGCTCGTCATCGCCCTCGCCATCCTGGCCTACAACCGCTTCGTGCTGCAGCCCAAGATCGCACAGGCCACCGAGCAGATGGTCCCTGCAGAGCAGTGGTTCGAAGCCGGTGAATACGAACTTGCCCTGACCGGCGACGACAACAACCCCGGTTTCGAGGAAATCATCTCCAAATACGGTTCCAAAGCCGGAGAGGCCGTCTACATGTATGCCGGTATCGCCAAACTCCAGACCGGTGCTTACGAAGAGGCCATCTCTTACCTGAAGAAATATGCCGGTAAGGATCCCATTATGCTCGCCCGCGCACAGGCTTGCATCGGCGACGCCTATGTAGAGCTTCAGGACTACGCCGCCGCCATCGACTGGTTCTCCAAAGCCGCCAAGACCACGGACAACGCCCTGGCCGCCGCTTATCTACTGAAAGCCGGCATCGCCGCCGAAGCCAACGGCAACGCTCAGCAGGCACTCTCCTTCTACAAGGAAATCAAGGACCAGTGGGCCAACGCTCCCGAATCCCTGGAAATCGACAAGTACATCACCCGCATCGAAAACGCTCAGTAAACTATGGGTCGCGCATTTGAATTCCGCAAAGAGCGCAAGTTGAAGCGCTGGGGCCACATGGCCAAGACATTCACCAAACTGGGCAAGGAAATCACCATCGCCGTCAAGCAGGGCGGAGCAGAAGTGACCGGCAACCCCCGTCTGAGGGCCCTGATCGCCGAAGCCAAGTCCGAGCAGATGCCCAAAGAGAACATCGAACGCGCCATCAAGAAGGCCACCGAGGCCAAGACCGGCGACTTCAAGGAACTCATCTATGAAGGTTTCGGTCCCTTCGGCATCGCTTATCTGGTAGAAGCGGCAACGGACAACAACACCCGCACCGTGGCCAACGTCCGTAGCTATTTCACCAAGTGCGGCGGTTCTCTCCAGACCAGCGGCTCTGTCGCCTTCATGTTCGACCACAAGTGCGTCTTCCGCATCAAGGAAGATCCCGCAAAGCCCATCGACGTGGACGAACTGGAACTCGAACTCATCGACTTCGGCGCTGAAGAAGTCTTCAAGCAGGAAGTGGAAGATGAGGACGAGAACGTAACCGTGGAAATCTCCATCTACGGAGACTATTCCGCCTACGGCCAGATCCAGAAATACATCGAAGAAAAAGGCTACGACCTCATCTCCGGCGGTTTCGAGCAGATTCCCAACGTAGACCTCAAGGAAGTCACGCCCGAGCAGCGTGCCACCCTTGACAAACTCACCGGCCTCCTGGAGGACGACGAGGATGTCACCAACGTCTACACCACCATGGCGCCCGAAGCTGAATAAGCCACCCCGCCCAAACTGAAAAACCGGGCCGCAAAGCCCGGCTTTTTTATGCTATGAGAAAACTCCTTTCCTTCCTGCTCGGCATCCTGGTCCTGTCGTCCTGCGGAGTCGTCCGCTGGAGAAATTCAGAGACCTACCTGCCCGGTCCTGCCATCCGGAACTACCAGCCCGAAAACCTGGTGGAGGAGGTGCAGTACTCCTGCAGCGTTCCCGGGCCTTCCACCCGAAGGATGATCGTATACCTTCCCAAGGATTACTATACCTCCGGGAAGCGGTATCCGGTCTTCTACCTGCTGCATGGCGCCCGCGGATACGAGACCTCCTGGATCCGGAAAGGAAGAGTCTATCAGACGACCGACAGCCTGTGGCGTGAAGGAAAAGCCGTTCCCTGCATCGTAGTCATGCCCAACGTCAACCAGTACAACGACGACAAAGACTACGAAGGAGGCCGGTTCAAGGATGCCTTCGAAAGCATCTTCGAGGTGGACGGCGTGGTGGAATCGGCCTTTGTACGGGACGTCGTGCATCTTGTGGACAGCCTCTACCGGACGGTGCCGGAGAAATCCCACCGGGCGGTGGCGGGCCTTTCCATCGGCGGCTGTCAAAGCATTTTCCTGGGGGCCAATCACCCTGATATGTTCGGCTACATCGGCGCTTACTCCCCTTATATGTGGGGGATGGGCAAGCCGGGAAAATATCGCTGGAAGTTCTACCACAGGCTTTTCCCGAAGCTCAAGGTCCAGTTCCAGGACGCCCCCGAGGGCTACTACCTGTATGCCGGGAAATGGGACATCATGCGTCCCAGCACCCTGGACCTGCACAAAAAGATGGAAAAACTGGGCTATCCCCATACGTACGCCAAATATCCCGGCTCGCATGACTGGCACAACGGCTGGATTGAAGAGTATGCCGACATGCTCCAACGCGTATTCCAAGACTGAAAACTATGAAAATCCTCTTTATTATCAATAACCTCTATGCCACCGGAAACGGCCTGTCCGCGTCGGCCCGGCGAACCATTCAGTACCTGAAGGAGACCGGCCACGAGGTCAAGGTGCTTTCCGGACCCAATCCGGACCCGGACGGTCCTGCCCCGGACTTCCCGCTCAAGCACTTCAGCTTCCCCATCTTCGAGCCCTTGATCGCCGCGCACGGCTACAGCTTTGCCAATGGCGACCCCAAACGTATCGAAGAGGCCGTCAGATGGGCCGATGTCGTGCACATGGAAGAGCCCTTTGTCCTGCAGGTGAAAGCCGTACGGATCTGCCGCCGGCTGGGCGTTCCCTGCACCGGCACTTACCACCTGCACCCGGAGAACATTTTCTCTTCGCTGAACATGGGCGGCTGGAAATTCCCCAACCGGTCCCTCCTGAGATTCTGGCGGAACTGGGTGTTCAATTTCTGCGACCGGGTCCAGTGCCCCACCCAGAACGTGATGGACCGGCTCCGCCGCTATCACTTCAAGCCGGAACTGGAAGTCTTCTCCAACGGCCTCATTCCCGACACCTGCCTCCGCCCGGCCACGCCCCCGGAGGATTACGAAGACCCGGCCCGCCCGCTCCTGGTGGTTTACATCGGTCGCCTGTCCGTAGAAAAAGACCAGCCTACGCTGCTGGAAGCCATGAAACATTCCGCCTACGCCAAACGGATCCAGCTGTATTTCGCCGGCCAGGGTCCCAAAGCGAAAAGCTACAGGCGGAAAGCCATGAAGCTCTATAAAGACGGCGTGCTGGGCTATGAACCCGTCTTCAAGTTCTGCTCCCGTGACGAACTCCGCACCCTCGCCTCGCGCGCCGACCTCTGCGTCCACTGCGCCACCATCGAGGTGGAAGGCCTTTCCATCATGGAAGCCATGCAGCAGGGCGCTGTCCCCGTCATCGCCGAAGGCCGGTACAGCGGGACCTCCCAGTTTGCCCTGGACCGCCGCAGCCGCTTCCCGGAAAAGAACCCCGAAGCCCTCGCGGCACGGATTGACTGGTGGCTCTCCCACCCTGCCGAACGCTGGGAAATGGGAAAACAGTACGCCGCCTCCATGGAGCCGTACGACATCCGGAAGTCGGTGAAACATCTGCTGGACATGTTCCAGCACGCGATTGACAATAAAGGCCGCTAGGCCTTTTTTTTCTTCCGTATTTTTCATAGTTTTGTAGATTGATAACACGCAAGAGATGATTCTTTCCCAAACATACGAGGTGGCGGGTTTCACCTTCATCCTGGAGGGGGAACACCCTCAGATGAGCAACCTGGAACCCTTCAAGGTCGCCGACGCCTTGCAGCCGGACCTTTTCCGACTGAGGATTTTCAAGGCCTTCTCCCCGGTCAACGCCACTCCCATCTTCACCACCGACGACGGTCCCGGTTTTCCGGAAATCGCCATCGGCGCACTTCCTGACGGCGGGTACAGCTTCCGTGTCCGTCCCCTTCCCGGACGGCCCGTATCGGGAGAACTCCGCACCAGCCCCGATTTCCGCGAGGGCCAGCTCCTCTGCACCCACCTGGACGACGTTTTCACCATCAACAACGCCCTCATGCTCCTGTTTGCCTTCTCGACGGCCGGGAAAGGCGCCCTGGAGATGCATTCCTCCGTCGTCATGAACGGCGGGAAAGGCTATCTGTTCCTGGGCCGGAGCGGCACGGGAAAGAGCACCCACAGCAGCCTGTGGATCAAGCACATCCCCGGCACCGTCCTCCTCAATGACGACAATCCCATCCTGCGACTGATGCCGGACGGGACAGCGCGCGTTTACGGCAGCCCCTGGAGCGGGAAAACTCCCTGCTACAAGGCCCAGGACGTGCCCGCAGGCGCCGTCGTACGCATCCGCCAGGCTCCCTTCAACAAGATCGAGCGGCTCGGCGCCATCCAGGCGTACGCATCCCTGATGGCATCGGCCTCCTCGTTCCGGCCGTTCAAAGGACTGGCCGAAGGATGGCACAACACCCTGGAAGGCCTTGTGAAGGTGCTCCCCTGCTATACGCTGGACTGCCTGCCGGACCAGGCTGCCGCAGAGCTTTGTCACGCAACCGTCACCCATGGATAAAAGAACCGTCGCCAACGAGATCCTGCTGGAGGATGCCGCCCGCCTGATGGAAGAAGGCCGGGAGGTCACCTTCCGCCCGCTCGGGTCCAGCATGCTCCCGTTCATCCGCGGCGGAAAAGACAGCGTACGGCTCCGGAAGCAGCCTTCGGTAGAAGTGGGTGACATCCTGCTGGTCCGTCTGGCCGGTCCCCGCTACGTGCTGCACCGGCTCATCCGCAAAGACGGCGACCGCCTCACCCTCATGGGCGACGGCAATCTCTCCGGAACGGAAAGCTGCACCGTGGCCGACGTAATGGGCACCGTTACCGCCATCGAACGCGGAAAACGGACGGTCAAGCCCGGAAATGGACGCTTCTGGCGTTTCCTTAAACCCTTAAGAAGGTATATTTTAGGCATTTACAGAAGACTGATATGAAAATCAAAGAAGGATTTACCCTCCGCCAGATCTGCGGAGAATGGGTCGTGGTAGGCGAAGGCCTGGCCCAAGTGAACTTTAACAAAATGCTCTCCCTGAACGAGACCGCCGCCTACCTGTGGCAGGAAGTCCAGGGGAAGGAATTCACGGAGCAGGACCTCACGAACCTCCTGCTGGACAAGTACGAAGTCACTCCCGAAGTGGCCGCAGCCGACGTGAACCGCCTCGTCGGCATCTGGAAAGAACAAGGCGTCGCCGAGTAAATGAAGAACCTGGGTGCCTGCCTGAAGGCCCTCTGGGGCATGTCCGTACCCGTCCGGTGGCGGATAGGGGTCACCATAGCCATCGGCGCGGTCCGCACCGCCCTTACGCTCACCTTCGTCTGGATGAGCAAAGAACTGGTGGACATTGCCACCGGCGCCAATCCGGCGCCGCTCAGGCCGGCCGTCCTGCTGTTTGTCGGCATCCTGCTTCTGCAGATTACCCTGAACATCTTCAACTCCTGGTGGGACAGCTACAACCACGTAAAAGCGCAGAACATTCTCAGGAAGGACCTCTTCGGCCACGTGATGCAAAGCCGCTGGGACGGGCGTGAGCGCTTCCTTTCCGGCGACACCGTAAACCGCCTGGAGGAAGACATCCGCGTCGTGTCGGAGCTGCTCACGCAGCGCATTCCGGGCATCGTCGTCACCCTCCTCCAGCTGTTGGCTGCGTCGGCCTATATGCTGTACATGGCGCCCAATCTGCTTTGGGTTCTCGTCATCCTGATGATGGCGGCCGTGTTGGGTTCCAAGATGTTCTTCCGGCAGCTCCGTCAGCTGATGGCGGCCATCCGGGCCCGCGAAAGCGAATTGCAGCAGGTCATGCAGGAAAGCCTGCAGCACCGTGTCCTTGTCCTCACCCTCACCAATGTGGAAAGGGTGCTGGAAAAATTCGGCTGGCTGCAGGCCGACATAGAGGCAAACACCCGTAAGCGCCTCAACTACAACGCCGTAGCCCGCGGACTCATGTTCCTCGGTTTCCAGGCGGGCCATGCCGCCGCCTTTATCTGGGGCATCGTCGGCATCCGGAGCGGCGCCGTTACCTTCGGCACCATGACGGCCCTCCTGCAACTGGTCGGCCGCGTACAGGGCCCCATCGCCGAGTTCGGCCGCCAGGTTCCGGCTTTCATCCAGGCCATCACCTCCATCGAACGCCTGATGGACCTCGAGGAACTGGAGCAGGAACCGCTGGAAGACCAGAAACTCCTCCGGGGAGCTCCGCAGATCGAAGTATCCCACGTCACATACGCCTACCCCGGCATCCAGGAAGCCGTGCTCAAGGATTTCTCCTGCACCTTCCCCGCCGGCAGCATGACAGCCATCGCCGGGCCGACGGGTATCGGCAAAAGTACGCTCATCCGCCTCATCCTGGGTCTACTGAAACCTGCCGAAGGGTCGGTTCTCGTTGACGGATATCCCGCCGGCAGCGCCCTCAGAGGAAACTTCATGTACATCCCTCAGGGCAATTCCCTGCTGTCCGGCACCATCCGCAGCAATCTGCAGCTGGCCAGTCCGTCGGCCAGTGAAGCGCAGATGAGAGAGGTCCTTGACACCGCCATGGCCGGCTTCGTCTTCGACCTGCCCGACGGTCTGGACACGCCCTGCGGAGAAACCGGCAGCGGCCTCAGCGAAGGGCAGGCCCAGCGCATCGCCATCGCACGTTCCCTCCTCCGCCCCGGCGGCATCCTCATCCTGGACGAGAGCACGTCGGCCCTGGACCCGGAGACAGAAAAAGGGCTGCTGGAGAATCTCAGCAGCCTGTACAAAGGACGGAAGACCATCCTGTTCATCTCGCACCGCGAAGCCGTGCTCCGCTATGCAGACCAGGTGGTCAATATCGGCTAACGCATCTGCGTGTAAGGGATTTTATCCATATCGCCATAATCCAGGTTTTCACCGGCCATGCCCCAGATGAACATGTAGTTGGACGTGCCGGCGGCGGCATGGATGCTCCATTCGGGGCTCATGATGGCCTGCTCGTTCGCCAGCCAGACCACGCGCTCCTGCTGCGGCCGGCAGGCGTCTTGGCGCAGATGGAACTGTCAAAGGGATGACGGGAACCGTCGGCCTGTCTTTCCCTGAGCGGAGCGGTCTGCGGCGTAGCGATATAACCCGGGCCGATGGCATTGCACTGGATGTTGTACTCGCCGTACTCGCTGCAGATGTTGCGGGTGAGCATCTTGAGGCCTCCCTTGGCGGCAGCATAGGCCGATACGGTCTCACGGCCCAGCTCACTCATCATGGAGCAGATATTGAT
>DGXN01000013.1:0-95495 GCA_002396335.1 Bacteroidales bacterium UBA4231
TTGTCGTGGATGTGGATGTAGTTCCCGGCCACGGCTTCCCGGACAGGATCGCTCAGCAGACATTCGTCCACGTAGCTCTTGGTGGCCTCGGAGGCAAACTTCATCATCATGCCGGCGGGGGTGTCGGCATTCATGTTGGCGTTTTCGCGGGTGATGTCGTTGGCCTGCGCGTCGATGATGGTTTCGAAAATCTCGTTGGTGCGGGCCTTGCGGGCGATGTTGCGCTTGTTGCGGTAGCGGATGTACTCTTTGGCCACTTCCTGGCGGGGGCTGTTCATCAGATGGTTTTCCACCACGTCCTGGATCTCCTCCACGGTCATCTCCTCCTTGTCCAGCTGGGAAATGTCATGGGCGATCTGGGCAGCCAGAACGATATCTTCGCCGTCGGCGGTTACATCCATCGCTTTCAGGATGGCGGCTACAATCTTCTGATTGTTGAAGTCCACGCGGCGTCCGTCGCGCTTGAGTACACGTTTTACCATAGGGCTTAGTTGTTTCAGTGTCAGTCGGGGGAACTCCCACGGGAACAAAGATAGTTTTTCACTGGCAACTTTCCCACGCTTTTGAAAGAAAAAGTTATCAACAAAACGCAGTTGCGGCCTGTTAATTCGCTGATTAACAGGCCGCAATTAAGGTTTTTTCCGGAAAAGATCCGTGAATGATAACTTGCGTGTTTCCTAACAGGAAAGTTTTCAACAGTTAGCGCTCTCCGAGGCTGAAACGCAGGCCGGCCTCGATGTCGAAGCGCAGCGGCTGGATGGTGCGGAGCGAGCGCGGCTGGTTTTCCGTATTGAAGTAATAGCGGAAGCTGGGATCCAGATAAAAGCCCACCAGCGGGGTAAGTTTGAATTCCACACCGAAACCGGCACCGGCCGACCACTGCGGGGCAACGCCCTTCTGGTGGAAATGCAGGTCCTTGGGCGAGTTGTGGATGAGAAAGTCATTGTCCACCAGCCATTCGGCCGATCCGCCGGCGAAGGCGTGCACCCTCCATCGGCCCCGGTTGACGATGTCGTAGTGGACATTCAGGGGGACGCCAATCCAGTGCTGCTCGTTGTCGATGTCGGTCATGGGGACGGCAAAGCCTTCGGAGGACACGTAGTCGCCCATGAAGGTGCGGCTGAGGTTGGTGTAACGGAGTCCGGAACTCAGAGCCCAGCGGGGCGTGAAGTTGTACTTAAGGCCGACACCCACCGAGAACGGCAGGCGGAAACTGGTTTCCGGCGTCTCGTTGTAGATGCCTTCCGCGGAGCCCATGGGCGGAGCGGCGGGACGGCGGCCGCCCGGAACCCCCACTTGGCTGCGCTCATTGCCCTGGATACTGGCCGATGCCAGCAGGGACAGGCCGCGGCCGGACGAAGCCTGGCGGTCCTGGAAGGCGAGGTGGTTGAAGGCGCTCTGAACGTCCACGTCCGAGGACGGGACGGAAGAAGGCGCGATGGCGACGGCAGCGGAAGGTGTCGTCTTAACCGGCTTGTCCACAATAAGTTCCGTTGCTGCAACAGGTTCTTCCTGCAGGCTGGGAACCGCGGAAACTGAACCGTGCGGAGCCGCACTCCGGCGGGCGACGGGAATTTCCACGGGGGTAAGTTCCTCTTTTGTCAAGGGGACCGTCACCTCGGGGACGGAGGCAATGGATATAGTAGGGTTAGAATGTTCTGCGGGAACGGGGGCGGCAGGTTTCAGGAAAACAAAACCGGCCACGGCCGCGGCTGCCGCGGCGACCGATACGGCAACCCGGCGCCAGAAGGGAACGACTGCGCGGCGAGGCTTGGAAAGGCCCGCCTCAACCCCTTTCCAGACGGAGGGAGAGACGTTTTCCTCTGCGTTCTGCAGCAGGTTCCTTACATATATGTCAAACTCTTTCTCGTTCATTTTTTATCGTTTATCATTTCCTGCAGGCGAAGCCGCGCACGTTGAAGTTTGGAACGTGACGTGGCTTCCGTGCATCCGAGTTCCTGGGCGATTTCCCTGTGGGAGTATCCTTCAATCACATACATATTGAATACGGTACGGGCGTCCGCGGGGAGGGACTCGACGAGCCGCATGAGTTCTTTGTATCCCATTTTCTCGACGGGGGAGGCTTCCGGGGTAAAGAGGGTGCGGGCTTCGGAGAGGTCGTCGCTCAGGCCGAGGGCGTCGGTGCGCCTCAGATGCATCAGTGCAGTGTTGACAAAGATCTTCCTGGCCCAACCTTCAAAGGAACCGCTCCCCTGATAGGAATCCAGTTTGGTGAACAGGGTGATGAAACCCTCCTGGAGCACGTCTTGCGCGTCTTCCCGGTTTCCCATATACCGAAGGCACACCGCCATCATCTTGGGGGCAAGGGTGTCGAACAACTTTTTCTGGGCTTTCCGGTTGCCTTCTTTGCAGGCACTGGCCAGCCGCTCAGCGGACGACACCGCTCCGGGAGACTCTTCATCTCCTGTCCAAGTAATAAGATGCAGTTTTGGCCAAAAACGTTTCAAGAGGTCCGGATTTTGTTCACAATGAGACAAATTTCGCAAAAAAAACAGAAAAGCAGAAGTGTTCTTGGTTGTTTTTCACAAAACCCGTATTTTTGCAAGCATGAAACTGAGGCTTCTTTTCGCTGCCCTGCTTGCCGCAACCGCCTTTTCCGCCGCCGCCCAGCCGTCGGTGGAAGCCCATCTGGTGGACGCCGTCCAGCACTACAGCGACGGGAATATCACCCGTGCCCGGGCCCTCCTGACCTCCCTGTCCAAGGCTGCTCCGCAGAACGACGCCGTCTGGTACTATCTGGCCCTGACGGAAAATGCATCCCAGGACCTGTCAGCGGCCACATCGGCCATGGAAAAAGCCGTGGCGCTGGACAGCACCAACTACTGGTACCGCAGGTCGCTCGCCCGCCTGTACCTCTCCGGCGGCCGGCAGGACGAAGGCTCCTCCCTGTACGAAGCCCTGGTGAAAAGTTTCCCGGACCAACCCAATGCCGTCTACGAACTGCTGGACGTGTATCTGGCCCGCAAGCAGTTCGACAAAGCGCTGAAGGCCCTCGAAGAGATTGAAAAGCAGCGCGGCCCCTCCGAAGAAGTGGTGCGCACCCAGTACGACGTTTACACCGCCATGGGCCGGCAGGACGAGGGCGCCGCCCTTCTGGAGAAATTCAACCAGCAGTACTCCTCCCCCTCCATCCTCTCCATGCTGGGAGACTATTATCTGGCCGAGTTTTCCGACTCCCTGGCCCAAGTCCGCTATACGGAAGCGCTCGCCCTGGACAGCAGCTACATCCCCGCCATCCTGGGCATGTCGGAAGTCCACCGGCACCAGCGCCGCTATCCGGAGTATTTCCGGACGCTGGAGCCTTTCTTCTCGTCGGAGGACATCCCCGCGCAGTCCAAGAGCATGTACATCGGCAACCTGACGCGCAGCCTGGATCCGAAGATTCTCCAGCTGCACCGTTCCGGGTTCGACTCGCTGGTGACCCGCGCCGCCGCGGTCCATCCTTCCGACAGCACCCTGCTGAATGCCGTCGGCACGTATTACTACGCCACCGGACGCACGGAGCAGGCCGGACAGTGGTTCCGCACCTTGGCCGACAAGTTCCCGGAAAGCGTCTCTCACACAGCCACTTACATCCAGTACCTTGGCTTGATGGAGCAGTGGACGGAACTCCGCGACCGCGCCGTCGACGCGTTCAACCGCTTCCGCGAACTGGCCTTCCTGGACTACGCCAACATGGCCAATTACCAGCTGGAAGACTACGACGCCATCATCGGCAACTGCCAGTACCTGATTACCAACTATCCCAAGGAAAAGGAGATTGCCGTAAACGCCTGGTCCATGATGGGCGACGCCTACCACTCCAAAGGCAACGCCCGACAGGCCTATAAATGCTACGACAAGGCCCTCCGCCTGAACCCCTCCTACGCCCCGGTCCTGAACAATTACGCCTACTACCTTTCCGAAGAGGGCAAATCCTTGAAAAAGGCGTACAACATGTCCAAGAAAACCGTGGAGGCCGAGCCCGACAACGCCACCTACCTGGACACCTTCGGCTGGATCCTCCACCTGATGGGAAGAGACCTGGAAGCCAAGCCTTTCTTCAAGCACGCCATGCTCTACGGCGGAAAGGAAAGCGCTGTGATCCTGAACCATTACGCCACCGTCCTCGAAGCCCTCGGAGAGGACGACACCGCCAAAGTATACCGTAACCAGGCCGCCCGGCTGGAAGCCAAACCATGAGAAAAGTCCTTGCACTCATATTCGCCGTGCTCCTCTGCACTTTTTCCGCTTCCGGACAGAAAGCATCCATGAAGAAGCTGGAAAGGGAGCGGGCGCAGCTGGAAAAGGACATCGCCCTGCTGAGCCGCAAGCTGGACCAGAATTCCAAGTCCAGCAGCGCAGCCCTCGGGAACCTGTCGCTCGTCAGGAGCAAAATCCAGGCGCGGGAGAAACTCATCGCCGGCTGTGACCAGACCCTCCGCGTCCTGGACGACTCCATCCGCGTCTGCAAAGCCCAGATGGACCGCCTCCAGGCCCGTCACGACACCCTCTCCCTCTACTATGGCCGGCTGGTCAGGGGCGCTTACAAGAACCGCGACAGCCGTCTGTGGTACATGTATATCCTCTCCAGCGAATCCATCGGCCAGGGACTCAAACGCGCCGGCTACCTCCGGAGCCTGTCCGCAGAAATGAGCACGCAGGCCCTCCGGATCCGGGAGACGTCGGCCCAGCTGGCGGTGGAGAAAGAGCGGCTGGACGGCCTGCGCGAAGAGGCCGACGCCATGCGCTCCAAGGTGGTGGGTGAACGCCGGCAGCTGCAGGGCGAAGAGTCAGAAGCCTCCCGCCTGGTGACCCAGCTGGGGAAAGACCGCAAGAAATACCAGGCCCAGCTGCAGGAGAAAAACCGTCAGAAACAGGCCCTCAACCGCAGGATCGAAGAACTCATCCGCCAGGAAGCCGCTGCCGCCAAAAAGGGCGGAGCCGGCGCCAAGAAAGGCTCCGGGGCAAAGACCACCTCAACCGTGGTGAACACCAAACTGTCCAACGAATTCGCCTCCAACAAGGGCCGGCTTCCCTGGCCGGTGGAAGGCGCCGTGGTGGAACGCTTCGGCAAGCACCAGCACCCCGTTTATCAGAACGTGGAACTGCCTCAGAATAACGGCGTTACCCTGGCCGTCAAACAGGGCACCCAGGCCAAGGCCGTCTTTAACGGAAAAGTGACCCAGATTGTGGTCTTGCCCGGTTACAACCAGTGCGTCCTGATCAATCACGGGGAGTATTTCACCCTCTACAGCAAACTCAAGAGCGTTGCCGTGAAAGTGGGACAGAAAGTAACCACCGGACAAGTCGTGGGCACTGTGGACACCATCGGCGGAGAAGACCTCTTCCACTTCGAGCTGTGGAAAGGGACCACTCCCCAGAACCCGGAAGGCTGGCTCAGGGACTAATCTTCCCAGCTCAAGTTCCGGGAGCCGTCAGGAAGGACGGAGATGTGCACGCGGAGGGTTTCTTCCGGGAGCAGCGGTTCAATGTTTTCGGGCCACTCCATGAGGCACAATTCCCCGGAATCCAGATAGTCATACAGGCCGATGTCCAGCGCCTCTTCCGGCCGCTCGATGCGGTAGAAGTCGAAATGGAAGATGGAACGCGCGCCGGTGCCCCGGTATTCATTCACAATGGCAAAAGTGGGGGAACTGACGGCGTCTTCTTCCACGCCCAGTTCTTTGCAAAGCGCTGTGGTAAAAGTGGTTTTGCCCGCTCCCATGGGCGCATAGAAGGCAATGAGCGAATGCCCCTTGACGGCATCCAGGAACTCCTTTGCCGCCCGCTGCAAGTCTTCAAGACCTGCAATATGAATCTGTTTGGTCATGGTTTTGCAAAGATACTACAAATCCAGGATATTCCTTCTATCCAGGAAGCGGTAGCCGGCGGCTTCGGCGAGGTGGGCGGGAAGGATGTCGGGCGTTTCGGCCAAGTCGGCGATGGTGCGGGCGATCCGGATAATGCGGGTGTAGGCGCGGGCGCTCAGTCCCAGGCGTTCTATCAGGTTCTCCAGCAGCTGCTTGCACTCTTCGCTCAGGGGGCAGAACTGCTCCAGCTGCCGGGATGACATCTCTGCATTGCAAAAGATGCCCGTCCCGGAAAAGCGCCGCCGCTGCAGCTCGCGGGCCTTCAGCACACGCGCGGCAATATCGGCCGACGGTTCCCCTTTTCCGCCCCGTACGAGGGCCGACGTTTCCACCGGATGGATCCATAGCTGCAGGTCGATCCTGTCCATGATGGGACCGCTGAGCTTGGAAAAGTAAGCGATCCGCTGGCCCGGGGTGCAGGTGCAGCGGTCGCCTTCCCCGAAATAGCCGCAGGGGCAGGGATTGGACGCGGCCACCAGCATGAACGAGGCGGGATACTCCACCTTGGCCTTGAGGCGCGAGACGGTGACGCGGCGGTCTTCCATCGGCCCGCGAAGGGCCTCCAGCGTGGATTTTGGGGCTTCGAAGAATTCGTCCAGGAAAAGGACGCCGCCTGTCGCGAGGGACACCTCCCCGGGGAGGATGTTGTCGCCAGACCCGCCGCCCAGCAGCGCCGCCTTGGAGGCCGATATATGCGGTGCCCGGAACGGCCGCCGGCGCATGAGTCCCAGCCCGCCGGATGCACGCCCGGCCACGGAATACACCTTCGACGTGATGATGCTCTCCTCGAGGCTCATCGGCGGAAGAATCCCCGCCAGGGCCTTTGCAATGGAGCTTTTCCCGCTTCCGGGAGCGCCGAGAAGGAGCATGTTGTGCTGTCCGGCCGATGCGATTTCCGCCCCGCGCTTGGCCCCTTCCTGGCCCACGATGTCAGCAAAATCCATGTATGTGCGGAATTGGTCCTGAGGCGCTTCACGGGCCTTCCGGTACGCCTCGGTGTTCCAGATCAGCAGGTCGGAGGGGTCGTCCTTCTCCTCCAGGATCAGCAGCACGTCCTCCAGCGTCCGCACCCCGTAGAGAAGCGTCTCCGTATAATCCACCGCCTCCAGGGCCGACGCTTCCGGCAGGATGCACCCCCGGAACCCCATCTCCCGGGACAGTTCCACCATCGGGAGAGAGCCGCTCACCGGACGGATGCTTCCGTCCAGGCCCAGTTCCCCCATGATCAGGTACTTCTCCAGCCCGGGCATCTCGCGCTGGCCGGAAGCGGCAATCACCCCTAGGGCAATGGGCACGTCGTATCCGCTTCCCTGTTTGTGCAAGTCGGCAGGAGCCAGATTGATGACGATTTTCTTCCCGGGAATATGGAATCCGCGGCCCTGGAGGGCGGTTACCGTGCGCAGGAGGCTCTCTTTGACGGCAGCGTCGGCCAGGCCCACGAGGTGGATTCCGACGCCCAGGGTGATGTTGACTTCGACGGTGACGGGGATGGCCGTGATCCCCAGGCATTTGGCACAATGGATATTGACAAGCATGGCTTATTCTGAATAGATTCCTGTAAAATAACCGTTGAAACGCACCGGGACGCGGTCCGGGCCCAGCTGCACCACGTGGTCGGAGCCTTCGTCGGCGGTGAGGGCGGCGGCGAACCAGCCTTTCCGGAGCTTGGCGCAGCGGTCCAGGGACAGCCGATAGGTTTCCGCGCGGAAGTAGCAGGGTTTTCCGGCACACCACATGCAGAGGATGCAGCCTTCGTAATCCTGCTCCATGGCGGCCATGATCCCGTTTTCTGCGTACAGGCCCTGGATGGCACGGCGGGAGCGGCAGACGTAGCGGATTCCGTCCGGTCCGCGCAGCCAGCAGACATCCTCGTCTCCTTCCAGGCTGTGCCCCTTCACCAGCATCTCGCCGTCCACGACGGCCAGCTTACACTGGTTTCCGCCGTCCGGCAGGCCGGCCCCGAGGGGGAAGGCTTCCTCCCCCCGGACCAGGAAAAGCTGCGAATAGCGGCGCTCAAGCCGGTATAGGGTTCCGTGGAGCACTTTCGCATCCAGGAGCACCGTACCCGGCTGCGGCGCCAGGACCTCGAGTGTCCGGTCCCCGCACATAAAATGGTACTCCTGGCCGATTCCGTAGCAATAATAGACGCATCCGTCTTCTTCCTGAAGGGCGCCGCCGGGCCAGTCGGGGTCGGCCGCCCAGCCCAGTATGATGCCGGCGGAGGAGGAAAACACCTCCCGGCCGTCGATGCGGTACGACAGGCCGCCGCCCGGTCGCTGGCCCAGCGTATGTACCCCGTCCGACGCCGTTACAAGCCCCTGCAGACGTTCTTCCCCGCTGTAACGGAAGGCCTCCTCCCCGTCGCAGGTGACAACCGTTTCCGTTCCGTCGGTGGTATCCGTCCAAAGGTGACCGCCCGAGAAGCGATGGCTTTCCGGGGATGGGTTGTCCCCGGCCGCCATTCCGCCCAGGACTTTCCCGTTTTTCAGCAGAAGCAGGCGGGCGGCGCGGGTGTCGCCCGCGCGCCAGTTCACTGTGTCGGGGAAACAGAGGGCGGTCTGGTAAAAGTCCGGCATGGGGACCACGGTGTCTTTGGGAACCACGGTCGAGTCGGCCTGCGGCTGCCGGCGGGAAAGGGGAGCGGAAAGCGGTTCCTGACAGGAAAAAAGAAGGGTTCCGAGAAGGAGAAAAAGGACTTGTTTTTGCATACGAAAGCGTGTTGTTTTCCGTCTGCAAGGTGGCGAAAGCGCAGGGGTTTTCCAAGATACCTGCAAAAAAAAAGGCGGTTTTAGCTGAATAATTTTATGTTTTAACCGATTTCCCGATTATCTTTGCAAAATATGATTACGTACCCGAACGTGAAATTGAACCTGGGGCTGCAGGTTATCCGTAAACGCGAGGACGGCTACCACGACCTCGAGACCCTCTTTATCCCCTATTCCGGCCTTTCGGACTGCCTGGAGGTCATAACCGGCGACGACTACTCCCGCACCCTGGCCGGTCTGAAGGAGCGCTACGGCACCCTTTCGCAGGCGGTGTCGGAAGACGGGAAACTGATGATCACCCTGGCCCGGGAAGGCGGCGTGGACTGGGATCCGCTGCAGGACCTCACCGCCAAGGCGTATGCCCTGCTGGCGGCAGAGTACAAACTGCCGCCCATGAAGGTTTTCCTGGAAAAACGGTCCCCCGTGGGCGCCGGCCTGGGCGGCGGATCGGCCGACGCGGCCTTTGCCCTCAGGAGCATCGCTGCGCTGGGCGGCCTTCAGCTGGACGACGACACCCTCGCGGCCTATGCCGCCCGCCTCGGAAGCGACTGCGCCTTCTTCGTGTACAACCGCCCCATGCTCGGAAGCGGCCGGGGAGAAGTGCTGGAGCCGTGGGATATCGATTTGTCGGCCTACAGGATAGAAGTGATTGTCCCTGAGGGAATTGCGGTCTCTACGGCCGACGCCTACCGCGGGATCGTCCCCCGTATCCCGGAAAAACCGCTCCGCAGCATCCTCTCACAGCCGGTTTCCACCTGGAAGGAAGAACTCGGAAACGATTTCGAGAAGACGGTGTTCGCCCGCTATCCCGCACTTGCCGCCCAGAAAGAAGCGCTGTACCGCCGCGGGGCGGTGTATGCCGCCATGTCAGGCAGCGGGAGCGCTCTGTTCGGCCTCTTCCCCCGCTAAAACATTCCCATAATCTCGGCCGGAGCGCGCTGCTGCGACAGGAGCCAGCGCATGCGGTCCAGCACCGGCGCCGCATGGTCGAAGAAGAGCCGGTATCCTTCGCACAGCACATTGACGCCCGTTCCGGGGTCCCGGTGCTGCGGGCATTCGCCGTTGCAGGCGGGCAGATACGGGCACTGGAGGCAGCGCTTCGGCAGGCCGGTCCACTTCCGGTAGGCAAACCGCTTCACGACGTCCTTTTCCATGAGCTCGCGGACGGGCGTTTCCAGCACATTCCCCACCTTGTAGGCGGGGTAGACAAAATGGTCGCAGACGTACAGGTCGCCGTTGTGCTCGATGACCGCGTTGCCCGAGCAGGTTTTCCCGAACACGCACACCCCTTCCCGCTGCCCGCACCAGGCCGCGAGGGCCGAATCGAACAGCTGCACAAAGCACTGCCCTACATCCTGCCGCACCCACGTGTCGAACACGTCGCACATGAACGTCCCGAATCCCCGGGCCGACACGGACCAGAAAGCGGGGACGGCACCGTCGGCCCCGGGTTCTGCGATGACCGGACGGGCTTTTTTGCCCCTCAGGCGCACGAATTCCATCACGGGGAGAAACTGCATGTAGCGGCTTCCGGCCTCTTTCAGGAAGGCGTACACCTCCCTGCCGCGGCCTTCGCCCGCCCGGCTGACGGTGGAGAGCGTATTGAACTGGACGCCTTCCCCGCGAAGGATCCGGAGCCCTTCCATCACTTTCCGGAAAGTCGGGGCGCCGCCCTGGGAGAGCCGATAGCGGTCGTGCACGTCCTCCGGCCCGTCCAGTGACAAGCCTACGAGGAAGTTGTTCTCCCGGAAAAAACGGGCCCACGCAGGCGTGAGAAGGGTGCCGTTGGTCTGGATGGAATTGAAGACGCGCTTGTCGCCGGCGTATTTCCGCTGGAATTCCACGGCTTTCCGGAAAAAGTCGAGGCCCGCCAGAAGGGGCTCGCCGCCGTGCCAGACAAACTGCACCTCGGGGACGTCGTTGGCGTCGATATAGGCCTTGGTGATCCCTTCCAGCACCTCCGGAGACATCCGCGGCTCCTTTCCCCCATAGATGGCCGACTTGTCCAAATAGTAGCAATACGCGCATCCCAGGTTGCACAGCGACCCGGCCGGCTTGAGCATGATGTTGAAAGCCATCGGCCCGCTCAGGCGGGCGGCGTCTTCGAGGGGAATTGCGGCTTGTGGTTTCATGACACAAAAATAGGATATTTTTTTATTCCGGCCTGGTGCAGAGGGTTATAAATGTTCATACATTTTGCAAATATGTTGGAATGTTTATATATTTGCAGCACACTAAAACCGTTGTTTTATGAAACCGATGATCCGCAAATTCAATTACGTTCCCGTACTCGCCGCGTTTTTTGTCATGGGCTTCTGTGATGTCGTTGGAATCGCCACCAGCTATCTGAAGCAGGACTTCGGCCTGAGTGAGTCCCTGGCAGGGTTCATCCCTTCCATGGTATTCATCTGGTTCCTCTTCCTTTCGGTTCCGGCTGCGCTTCTGATGAACCGGCTGGGACGGAAAACGATGGTCCAGATCAGCAATATCATCACGTTTGTGGGCATGCTCATCCCGTTTTTCTGGTACAGCTTTGCTTCCTGCATGCTTGCCTTCATCCTTCTGGGAATCGGTAATACCATCCTGCAAGTGTCTCTGAATCCGCTGCTTACCAATGTAGTCAGCGGCGAGAAACTGAGCTCCTGCCTTACCGGCGGACAAGTGGTCAAGGCTGTCTCCTCTTTCTGCGCTCCTTTCCTGGCGCTGTTTGCGGCGGGCAGCTTCGGCAACTGGAAGTATCTGTTCACCATCTATGCGCTGGTCACGTTCCTGTCCTGGCTGTTACTGGAATTCACCTGGATTGAAAAGGAAAAGCCGAGCGGGGACGGAACGTCGGTTTCCAAAGCCTTCGGCCTTCTGAAAGACAGGGCCGTCCTGCTGTTCTTCCTTGGAATTTTCTTTGTGGTGGGCGTAGATGTCGGCACCAATACCGTAAGTCCCAAACTCCTCATCGAGCGTTGCGGCCTGGCTGTGGAAAAGGCATCGCTGGGCGCCAGCGTGTACTTCATCTGCCGTACGGCCGGGGCTTTCCTCGGGACGTTCCTGCTAAGCCGGATGAACGATATCAAATACCTGAAAATCAATATTTTCCTCGCTGTAGCAGCAATGATCCTCCTGTTCTTTGCCCCTACGGCCACCCTGATCCTCATCGGGATAGGCGGTATCGGCTTCTTCTGCTCCAGCGTTTTCTCGGTGCTCTTCTCCCAGGCGCTGAAAGCCCGTCCGGAAAAGGCCAACGAGATTTCCGGATTCATGATCACCGGGGTTTGCGGCGGTGCCGTAATTCCTCCGCTCATGGGACTGGCCACGGAGTGGGTCGGGAATCAGAACGGTTCCCTTGCCGTGATTTCCATCTGTCTGCTCTATCTGCTGTACTGCTCTTTTGCAGCCGGACGCATGAAGTCCTAACGGCTGGCTTCCAGCGTATAGGTAAAACTGTCGGCCCTGTAGTAGCCGATATTGTATTCTACGGGGAGCGCGTTCACATCGTAGACAAAGCGCTTGCGGATAAGGATGGGGTCGTTGGGCTGGATTTCCAGCTTGGCGGCCACCATTTCTCCCGCCAGGCGGGCCGACACTTCTTCTTTTGAGGTTTTCACTTCTATTCCATATGTGGTCTGAAGCATCTCATACAGAGGAAGATTGTAGTTTTCTTCCCCGTTGATCGGCAGCTTCGGGTTGAAGTAGGAGATGAAGTGGACAAAGGGGAAGGACGTGTTGCCTCTCACCCTTTCCATGACCACACAGCGCGTCCCTTCCTCTACGCCGAAGAAATCGGCAATCTCAAGGCTGGCTTTCTTGAAACTGATGTGAAGCTCGTAATTCTTCACTTCAATACCCAGCATTTTCATTTCCTGCGAGAAACTGAGCCAGTTTTTCACACCGCCGGTTATGGCCTTGCGAGCGACTTTCGTACCGACCCCCTTCTTGCGGACAAGCAGCCCCTCGAACACCAGTTGGTTGATGGCCTGGCGCAATGTATTTCGGGATATGTGCAGTTGCTGAGCCAGGTCCACTTCATTCGGGAGCATCTTCCCGTTTTTGTACTCCGGACTCTCAATGAGTTCGCGCAGAATCTGTTGCGCCTGTTTGTGCAACGGAATATTGCTGCTGGGATCCAGTGTCATAGGTATTTTCTCTTTGTCCGCACAAAAGTATAAAAAAATTTTGGCAGATAAAAACTTATGTATATATTTGCACAAACTATTTATTTGTTCATACATAATGAGAACACGAAACTATGACAAATATCCGGCCACCCATGTGGAGGGACGGGTTTTTCGTGGATGGAGAGAAGTAGCAAATATGCTTGCTGAATGCGGTCAAAAGCCTGTGGCTCTGGACTGTTACACCGGAGTCCTGGAAGACGAACTGCTGGACGGCCTTGATGGTGCTTTCTCCCATATTGTACGCACATATACGCTCATGAAGCCCCAGAACCAGATTCTGGAAATGACCCGCCGTTTCATGACCGACGACGTATTGTTCGGTTTTGTGTCCCCTTTCTGCCTGGAAGAGTTCTTCGACGCAGAAAAGTTGGAACAGGCCCGGGAGACGCTTCGCCGTGCCGGAAAAGAGACGCTGGTCGTCGGCCCCGGAGCAGTGCTCGTCGCTCCTGACGCCACGCTTGTCTATGCCGACATGGCGCGCTGGGAAATACAGCAGCGCTTCCGCCGCCACCAAGTGTGCGGCCTGGGCGTGGACAACCGGCAGGACCCCGTTTCCATTCAGTATAAGCGCGGATATTTCATAGACTGGCGTGTATTGGACAAATACAAAGACACCCTGTTCGGGAAAGTGCAGTGGTGGCTGGACACCAACGCTCCCGGAGACCCCAAGCTCATTTCCGGAGAAACTTTCCGGGAAGGTCTCCGGAACACCGTCCGGGGCCCCTTCCGGGTTGTTCCCTTCTTCGATCCCGCTCCGTGGGGCGGCCAGTGGATGAAAGATGTCTGCGGCCTTGACCCGGAGGTTCCGAATTACGGCTGGTGCTTCGACTGTGTCCCGGAAGAAAACAGCCTGCTGCTGGAAGTGGAGGGCGTCAACTTCGAACTCCCGTCCCAGGACCTGGTCCTCTGCCACAGCCGGGAACTGCTCGGCGGCCCTGTCCAGGCCCGTTTCGGCAAGGATTTTCCCATCCGCTTCGATTTCCTTGACACCATAGGCGGAGGCAACCTGAGCCTCCAGGTGCATCCGACCGCACAGTTTATCCGTGAAAACTTCGGCATGTCCTATACCCAGGACGAGAGCTACTACATCCTTGACGCCGCACCCGGCGCCGTGGTCTATCTGGGCGTAAAAGACGGCGTGGACAAAGACGCCATGCTGGAGGATTTACGCGCCGCCCAGCGCGGAGAACTGGTTTTCGACGCCGAGAAGTACGTGAACAAACTCCCCGCCACCAAACACGACCACTACCTGATTCCGGGCGGCACCATCCACTGCTCGGGGGCAGGCTGCCTTACACTTGAGATCAGCGCTACGCCCAATCTGTTCACATTCAAGCTGTGGGACTGGCAGCGGCTGGGCCTGGACGGAAAACCCCGTCCCATCAATGTGGAACGCGGAAGCAAGGTTATCCAGTGGGAAAGAGACACCCGCTATGTCAAGGAGCATCTGGCCAACCATTTCGAGAAAACCGCCGCCGGAGAAGGCTGGGACGAGACCCGGACCGGTCTCCATCCTTACGAATTCATTGAAACCCGGAGGACACGCTTCAGCGTGCCTGTCACGTTCCGGACCGGAGACAGCGTCCAGGTCCTGAATCTGGTAGAAGGAGAAGAAGCCGTCGTGGAAAGCCCGAAAGGCCTTTTCCCTCCTTTTGTCGTCCATTATGCCGAGACCTTCATTATCCCGGCCTCGGTAGGTGAATATACCATCCGGCCACACGGCGAGGCGGAAGGGAAAAGCTGCAAGGTAATCCGGGCTTTCATCCGTTTCAATGCTTAAGCGCGATATGTACGAAAACGACCACAGAACAGTAATGACACTGGATGCCGGAGGGACGAACTTCGTCTTTTCGGCCATCAGGGGTTGCCAGGAAGTGGTGGCTCCGGTGCGCCTCAACGCGGTGACGGACGACGTCCGGCGCTGCCTGGACGTGCTTGTCAGCGGGTTCCGCCAGGTGGAAGAAGCCCTTCCGGAACGTCCGGCGGCCATCAGTTTCGCTTTTCCCGGCCCTGCCGACTACGAGGCCGGAATCATCGGGGACCTGCCCAATTTCCCCTGCTTCCGCGACGGCGTCGCCATGGGACCGTACCTTTCGGAGGTTTTCGGCCTGCCGGTATTCATCAACAACGACGGCAACCTGTTCGCTTACGGGGAGGCCCTTGCCGGAGCGCTTCCGCAGATGAATGCCCGCCTCGAGCAGGCCGGAAGCACGCAGCGCTATAAAAACCTCATCGGCCTTACGCTCGGGACCGGATTCGGCGCGGGAGTCGTGCTGGACGGCGTTCTTCTGCGCGGCGACAACGGCTGCGGCGGAGATGTATGGCTGATGCGCAACGTCCATTTCCCCGACAAAATTGCCGAAGAAAGCGTCAGCATCCGCGCCGTCAAACGCGTGTACGCCCAACTGTCCGGAAACGGCGGGGACCTCTCTCCCAAAGATATCTTCGAGATAGCCATGGGGCAGCGCGAAGGAAATATGCAGGCTGCCAGGACCGCCTTTGCGGACATGGGGACAGCCATCGCCGACGCCCTTGCACATGCCCTTGACATTGCCGACGGGCTGGTGGTGATCGGCGGAGGCCTCTCCGGCGCCGCCCGGTTCATCATCCCGGCACTGACGCAGGCCATACAGCCGTGGGTGCAGATGCAGGTGCTGGACCTTACCAGCGGGGAAGGCATGCGTAAATTCCTGGAAGACACTTCCATACCTGTAAACATTCCCGGAAGCGAGCGGACCGTCCGCTACCGGAAAGACAAGAAGACCGGCATTACGGTATCGCAGCTGGGTACCAGTGAAGCCGTATCCATAGGTGCATACGCCTATGCCCTCTCGCAAATTGACAAAACAACCCAATATTAACTTAATCCCATTACAGATGAAACGATCCAAGTTCAGTGAATGCATCCGGACAGCAGTACTGTCCGTGCTCGTGTTCATGGGCGCAGGCGCCTGCCTCGGCGCCGCGGCGCAAAACGGCCACCGGGTATCCGGTACGGTTGTTTCAAACGGAGAATCTGTCATTGGCGCATCCGTGATTGTGAAAGGCACGTCACAGGGAACAGTCACCAATGTAGATGGATTCTACACGATCCAGACCAAACCGGACGCGGTGCTGGTATTTTCGGCTATCGGCTACGAACCCGTAGAGGTGGCTGTCGCCGGCCGCAACACGGTGGATGTTACAATGGAAGAGTCCAGCCTGCTGCTGGACGACGCCGTGGTAGTAGGTTACGGTGTACAGAAGAAAGTCAACCTCACCGGCGCCGTAGCTTCCGTGTCGACCAAGGAGCTGGAAGGAAAACCCATCAACAATGTTCTGGAAGGTCTCCAGGGCACCACTCCCGGTCTGGTTATCCAGCAGGGTTCCTCCACTCCGGGCGGCGTTCCTTCAATGAATATCCGCGGCTACAACACCATGAACGACAATAATCCGCTGGTGATTATTGACGGTATCGAAGGTTCCCTGGCCAACCTGAACCCCAACGACATCGATCAGATTTCCGTCCTCAAGGACGCATCCTCCACGGCCATTTACGGTTCCCGCGCTTCCAACGGTGTCATCCTGGTGACCACCAAGAAAGGCAGCGAAGGGGAAGTCCATGTGAATTACGACATGAGCTTCGGCCTGCAGCAGGCTACCGCCCTTCCCACCGTGGTGGATTCCTGGATTTATGCCGAGCTTTACAACGAAGCAGCCGTGAACTCCGGCCGCACCGTCAAGTTCAACGCCCAGGATATCGCCGGATTCCGCAACGGCGGCACCAACGTGAAGTGGATCAACGAGCTTTACAAGGCCACGGCTCCCCAGCACAGTCACAATCTCTCTGTGACCGGCGGCACCAAGAACCTCTCTTATATGGCTTCCCTGGGCTATCTGGACCAGGACAGCATGTTCAAAGGCCCCGACTACGGCTACAACCGTTACAACGCCCGCCTCAACATGAGCCACAAGGTGACCGACCGCCTGACCGTAAACGCCACGGCCCAATACACCCGCAACGTCATCCGCGATCACGCCTACTGGACCGAATGGATTATCGAGCAGTGCAACCGCATGCCCGCCATCTACGAAATCAAGAATGCCGACGGCACCTACACCTACCCTTCCGGCTCCAACTCCAACTCGCTGGAACGGCTTGAAACCGGCGGATACCGCCAGAGCCTGAACGAGGACATCAGCGGCAGCGTGAATGCCAGTTTCCGCATCATGGACGGCCTCAGCCTGAATGCCACGGTGGGCGGACGTTCCATTGACAACGGCACGCACGAGAACCGCATGGCTTCCACCGCGGCAGCCTCCGGAGACAAGGAAAACCACATTTCCGAGTCGTCCTACAGGGCCACCAAACTCACGTCCACCATCACCCTGAATTTTGAAAAGACGTTTGCCGAAAAGCACAACGTGGGCGCCCTTCTGGGTTATGCCTATGAAGGCGAAAGTGCAAAGAACTTCGACACCCAGCGCCTGACCGACGATTCCAAGTACGACATTTTCGTCGGCAACCTCTCCGGCGACAAAGTCTCCAACAACGGCGGCGCATCCGACTGGTCCCTGTATTCCGGCTTCGCCCGCCTCACCTACAACTACGACGAGCGTTACCTGGCCGAATTCAATATCCGTAACGACTACTCGTCCTACTTCGCTAAGGGCAACCGTTCCGGTCTCTTCCCTTCGGTGTCGCTGGGCTGGCGTCTCTCCCAGGAACCCTGGTGGGAAAACATCCGTCCCATCATCCCTTCCCTGAAGCTGCGCGGCAGCTGGGGTCTTGTCGGTAACAACCGCATCGGCGCTTACCGCTACATGCAGACCGTGTCCGTAACCCAGGGTTACAACTTCGGCGGCGAGCTTGTCCCCACGGCTTACTTCTCTTCCGTAGACCCGTCCATCAAGTGGGAGACCACCCGGATGGCCGACATCGGCCTGGACATGGGGCTGCTCAAGAACAACCTCAATATCTCCTTCGACTTCTTCAACAACCTCACCAGCGATATCCTGGTCGGCCTGCCGGTTCCCGGTATGTTCGGCAACGGCGCTCCCACTTCCAACGCCGCCAAGGTGTCCAGCTGGGGCTGGGAACTGTCGGCCAATTATCACTTCCGCACCGGAAGCGTGGACCACAGCATTGCCGGAAACATCTCCGACAGCTGGAACAAAGTGGTCGACACCAAGGGCGAAACCCTGTACTACGGCTACGACGTGGTCACGGTCATCAAGGAAGGGTATCCGCTTTACTCCTACTATGCCCTCAGGAGCAACGGCCTGTTCCAGAGCGACGACGAGGCGGCAGCCGCACCTCATCTGGAGGGCATCGTCCCCCGCGCAGGTGACATCCGCTACATCGACAAACCGGACGAGAACGGCAACACCGACGGCGTGATCAATGACGACGACCGCTTTGTGGTGGGCAACGACTTCCCCCGTTACACCTTCGGCCTCAGCTACAACATGCAGTGGAAAGGATTCTTCTTCTCCGCATTCCTGCAGGGTGTCGGCATGCGCAGCCGCTGGATGAGAGGTGAAGCCGTGGAAGCCTTCCACAACAACAACGAAGGCCCCGTTCTGGACTTCCACCTGGACCGCTGGACGCCGGCCAATCCCAACGCTACCTACCCGCGTCTGACCATGGGCAGCGAATCCACCAACAACGCCACCAAGTCCGACTTCTGGATTCAGAACGCCGCCTACCTGCGCCTCAAGAACGTCCAGATGGGTTACAACTTCCAGGGCGACTGGATGAAAGCGATTCATCTGAGCGGCCTGCGCGCCTATGTGAGCGTAGAGAACGCCCTTACTCTCTCCACCATGCGTGGTGGCTGGGATCCCGAATACAATGCCGACGGCAGCGGCCGCGCCTATCCCGTGGCCCGCGTCTATTCCTTCGGCCTGAATGTTAAATTCTAATGGAGGAGACAACAATGAAAAAGATATTCTGTGCACTGACTCTTTCCGCAATGGTTTTCGCCGCCTGCGTGCCGCTGGACACGCCTCCTTACGACCGCGAAACCGACCTCACTTTCTGGCAGGATGACCCGGGCGCCGCTTATGACGCACTCAATACCTGCTATACGTATCTGACGGACATGTACGAGCTGGTCTACAGCGACGGCATGACGGACAACGCCTATGTAAAGGGCGGACAAAACCAGGCTATCGGCAACGGCAAATATGGCACGTCCGACGGCTATGTGTACGACGTATGGAACCGTCACTATGCCGGAATCCGCGCCTGCAACGAACTCCTTGCCCATATCGACCTGGTCCCCGACCTGGCTGCCGACCTCAAGGCCCGCTATATTGCCGAGGCCAGGGTCCTCCGCGCATGGAACTACTACGAACTGTACGTACACTTCGGCGGCGTTCCCTATGTGACCACGCCCATCTCCATTGCCGAATCCCGCATTCTTACCCGTGAGAGCGCCGAGACCGTCGCCTCCAATATCGAGAATGAACTGCAGGAAGTGATTGACGGCAATGCGCTTCCCGGCTCCTACAGCGGAACCGACCAGGGCCGCGTGACCAAATGGACCGCCCGTGCCATCCAGGCCCGGACCTACCTGTTCGAGGGCAATTACCAGAAGGTGCGCGACATTACCCAGGACATCATGGACAACAGCGGAATCGAGCTGTATCCTTCCTACAGCGGCCTGTTTGAAGTATCGGCCGAACAGTGCCCCGAGATCATGCTCGCCAACCAGTACATTCCCATCTCCCGCGAGCACAACATCATGTACAATACCATTCCCCCGTCCATGGGCGGCTATTCCAACCTCGCTCCCCTGAAGAGCCTGGTGGACAGCTACATCATGCTCAACGGAAAGGCGATTGACGAGGCAGGCTCCGGCTACGACGCCTCCAATCCCTGGGCCGGACGCGATCCCCGTCTCGCCGCTACCGTGATGTATCCCGGCAACAGCTATCCGGGAACCGCCGGCGCCATCGAGCCGGACTGGACCGGCCGCGACGCTTTCGGCTCCACTTCCGACGTGACGCCTACCGGATACTATATCCGCAAATGGTGGGACAACACCTATCGCCAGACGCTCCAGTCGGGTCTGAACGCCATCATCATCCGCTATGCCGACGTCCTCCTGATGAACGCCGAGGCCCATGCGGAGCTGGGCACCCTGAATGAGACGGTCTGGAATGCCACGGTCCGCAAAATCCGCGAGCGTGCCGGTTTCACCGAGGCCGGAGCACTGGACTTCCCTGCAACGGGCAGCGACTTGAAGGCCATCGTGCGCAACGAACGCCGGAGCGAGCTTGCCTTCGAAGGCACCCGCCGCAACGACATCATCCGCTGGAAAACCGCCGAAACGGTTCTGAACGGCTGGTGCCACGGCCTGTACACGGGTGAGACAGTGGGCACCGACGACGGTTTCGTCCGCGTGGAAGAGCGCCAGTTTGACCCTGCCAAACACTACCTCTGGCCCATCCCCCAGAAGGAAAGGGACCTGACCAACAATATACTGGAACAAAACCCCAACTGGTAGTCTGTTATGAAAAAAATCATTGCCATACTTTCCATTGCACTCGCTTTCGTCGGGTGCAAGAGGACATACGAGTTCGACACGAACTTCACCATGCCGGTTTCATTGGATTCTCCGTCGGCCGTATCGCTTGACGTAACTTCCTCCGAGACGATCATCCTGTCATGGGAGGGCGGTAAAGCCAATGACGGCGGACTCATCCTGTACGAAGTACTCTTTGACAAAGAAGGCGGTAACTTCTCGGATCCCGTGGACGTGCGCAAGAGCGACCAGGGAGCCCTTCCCCGGCTCACCCTTTCGCATGCCGACCTGAATATCATTGCCCGCAAAGCCGGTATCAAGCCCGGCGAGACCAGCACCCTCATCTGGACGGTGCGGGCCTCCAAGGGCGGTGAGAGCCATCTGTTCGAAGGCAGCAGGAGCATCACCGTCACCCGCGGCGAAGGCATCGACACTTTCCCCAAAGCGCTCTACCTGATGGGCAGCGGCGCCAAGGCGTCCGGTGAAGAGGAAGGCCGCGAATTCCGCATCGTCGAGGAAGGCCTCTACCAGATTTATACCCGGCTTGCCGACGGTGAGATCTATTTCCAGAGCGACGAAGAGACGGGCACGCAGTACTACTTCGACTCTTCCAATATCCTGAATGAAGGTGAAGGAAGCGGAGACGTCACAGCCTCCGGCCTGGGCGAAGTGGCCCGAATCACAGTGGATTTCAACTCGCTGGGCGTAAAGTTCGAGACAATCAGCGGACTCAGTGTATACCCCTGCGCCAGCAGATGGCTGAACCCCGGGGAGTACCCCATCCACAATACGACGATTTCCTATGTGGGAAAAGGCGTTTTCAAGGCTGCCAGCATGGTTATCGAGGAATTCTTCCGCGGTTGGGACTGGTGCGCCGCCACCGGCGAGGAGCGCTACACGGTCTATGTCTCGGTCGACGGCCGGGAATGCGAGTGGAGCACCACCGACAGCAAATACGGTGCAACCCGCCCCAGCGTCAACTACGGTATCGAATACTTTGAACTTGCGGAATACGAAGGCCGGCCCGACTGGGGTCACGGCCCGTTCAAGTTCCCCGAAGAGGTGGAAGGGAAAGTCTTTGACTATCTCATCTACACGAACAAGGACAACAAGTTCTATCAGGAGTTTGCCAATATCCAGACCTACAACCCGGGCGATCCCATTCCCGGCGGCGGTGTCCAGGATATTCCCGGAAGCCTTGTGATCAAGGGCGAAGGATGCGCAGACAGCGGAAAGACCCTCACGAAAGTGAGCGACGGCGTGTTCATGCTTCCGTTCACCAGCTTCACCGGCGGTTCTGTCTATTTTGAAGGCGACGGAAACATCTATTATGCCAACGGCAGCGCCATCGTCCAGGGTGAAAACCTGACTGACTTCCCGGCCACTCCCGCCGACGTGCTGGAGCGCCTGATCATCGACTTCAACAACCAGAGCGTCACTCGCGCCCGTATCGGCAATCCGGCAATGACCTGGGCTTACAACCAGACCCCGCTGGAGAACGGAACCCTCACCTACCGCGGTGACGGCGTCTTCAAGGCCGAAAGTGTCCGCGTTCCCGCCTTCTACACCGGCGGCGGATATGAGGAAGAGCGCTTCTCCTTCTACCTGAGTATCGGCGAAGACCTGTACACCTGGGGCCGTCCCGACAGCGGCGATGCTGAAAACAGGCCCACAGTGGGTGCCGACGGAAGCTACACGCTGCCCCTTGACGAATTCCAGGGACAGGACCAGTGGTCGCATCTGTGGAAGCTGGCTTCCAGCACAGCCTCCAGCACCTTCGACGTGACGGTGAACATCGCGGCCGACGGAACGCTGAGCTATACCATCTCCAATATCGTTCCCCTCGCGGAAGGCGTTGTCCACATCCCTCAGACGCTCACCATCGGCGGTTCGGCCGCAGAGACGGCAGGCCAGTCCCTGGCCAAGGTCGGCGACGGAATCTTCCGTCTGGGTGCAACGGCGCTCAAGGACGGTGACATCTTCTTCACCAGCGGCGACGGTTACCAGTACTACATCAACTCCGAAGGCCTTCTCACAGAAGGAGAAAAGAGCCAGAGCATCACTGCGACGACCGCCGGCGAGGCCGAACGTCTCACCCTCAACTTCTCCACCCGCGAAGTGAAGCGCACACCCCTCCGTGACATCACCCTGACCTGGGCGGCCGACTCCCCGCACTCCTACGACGGCGGCGTGCTCAAGTACGTAGGCGGAGGAAAATTCCGCAGCAACACCACGGTCGAGTTCTACCGCGGCTGGGACTGGTGCGCAGCCAACGGCGAGGAGCGCTATTCCTTCTACGTGACGCTGGACGGCGAAAAATACACCTGGGGCCGCCCCGATGACGGCGACTCGGAAAACCGCGCCACCGTTACCGATGGCCGCAGCGAAGTCCGGAAACTGGCGGAATTCGCCGGCCAGGGCCAGTGGGATCACCTCTGGAAAGCGCCCACCAACTGCGACAAGCAGAACTTCGACGTGGAAATCTGGTTCGACAATGACGGAACCATGTGGCACAACTTCTCCAACTTCTCACCGCTTGCCGAAGACGTGCAGCACGTTCCCTCCACGCTGACCATTCACGGCACAGGTGCCGAGACCGACGGCCAGCAGCTCCACAAGAGCGCCGACGGTGTATTCGTCCTCTACGCAACGGCGATCGGCAACGGAGATATCTACTTCACCGGCGACGGTTACCAGTACTATGTGAGCGGTGCCAGCACCCTTTGCGAAGGCAACAAGTCCGGTTCCGTCACCCCCACCCCGACGGGTGCAGGAGAACGGCTCATCGTAGACTTCAACAACAAGACCGTCAAACGCATCACCCTCAGCGACATCACCCTCACCTGGGCGGCCGACAGCCCGCATTCCTACGAGGGCAGCGTGCTCCAGTATGTGGGCGGCGGCAAGTTCCGCGGAGAAACTTACTCGGTGTTCTACCGCGGCTGGGACTGGTGCGCAGCCAACGGTGAAGAGCGCTACTCCTTCTACCTGACGCTGGACGGCCAGAAATACACCTGGGGCCGACCCGACAGCGGCGACGCTGAAAACAGGGCCAACGTAACCGAAGGCCGCAGTGACATCCGCGAGCTTGCCGAGTTTGCCGGCCAGGGCCAGTGGGACCACCTCTGGAAAGCCCCTACCGATTGTGACAACCACAACTTCGTCGTCGAACTCTGGATAGATGCCGACGGCCGCATGTGGCACAATTTCTCCAATTTCACTACCAGGTAATTCCTCTGAAGACAAGCGGACAGGCGCATTTGATGATGCGCCGTCCGCTTTTTTTCATTATCTTCGTATTATGAGATCCATAAAACTCCTTATCGCCTCCCTGTTTCTCTGCTCCTGCATGCAGACCTCCTGCAGCGATCCGTCCAAAGAACAGCTGAAGCCCTCCAACGGAGGAAACGAAGGCGGCACCACGCCCGCTGCCGAAAAAGTCGTATGGCACGAACGCGCCTACG
Organism: Bacteroidales bacterium UBA4231; assembly: GCA_002396335.1. Classification (GTDB taxonomy): domain Bacteria; phylum Bacteroidota; class Bacteroidia; order Bacteroidales; family UBA932; genus Cryptobacteroides. The sequence goes on from DGXN01000013.1 coordinate 23,783, forward strand.
ACACTTATCTTACCATAGATAAGCTCTACGGAATCAAATCCGGGGCGACGGCCGGCTTCTTCAACGAGAATTACCCCAAAGGCAACGGAGACCTTTCGGCCTCTTTCCTGTGGCCTTACGACGGGCTCATGAGCGGGGTCGCCCTGATGAACAAGTTGGGTTATGACGTGGACTACGCCGCCAAAGTCGAGCGCTATGAGGCTTACTGGCGCAGCGACGGCCCCGGAGGATACGGGTCCCAGACAAACGGAACCACCGGCAGCGGCAGCCGTTTCTACGACGACAACTCCATCATCGGCCTCAACCTTGTGGAAGCCTACAAACAGCTGCAAGATGAAAAATACCTGGCCCGCTGCGCGAAGATTGTCCACTTCCTCCTTTCCGGCGAGGATGACACGCTCGGCGGCGCCCTGTGGTGGTGCGAGGACCAGAAGAACATGCCCGGCAACGGCGACTCCAACAAACCCGCCTGCGCCAACGGCTATGCCCAATGGTTCCTCCTGAGCTACTACGACATTTGCCCCGAGGCCGAAAAAGCCGACGTCCTGGCCTTTGCCAAGCGTCTTTACGCCTGGGAGAGAAACAACCTGCTTGACTCTTCCGACCAGACCTATTGGAACGACCGAAATGCCGACGGTTCCATCAACAAGACCAAGTGGACATACAATTCCGGGGCGATGATAGCTGCGGGTACCCGCCTGTACCACATCACCCATGAAAAGCACTATCTGGACGAGGCGATTGCCACCGCCAAAGGCGCTTACAGCTATTTTGTCAAGCAAAGGGACGGTATCGGGATGGCCTATGTGCTCAACGATCCCTGGTTTACCATAAAGCTCATCCGCGCTTACATGGAATTGGAGCCGGACTTCAAAACCTGCGGCGAATACATCAAAGTATTCACCCGGAACCTTGAATATGCGTGGCAGCACGGCCGCAGCCAGAATGGCCTGTTCTACGAAGACTGGAGCGGGAAGAAAGTGAATCCCGACCGCGACAAAGGCCTTCTGATGCAGGATGCTGCGCTGGAGTCCCTCGGCGCGATAGCCCTGTATAACAACGAACACAAGTAAAATGAAGAGAATCCTGCTTTGTGCCGCCGCAGTTCTGGCGGCCGCCTCATGCGCCCCCAAGGAAGATATCCTGGATTTCGTGAATCCGAACATCGGCACCGTACACAGCCGATGGTTTGTCTATACGCCCGCGTCGGCGCCGTTCGGCATGGCCAAACTCGGCGCTTCCACCAACGGCACCTATGGCAACAACCAGGGGTGGGAAGCCGTTGGATATGAGGACAATCATACTTCCATCGACGGTTTCCCCTGCTTCCACGAGTTTCAGGTAGGCGGCCTGGCCCTCATGCCGGTGACCGGAGAGCCTGTCACCCAGCCGGGACTCCTGGAGAATCCCGCTGAAGGCTGGCGTTCCTCCTTTGACAAAGCCACCGAAACGGCCCGTCCGGGCTATTACAGCGTCTATCTTGCCGACTATGACGTCAAGGCGGAACTGACCGCTACCGAAAGAGTCGGCTACCAGCGTTTCACCTTCCGGGACGGGGCCGACGCCCACATCCTCCTGAATGTAGGAACCCGGATGGGAGAAAGCGGTGCCATCCGGGACGCTTATGTGAAAGTGGACGGTACGCGTGTGGAAGGGTACATTGTCACCGAGCCGGAATATGTAAAGAAATACCAGGCCGGAGCCACGGTGAGCATGTTTTTCTCCGGAGAACTGTCCAAGGCTCCGTCGGCAAGTTCCGCCTTCCATGTGGGACAGACGCGCGAAAGCGACACGGAGGTCTCCGGTCCGGGAGCCGTGCTTTCCCTGGATTATGACAATCCCGGCGAGGTTACAGTAAAAATCGGCCTTTCCTATACCTCCATCCAAAATGCAAGGCTCAATCTGGAGACAGAGGCGGCCGGTCTGTCCTTCGACGATGCCTGTTCCCAGACAGCGGCCAAATGGCGCTCAGCCCTTGGCCGTCTGGAGGTTTCCGGGGGAAAACCGGGCGACAAAGTAAAATTCTACACCGGTCTTTATCATGTGCTGCTGGGCCGTGGCCTGGCCAGCGACGTGAACGGCGCATACCCCCGCAACGACGGCACCGAAGGCCGGATTGAGCTCGGGGCCGACGGAAAACCGATTCATAATCATTACAATACGGACGCCATTTGGGGCGGCTACTGGAACCTGACTCCGCTGTGGGCCCTGGCCTATCCGGAATACTATAACGACTGGGTGTCCAGCCAGCTTCTGGTGTACAAGGATGCAGGATGGCTGGGCGACGGCATCGCCTGCAGCAAGTATGTCTCCGGCGTCGGCACCAACATGGTGTCGGTCGCTTTTGCAGGCGCATACAACAGCGGCATCCGGAACTACGACCTTGAGACCATGTACGCGGCGGCGCGGAAAGACAACCTGGAATATATCGGCAGGATAGAGGGCGCCGGGAAGATGGACGTGCAGCAGTTTGTCCAGAAGGGCTATGTCCCCTATATTGACGACCCCGGCTTTGTCGCCAACAGCCGCGGCGCCACCTTCTCCGTCTCGCATACACTCGAATACAGTTTCAGCGCCTATGCCACCGCCCAGATCGCCCGGCAGATGGGTTATGACGCCGACTATCGGCAACTCACCGACCTCTCCGACGGATGGGCCAAGGTCTTCGACGACAGCCTGAAACTCGTGCATCCGCGCGGGGTGGACGGCGAATTCCTGGGCAACTTCGACCCGCTTGAGTCCTGGCGGGGTTTCCAGGAAGGCAATGCCGTCCAGTATACCTTCTTTGTCCCGCAAAATCCGGATTCGCTGATTGCCCGCCTCGGGGCCGAAGTCTTCAACGAGCGCCTGGACGGGATTTTCACCGAGGCGCGCAAAAGCATCTTCGGCGGAGGGAAGACCACGTACGCTTTCTCGGGCATCAACAGCCCTTACAACCATGGCAACCAGCCCTGCCTGCACGAACCCTGGCTCTTCAACTTCTCCGGCAAGCCTTATCTCACCCAGAAATGGGTCCGCCTGATCTGCGACGAGTTTTACGGCACCGACGGCGAGCATGGCTACGGATACGGCCAGGACGAAGATCAGGGCCAGTTGGGCGCCTGGTATGTCCTGTCCGCCATCGGACTCTTTGACGTCCAGGGCGGTGCTCCCGAGGATCCTACCTATCAGATTGGCTCGCCCATCTTCGACAAGGTCACAATCCACCTGAGCCCGTTTAATGCAAGCGGTAAAAAGTTCGTAATCAAGACCGTCGGCAACGCTCCGGAGGCCTATTACGTTCAGAAGGCCAGCTTTGACGGCAAGCCGCTGGAGCAGAACTGGCTGTACCGCAAAGATGTATTCAAAGGCGGAGAGCTGGTGCTCACCATGGGCACAGAACCTTCCGATGTCTGGAACGCCTCCCGCCCCCCTGTAAGCCGATAATGCGATGAAAAACAGTTTGCTCATCTCCTTCTGCGCAGCCATGTTCTTCCTGGGCTGTGCCTGCAACAACAATGCTCTGGAGCCGGTCCGCCCCGGAACGGGAAGTACGACACCGTCGGGCGGCGGCACGGTGACCCCTCCCTCCTATGACTGGCCCGCCCTTGCAGACTCCTGCACCAATGTGCTGGTAAGCAATTTCCTGGACAAGACCACCGGTACGTTCTGGTCTACCCCGAACGATATCGAAAAGTCGTCGGAATACATTTACTGGCAGCAGGCGCACGCCCTTGACGTACTGCTTTATGCAGCGCAGCGGAATGCCTCCCTCAAAGCCGTTTATCTGGACTATGCCGGCAAATGGTACGCCCATTACGCCAACAACTACAACACGGACCACCGCGGAGAAGGCTCTTACGGCGGTTTCTACAACGTATGGACCGACGACATGGCCTGGATCTGCCTTACGCTCATACGCATCACAGAAGTTTCCGGAGACAAAACCTACCTGGAAACGTCCCGGGAGGTGTTTGACAAGTACATCTGGCCGCGCCGCCTGGCTTATTCGGGCGGATATGCCCTTCCCTGGACCAATCGGCCCGAGGACGTGAGCAATTTCAACGCCTGCACCAACGCGCCCTCCTGCCTTGTCGCCGGAAAACTGCATACCTATTATGCTGACGGCGGATATCTGGACATTGCCAAGACCCTGTACAAAGCGTGCACAGACCACATGCCCGACGAAGAAAGGGCCGAAGAACCTCCGCTGAGCTATACGCAGGGAACGCTCGGGGAAGCCTGCCGGCAGCTGTATCATCTGACCGGCGAAAAAGCCTACATGGACAAGGCCGGAAAGGTTCTCAAGTATGCGTTCACCAGCAACCGCTGCACGGATTCCGCCACCGGCGTTCTCCGTCATGAAGGAACCAGCATGGACCAGAGCCTGTTCAAGGCCGTCCTGATTCCTTATGCCGTGAACTATGTCCTGGATAAAGATGCCGACAGTGTCACCGCCCAGACCATAAAGGAAAAACTGCTGCTTTGTGCAAAAACCCTGTACAAGCACCTGGACCGCAAAATGTACCCCCGCATGTACTGTGACTACTTCTGGGGCAGCACATTCTCGGAAGGAACCGCTTCCATGGGCGCCCAGGCCAGCGGAGCATCCCTGATAGAAGGCGTCGCCCGGCTGTAGCCTCCCACCCGTGGCACTTATCTCCCTGATACTGAGCAACTTCCTGAAATCGCCTACGACTTTTTGCCGGAGGCGATTTTAGCATCTTGTTGATTATAAGATACTTACGTGCCAGCCTTTTCCATTGATGGATTTAAACATTTTCGTATCTTTGTAAACAAACCGGACTTTTTACAAACCCACAGCGTATTATGGACAAGACTCCCTTTCTGATGGCCCTGACGGGCGTTGCGGCGGCCTGTTCTTCCGGAAAAGAGGCCGCTCCTGAAAAGCCGCTGAACGTGGTCTACATCATGTGCGACGACCACTCGTACCAGACCATCAGCGCCTACGACCGCCGTTTCATGGAAACCCCCAACATTGACCGGCTGGCCGATGAGGGTGCCCGTTTCACCAACAGTTTCGTAGCCAACTCCCTGAGCGGACCTTCCAGGGCCTGCTTGCTGACGGGGAAACACAGCCACAAAAACGGTTTCACCAACAACGAACACGGCATCTTCGACGGCAGCCAGCAGACGCTCCCGAAACTCCTCGGCGCAGGCGGCTACCAGACGGCCATCGTGGGCAAGTGGCACCTTGTGAGCGACCCCACCGGTTTCGACTACTGGGACATCCTCACCGGCCAGGGAGACTACTACAATCCCGTTTTCATCCGGAACGGAGAACGGCTGGTCCGGGAAGGTTACAGCACCGACATCACGACCGACGTCGCCCTTCAGTGGCTGGACCGGAGAGCGCAGGACAAGCCTTTCTGCCTCTTCCTGCATTACAAGGCCCCGCACCGCAGCTGGATGCCGGACGGGCAGGACCTGGGTGCTTTTGACGACAAGGAGTTCCCCCTCCCGTCCACCTTCTGGGACGACTACGCCACCCGCGAAGCCGCCGCCCTTCAGGAAATGAGCATCCTCAAGGACATGAACCTCGTTTACGACCTCAAACTGGCCGACCGCGAAAATGAAATCCACACCCCCGGAAACCCCGGTCTGGAAAACTACGGTCGGGACCTGTACCGCCGGAATCTTCCGGAAGGGGAGCTGGTACCCGGCCGGATGAACGCCGCACAGCAGGCTGCCTGGGATGCGTATTACGACCCCATCATCCGCCAGTTCAAACGGGACTCCCTTCAGGGAAAGGAACTCTATGCGTGGAAGTACCAGCGCTACATGCGGGACTACTGCAGCGTCATCCGCTCAGTGGACCGGAACGTAGGCCGGGTATACGAATATCTGAAAGAAAACGGCCTCCTGGACAACACAGTGATTATTTACACCTCCGACCAGGGCTTCTTCATGGGCGAACACGGCTACTTTGACAAGCGCTTCATGTACGAGGAAAGCTTCCGCACGCCGCTGCTGGTGCGCATGCCCGGCGGCAAGAAAGGCGACATTGACGCCATGGTGCAGAACATCGACTATGCACCCACCATCCTGGAACTGGCGGGCCTGCCCGTCCCGGAAGACATCCAGGGAGAGAGTTTCGCGCCTTTCCTGAAAGGGAAGAAGGTCAAGGATTGGCGCAAGTCCCTCTACTATCACTATTACGAGTTCCCCGCCGAGCATTCCGTCCGCCGCCACTACGGCGTCCGCACGGAGCGCTATTCGCTCATGCACTTCTACAACGACATCGACGAGTGGGAACTCTTCGACCTCAAGACCGACCCGCAGCAACTCCACAACCTCTATGGCGAACCCGGGACGGAAAAACTGACCCGGAAACTAAAAAAAGAGCTGCGGCGTCTGCAGCAGCTCTACGAAGATCCGATCGGCCAGTAGGCAGTTACCGGGCGGCGCGGACCTCAAAGGACAGCGGATCACCGGAGGCACTGTCGCCGGCAACCCAGAGGCGGAATTCACCGGGTTCCACTTTCTTAACCATATCCAGACCGTAAAAGGCGAGGTCGCTGACAGGAATCTGTACGGTAAGCAACTGGCTTTCACCAGGTTGAAGCGAAACGCGGCGGAAGGCTTTGAGTTCTTTCACCGGGCGGGTGACGGAGCCGACCAGGTCGCGTACATAGACCTGAGCCACCTCGGTACCTTCGCGCTCGCCGGTGTTGGTGAGGGTGAAGGAAACGGAGAGGGTGTCTGACGGAGTATATACTTCCCGGTCCAGCGAAATGCCGCTGTAGGCAAAGCGCGTGTAGCTGAGTCCGTAGCCGAACGGGAACAGCGGATAAGCGCCGTAATCCAGGTAATAGGAGGTATTTCCCAGGGAGGTCTGACCGGGTTCCAGGTCCATGTCGTCCAGGAGGGTCTCATTCTTATAGGGACGTCCTGTCATGTGGTGGTTGTAGTACAGCGGAACCTGGCCGACGGTGCGGAGGAACGTGACCGGCGTCTTGCCGGAAGGGTTCACCTCCCCCGTCAGGAGTCTCGAAAGGGCGGGACCGCCCATGGTACCCGGATGGAATGCGTAAAGGAGGGCTCCGCAATGGGGCAAATCCTGCTCGATGGTGAGCGGGCGGCCGGCCATGACCACGGCCACCACGGACTTGCCCGTTGCATGCAGGGCAGCGAGAAGGCTGCTCTGGGAGCCTTTCAGATTCAGATCGGCCAGGCTGTGGGCCTCGCCGGAGAGGATGGATTCTTCGCCAAGGAATGCGACGACGACGTCGGCCCTGCGGGCGGCGGAGACCACGTCGTCAAAACGGTCGCGCTTCTGCCGGGTGTAGCGCAGGCCCTGGACATAACTCACTTTGCCGGGGAAACGCTCCTGAAGAGCTTTCAGCGGGGTGACGGTGTGCGTACGGTCGCCGTCGAAGCACCAGGTGCCCAGCTGCTCGTAGGGGGCGTCGGCCATGGGGCCTGTGACCAGGATGCGGGCACCGTCCTTCAAGGGCAGCACGCCGTCATTTTTCAGCAGGATGGCCGATTCTTCCGCCGTCCGGCAGGCCGCAGCCAGATGCTCCGGCGCGTACTGCACGGCCGCAGCCGCCTCCACGTCCACATACGGATGCTCGAACAGGCCCAGCATCACTTTCACGCGGAGGATGCGGCGGACTGCATCGTCGATAAGCGACTCTTTCACGGCACCGCTCCGCACCAGTTCTTCCAGATGGGACAGGTAGCCGAAGGTCATCATATCCATGTCCACCGACACGCCGACAGCCTTTTCGGCAGCATCCTTGTTGTCGGCCGCAAAGCCGTGAGGAACCATTTCACCCATTGAGTTCCAGTCGGTTACGACCAGACCGTCGAAGCCCCATTCGTCGCGCAGGACCTGCCTTACGAGGAAGTCGTTCCCGGTAGAGGGCACGCCGTCGTTGTCATTGAACGAGGTCATCAGGGTGAGGGCGCCGGCCCGGATTGCCGCCTCGAAAGGAGGCAGATAGTCATTGCGGAGCTGACGCTCGGTGATGAAGGTGCTGTTGTAATCCCGTCCGCCTTCCGCCGCTCCGTAGCCTGCGAAATGCTTTACGCAGGCCGCCATGGATGTGCTGTCAAGGACTGCGCCCTGATAGCCCCGGACCATGGCTTCGGCCATCCGGCAGTCCAGGTAGGTGTCTTCACCGCTGCCCTCTGCGATACGACCCCAGCGGGGATCGCGGGCGATGTCCAGCATGGGCGAGAACGTCCAGCGGATACCCTGGGCCGATGCCTCAACGGCAGCCACACGGGCCCCCTCTTCCACCAGGGCGGGGTCGAAAGTGGCCGCCAGGCCCAGCGGAATGGGAAAAACGGTGTGGAATCCATGAATCACATCCCGTCCCACCAGGAGCGGAATTCCAAGGCGGCTCTCCTCGACGGCAAGCCGCTGGAACGCATTGATTTTCGCCGGATCGGCCTCGTTGAGGATGGAGCCGATGCGGCCTTTCACGACAGCATCGGCATAATTGGCCACGTCGCCGCCGACGGACACCTGGTTCATCTGGCCGATCTTCTCGGCCAGGGTCATCTGCTTCAGGAGTCCGTCGACCCGGGCTTCCACTTCGGGGGTCGTCCCCACGGATGTGGCTTCCTCACGTACGCAGGAAGCCACAACCAACAGGGCTAAGATAAAGATTTTAGTACATTTCATGGCTTCAGTCTTTCTGGAAGACTCGGACATAGTCGATTTCGTAAACGGCGGGGAGTTTGCTTTCGTCGCGAGAGCCGCCCATGTTCCCGCCCCAGGCCAGGTTCAGCTTGAGGTAGAAGGGATTGGAGAACGGCCAGGTGGCGTAGTCGCCTTTCTTGTCATTGGCGAACGTGTGGTGCGCCTTCCCGTCAATGTAGAAGGTGAATCCGTCGGCCGTCCATTCGCAGGCGTAAACATGGAACTGGGAGGCAGCTCCCGACACCGCCTGGACATGGGTCTTTCCCGTGCCGATGGTGTGGTTGTACCGCTCACAGTGGATGCTGGAGGAACTCTTGTCCTTGCCCTGGGTGGAAATGGCGTATTCCATGATATCCACTTCCCCGTCGCGGGGCCAGGAAGTGAAGTTCTTGGGCATCATCCAGAAAGCCGGCCAGGAACCGGGCACGTCCGTCACTTTGATGCGGGCCTCGAACCAGCCGTAGGTCCATCCCTGGCTGGTGTTCATGCGCACGGAATAAACCGTATCGCCAATCTTCGTGGCGGCAATCTTGAGCGTACCGTCGGAGATGGAGGCAATGTCCTTCCCGTCCTTGTTCTGGGCTACATATTCCTGGAGTTCGGCATTTCCCCAGCCACCGCCGCCGGTTTCGTACCACCACTCCGACGAGGGGACTTTCCCTTCGTCAAACTCATCCCGCCAGACCAGGTGATAGCCCTCGGGGATGGTGATGTCCACTTTGCCGCCGCTCTGGGACAGCGTGACTTTTTCGCGGGTGGATCCGCATTTGACGGTAATGGTCGTCTCCCGGTCTTTGAACGTGTCGTTTTTCTTCACCTTCACCGCAACGGCGGCGGCAGGTTCAGCACTGTAGGCCGGGTCTACGCTCACCCAGTCGACTCCGTCCTCCGGATAGACCTGGAAGGCACCGGAAGCCGTCACATTGAGGGTGAGGGTCTGGGCGTTTTCGTCACAGGAAAGCGCCGCAGGAGAAAAAGTTATCGTTTCTTTGGAAGGTACCGGGGTTTCCCCGCCCCCGCCGCATGCGCAGGCGAGGGCCAGGAAAAGAACCGGGAATAAATGAAATGCTTTCATCTTTATTTGTGCTCTTGCAGCGTGATGTCCTTGATGGTCACTTCCGTTTCGGCAGGGCAGCCGCCGAAGTCAAAGACCATCTTCACGGAAGCGGCGTCAATGCCTGCGAGGTTCGTCATCTCGAAGGTGAATTCCTCGAAGGCAGTGATGTCGCGGCGCTCGACAAACAGGAAGTTGCCGTCGTCAGAAGCGTCCGTAAACTTGAAGGTGACACCGGGAACATTCTGGCTGGTTTCCACCTTCACCTGGAAGTCATAGGTCTTTTCGGCCGACAGGGCGATGGCGGCATCCGGAATGATGTGGAACTGGGCCTGCCACTGGTCGGTCGTAGCCTGTGAAAGGGTGAAGCTGTAGGAAGAGCCGTTGTTCGTGACGGCCGGATTGTCGATCGGCGCCCAACCCGGGGCATAGTACTGGCTGTAGGTGTGGGCTGCGTCGGCCGGTTTCCAGAGGTTGTCCTCCGAATTATAGTCGAACGAAACGGCGCCGGCGGGAGCCTGGTGCTCCTGGAAGCAGACATCCTTGACCGTCACCTCCGTACCGGCAGGGTTGCCGCCGAAGTCGAAGAACAGGGAAATCTTCTCCATGTCGATGCCTTCCACGTCGGGCAGCTGGTACACGAAGTCCTCATAAGCCTTGAGGTCGTGACGGTCGGCGGTATAGAAGACGTTGTCGTCACCGGTCTTTACGAGCTTGATGGTGACACCGGGGACATCCTGGGAGGTCTGGACGGTGCAGCAGAAGTCGTAGCGCTTGTCGGCGCTGGAGGACATGGTGGTACGGAAGGCCACCTGTGCCTGCCACTGATCGGTCGTGGCCTCGGGCAGGGTGAACGTGTACACCCAGTCTTTGGCGGTGACCTCAGGATCGGCAATCTGGTTCCAGCCGGGAGCATAGAAGTAGAACATCTCTTCGATGGTGGCGCTCCGCCAGAGGTTGGTCTCCCCTTCGATGTCGAAGTGGGCGCCGGTCTCGGGCTGGTCGTCTCCGCCGTCCACATCGGGAAGGACGGTGCCGTCATCGACGGCGTGATCCTTCAGGGTGATGTTGGAGATGCTTACCTCGGTGTTCTCCGGGCAGCCGCCGAAGTCGAAGACCATCTTCACGGATGCGGCGTCGATGCCGGGCACGTCGGAGAGCCAGAAAATGGTCTCCTCAAAGGCCTTGAGGTCGGTGCGCTCCACAAAGAGGTAGTTTCCGTCGTCAGACGTATCGGTGAGCTTCAGGGTCACGCCCTTGATGTCCGCGGAGGAATTCAGGATCACGGAGAAGTCGTAGGTCTTGTCGGAGGACACGGCCACGGCGGCATCCGGGATGATGTGGAACTGGGCCTGCCACTGGTCGGTGGTAGCAGCCGGGAAGGTCATGGAATAGGTTCCTCCATTCTGGGTCACGGCCGGATTGTCGATCGGAGACCAACCCGGAGCATAGTACTGGCTGTAGGTGTGGGCTGCGTCGGCCGGTTTCCAGAGGTTGGAGTCGGCGTCGTACTTGAAGCCGTTGAACTTCACGGGGGCGGCGCCGGAGGTGAGGACCACACGCCAGGCGATGTCAGGCGAGTCGGCGATCAGTTCCACGGAATTCTTGGAAATGCTGGCCACTTTCAGGCGAGGATCGGCCCAGAAAGCGTCGTTGGGGATGTACGGGAACAGGGTGTTGGCGGGCAGGACCAGGTAAACGTCGTTGCCTTCCACGGTGAACTCGTATTCGGCAGACTGCTCCTCAACGGCCACCATGAAGTCTTCCGTCGCGTCGCCCTTGGCCGATGCAAACGGTTCCGCGGTGACGCCGATGTTCACGTAAACGCAGCCGTCGGCACCGGGGTTGTAGGTATAAGTACCATTGGCATTGAAGGTGACACGGTCTTCGTAGAGGCCGAACTGCACCTTGTCGTTGGCATTGGCGCTGTACCACTCGGTGGCGTCGGTGCCGGAAGGACCGCAGCCCAGATGACCGGGCAGTTCGTTGTCCACACGCCACTCCACGGCCGTTTCACCGCCCTTGACACCACCGGCGAGGAAGGTGTAGTAACGGTCGAAGTTGACGATGGTGTTGTCGATGTGGAAGCTGACTTCCTTGTAGTCGGGCGTGATGCCGGCGGCATTCATCACCTGCATGCGGACGGTGTAGTCTCCCGCTACGGCGAAGATGCGCTTGGCACCGTTCTGGGCAGTGCGGATGGTGTATTCACCTTTGCTGTCCTGGAACAGCCAGACGGGGATGACACCCTTCTGGTCCAGGCTGAAGGTGACCTGGTTGATCTCCTGGTCTACCGTGACCACGGGCTCATAGTCAGATGCCGACTGGGGGGCCTGAGCTTCCGTAGGGTGCTGGAAGGTTTCCCGGGCGCAGGAAGCGATGGCCAGAACGGCAATAAGGATGTATGCTAATCTTTTCATAATCAATAGTTGTTCTGGGTGAGCGGATAGGCGGAACCTGCGGCAGCAGAGATTTCAGTATCCGGGATGGGAATGTACTTCTTGGAAGGAGTCCAGCTGATCTTGCGGAATTCCAGCTCGTCGGGACCGGTGAGAACTTTGGAAGCCTGGATGCCGTCAGGGTCGGAAGTGAGTTCCCAGCGGACCAGATCCCAGTAGCGCTTGCCTTCTCCCACGAATTCGAGGGAACGCTCTTTCTTGATGTTTTCAAGGCTCAGCTCGACGGTGGCTCCGCCCAGGGAACGGCCGTGGACAAGGTTGAGCCAGCCGGCGGCGTCGCCGGAACCGTAACCGCGTACCACCAGTTCAGCGGCGTTCAGCAGGGTTTCTGCATAGCGGTAGACACGGAGGTTGTTGTTGAAGTTCATCTGCCAGTCGGCCAGGCAACCCTGGCGATTGGCGTCCAGCGGAGCATATTTCTGCAGATAGTAACCGGTGTGCTGGTAAGCCGTGGACTCGTACTGGACACCCAATTCCTCGGCCAGGCCGGCCACATTGAAGCAGGTCACGTCCTTACGGGCGTCGGCCGGGTCGAACATCTCTACGGTAGAGAGGCGTACGGCACCCAGGCCCCATCCGGACATGTAACCGCCGGTGCCGTCAGGCCATCCGCGCGGACCGATCAGACGCGGCAGGATGGTGCCGCCTTCACCGGTAACCCAGCTCCAGTCGCGGCGGCCGCCTTCGCTCACATAGTTCACGTCGAAGATGGTCTCACTGCCCCATTCGCCGCTTTCCTTGAAAACGTCGGCATAATCCGGGAGCAGGTCGTAGTTGCTGTCGGCAATGATTTCTTTCATGTAGTTCAGGGCGGTGGGGAGGCGGGTCTCGTCGTTCTGGTACATGGTGATTTCTGCATAGAGCATGTAGACCATGGCCAGGGTAACACGGCCGGCGTCAGCCTGAGGGCGGATCATGGGAAGGACATCCATCTCGATGACGCCTTCCAGGTCGGTGATGATCTTGTTGTACACTTCATCGGCCGTTATCTGCTCGCAGACGAAGGGTTCTTCCAGGTTGGTCTCGAAGTAAGGAATGTTGCCCCAGAACTTCCAGAGCCAGTTGTAGTAGAACACACGCAGGGCGCGGGCCTCGGCCTCGTACCGCTTGGCGGTATCGTCGCTGATATTGCCGGCTTGTTTGGTCCAGCCGATGTACTGGAGCACGTCATTGCTGCGCTTGACACCGCTGTAGGCGGCCGACCACAGGCCGGGCAGGGTATAACGGGCGTCGGCATCGAAACGGGCCAGGGCCTTCATGTCGGCGAAGTCTGTGGCGGTACCGCCGCCGGGCCACAGCTGGTCGGCCATCAAGTCGGAAGCAATGTTCACCGGGCTGTATTTGTTGTCGAACCAGTCCGGCCATGCCAGCGGCGCATAGGCGGCCACCAGCGATTCGTAGACGGACTGCTCCGTGGTGAAGTATTCCTCGATGGGCTTGGCCTTGGGATTCTCCACGGTCAGGAAATCGGACGTGCAGGAAAGGGCAAACGCGAGGGATGCCAAAATGGCGATTGCAGTATTCTTTTTCATCTTATTCGCGCTTTACTTATTTAACGATACATACGGCAACGCGGTTGCTTTCGGGGCTCTGGGAGCTGTCCCGGTCAACGGCGGAGGCAGAGGTGATGCGGCTGGCGGAAACACCGGCTTTCTGGAGCATATCCACAACGGTCTGAGCCCGCTGCGAAGAGAGGGTCTTGTTCTTTTCGGCAGTGCCGGTGGCGCTGTCGGCATAACCGGTGATCTGGATGGTGGCATCCGGGTTCTCCTTCAGGATCTGAGCCATCTGACCCAGCTTGAAGGCCTCCTCGGGACGGAGTTCAGCCTTGCCGATCACAAAGTACAGGTCGTCGGTATAGGTGTCGGTCAGAACGGGAGACACAGGGACTTCCTTGATGACTTCCTTGATGACGGGAACTTCCTTCACAACCTCTTTCTCGACCACTTTTTCCACCACATAAGGTTCTACGTGTGCGGGAGCGGCCGGAGCGGCGGAAGCGCTGCGGGAACGGCCGAACTTGATGTTCACGCCGGCCGAGAAGGTGCGGGCCTGCGGGTATACACCGTAGTCAACACCCAGCGAAGAGGCGGAACCGGAGGAGATTTCAGGATCGAAACCGCGATAGGATGTGAGGGTTACGAGGTTCTCGGCCGCCACGAACAGGCGCAGGCTGGCAACCAGGAATTTCTCCGTGAACTTGCGAGGCAGTGTATAACCCAGCTGGATGTTCTTCAGGCGGGCATAGGAGCCGTCGCAGACATACAGGTCGGAGGACAGCCAGTTGTTGGTCTTGTCGCCGATAATGAAGCGAGGATACTTGTTGGAGGTGCCTTCACCGGTCCATCGGCCCAGGATGTATTCGGGCTGGTTGGTTCCGCGCACGTCGATACGGCGGGTGGCATCGAAGATGTCGTTGCCGACGGTGCCCTGCCACAGCATGGAGAAGTCGAAGCCCTTGAAGTCGAAGCCCAGGTTGATACCCCAGGTCCAGTCCGGCGTACCGTTGCCAATGTCGGTGCGGTCCGCTTCCGTGATGGCGCCGTCATGGTTGATATCCACAAAGCGGACATCGCCGGGAACGGCGGTAGGCTGGATGAGCTGGGTCACGGTATTGCCGTCTGCGTCGGTGACGGTGGCGGTGTAGCTGTTCACCTCTCCCATGTTTTGGAAGATACCGTCGGTCTTATAACCATAGAAATACGGGAAAGGCATGCCGTTGGCGGCCCTGAGGATGGTTCCGGTGCCCTGGAAGCTCTGCAGCTCCTCGAATCCGGTCTCGTTGCCGTATTCGATGAGGCGGTTCCGGAGGTAGGTGGCGTTGGCGTTTACGCGGAAGTTGAAGTCGCCCACGCTGTGCTTGTAGCCCAGTTCGAACTCCAGACCGGAGTTGGACATGATACCTACGTTGCCGATCGGCTTGCTTTCACCCACGTAGGAAGGGATGCGCATTTCCATGAGCATGCCGTCCGTGATCTTCTGGTACCAGTCTACGGTGAAGGTGAGGGCATTGTTGAAGAAGCCCAGGTCCAGACCTACGTCAGTCTGCGTGGAAGTTTCCCAACGGAGGCTGGGGTTGGACAGCGCAGCCGCTTTCTGGCCGATGACCGAATGGCCCGGATTGCCCAGGATGGCATTGTTCTCACCGCTGGCGGTAAGGTTCGTATAGCGGAAGTTGCCGATCGCCTCGTTACCGTTCTTACCCCAGGAGAAACGCAGCTTGGCGTTGGAGAGCCAGTC
This sequence comes from Bacteroidales bacterium UBA4231, assembly GCA_002396335.1. Taxonomy (GTDB): domain Bacteria; phylum Bacteroidota; class Bacteroidia; order Bacteroidales; family UBA932; genus Cryptobacteroides. The sequence goes on from DGXN01000013.1 coordinate 39,189, forward strand.
GGGTTTCACATCCTGCAGATAAGGTTCACGGTGCAGGTTCCAGCCCAGGGAGAAGGACGGGAACAGCGCCCACTTGTTTCTGGGGCCGAAACGGGAAGAACCGTCCTCGCGCACCGTTACCTGAGCCATGTAACGCTCGGCATAGTTGTAGCTGGCGCGGAAGAAGTAGGAAGCCAGGCGGGCGGGATCGTGCGGGCCGCCGGAGGCACCCATCTCACCGTTGGCCTGGAGGCCGGTGGAGTAGTCGATGGAAGGTTTGTTGAAGTCGGACACATGCCAGCGGCTGCCGCCCAGGGAGTATCCGGAGTAGGCCGACGCGCTCTGTCCCAGGAGGACGGAGAAGCTGTGGTCGCCCAGGGTCTTGTCGTAGGTGAGGACATTTTCCACCTGCCAGGTCAGGTTCCGGTTCATGCCGGACCATACCGAGGTATGCTCGTCATTCTTGACGGCCGGGGACAGATAATAGAAGTCGGAATAACCGTCGTTTCCGTAGAAGCCCATGTCAAAGCCCAGGGTGGAGCGGAAGCGGAGGTTGTCCCAGATCTGAAGCTCGGCGCTGAAACCGGCGACGAACTTGTTGGTCCAGTATTTCTCGCCGGGGAGGCTGAGCATGGCCACCGGGTTGATCATGTCGTTGAACATGGAGCCCGGGATGGTGAACATCTTTCCGTTGGCCCCGTAGGTGACCAGGTCGCCGTAAGTGGCCAGCTGGTCGGCCTGCTGGGTCTCATTGGCATAAACCCCCAGGATCGGGGACATGGCCAGGGCCGATGTCACCACCGTATTGAACTGGTTGTTGGGGTCGATGCTGGTGGAATTGATATTCGAGAAGCTCAGGTTGCTGCCCAGGGTGAACTTGTTCAGGAAGCTGCGCTCATCGGAGCTGTCCCATACCGTAAAAGTGGTATTGGAACGCAGGGACAGGCGCTGGTAATTGGAACGGCCGAAATTACCGCCCACGATACCTTCCTGGTTCACGTAACCTGCGGAGATATAGTAGTTGAAACGGTCAGAAGCGCCGCTGATGCTCAGCTCGTGCTGCTGCTGGGGCGCGTTGAAATTGAACACCTCTTTCTGCCAGTCGGTGCCCACGCCGTAGGAGAACGGGTCGGCATAGATGGGGGCTTCACCGGCATTGATGAGGCCTTCGTTGGTAAGGAGGGCATATTCGGAAGCGTTCAGCACCGAGCGCAGGCGCCAGGGGCTGGACAGACCGTAAGTAAAGTTATAGGCCACGGAAGCGGCACCCTTGGCGCCTTTCTTGGTGGTCACCAGGATGACACCGTTGGCGGCACGTGCACCGTACACGGCACCGGAAGCGGCATCCTTCAGGACCTCGATGCTTTCGATATCGCTGGGATTCAGATAGTCGATCCCCTCGATGCCGATGGGCATGCCGTCCACGATATACAGCGGGTTGGAATTGTTGACCGTGCCGGTACCGCGGATGCGGATACGGGATTCGGCACCGGGCTGACCGGAACCGGACGTGACATTGACACCGGCGGCAAGGCCTTTCAGCGCGCTGTCCACGCGGAGCTGGCCGGTTTTTTCGAGCGCTTCGGAGTCAACCTTGGCAATGGCCGCGGTCACCACCGATTTCTTCTGGACGCCGTAGCCGATGACCACGGTCTCCTCCAGCATCTGGGTATCGTCCTGAAGGACCACCACCAGATTCTGGGCGCCGTTGTTGGTAATCACCTGCGTTGTGTACCCGATACAGGAAACCTCAATGGCGGCACCCTGCGGCGTGGCAAGGGAGAATTCTCCGTCCACACCCGTAGAGGTACCGTTGCTGGTTCCCTGCTGAAGGACAAACGCACCGATAACAGGTTCGCCGGCGGCGTCCGTCACGATACCCTTTAAGGTAACGTTCTGGGCCAGAGCCGACAGAGCCCATCCCAAGAAAAGGATTAGGGTTGCGATTCTTTTCATACGCTTAATTAGGGTTTGCGTTGGTTATTTGGTTAATAATGTAAGTGTTCAGACGTTGGTCTGCCACAAAATTATCAACTTCCGCAACCCCTCCGGCGCACAAGAAAAAAATAGTAGCGAATCTAAAGTCGTATTAAATTGAAAATGAACCGCTTTCTGTTTTAGCAAATCCTGCTAAAAGTAGTGAAAATAAAACGTCACAAAAGCTACTTTTCCAGGTTTTTCACTGCAGTTTCAAAGGAATCCCGGTCTCCCAGGGCACTGTTTTTCACGGAGACTTTATAGTTGTAAATCGTGCTGACGGAGTAGTCCAGCATGGTAGCGATCCGCTTGCTGTCGTCGACGCCGAGGCGGATGAGGGCGAAGATCCGCAGTTCGGTATTCAACCGTCCCTTGGGCGGATACAGGCGGGCGTCTTCACGCAGGAGACTGTTGAACTGCTCGACGAAATGGGGATACATCCCCAGGAAAGTCCGGTCGAAGGTTTCGTAGAATTTCTCGCGGGCTTTTTCGCTCCGGCTGTTGATGGACAGTTCCTTGAGCATCTCGCCGGCCTTTCCCTGTTTCAGGAGGTTCCGGTAACGGTTGTCCTCGGCCCGGAAGAGGGTGATCTGGTCGGACAGGTCTTCCAGGAAGGAGACGATGTACTCTTCTTTCACCTTGCTGGCGTGGGAAATCTGGCGGTTCAGGTCATTGAGGGTGATGTTGGCGGCCTCCAGGCGGTTGTTGGCGTTTTCCAGCTCGGTCCGGACACGGGAGAGCTTCCGGGAACGGTTCACCAGGAACCAGGTCAGGGCCGACAGGACGAGCGCCAGGACCGCCATCAGCCACATAGCGATGAACAGCAGCCGGGCCTGACGTTCCTGTTTGGCCATGTAGGCGTCCTCCACATCCATCAGCAGGCGGGAAATCTGCCAGGGACGGAGTTTGGCGTTGTACAGGAGGGCATCCTCCTGGGCGATCCGCAGATAGCGGAAAGCGTGCTCAACGTCTTCCGGAAGGATATGGGCCGCCACCAGGGTCAGCGAGGCATAGTCCCGGACTGCATTCACGACGTCCCCTTCGGCCGACCGGACCAGCCAGGTGAGCCGGTCGTCGGCGTTACCCCGCGCGTAGGCGATTTCGGAACGCCAGAAGGCATGGATGGCATAATTCCGCTCTTCGGGCTTCATGTCTTTCAGCAGGAGCCGGCTGATGCTGTCGGCCGCAGGGAGATTCTGCTGATCCATGAAAATGTCCCGCTTCAGGACGCGCCATTCCTCGGAATCTTCCGGAAAACGGCTCAGAAGACGGTCACGGTAGGGTCCGTAAGGCGGGATGGACAGGCGCTCCACCATGCCGGAATTGCCGCTGAGGTCGCGGCTGAAGTCGTACAAGGCCAGCAGATACTCCGTCTTCAGCTCCTCCGACAGGGTGGAGGTGTCAATCTGGTCGTACAGCACCTGGTGGGCCTCCATGTAGTTGCCGGACTTGGTATACAGATGCCCCAGGCGGATAGCAGCGGCGTTTTTCCGCTCCGCATCCCCCTCGGCCAGGCCGATGCAGCGCTTCAGATACAGCTGGGTGGAGTCGAAGCTGAAGGCGAAGTACTCGTCGGCGATGATCATGCTCACATCGTAGGCGCGGTCCTTTTCCTGTGTTTCCCGGGCCAGGTCCGACAGGGCCTCCAGCTGATGGGTCTTCTTGGCCCTGTACATTTCCCGGGCGCTGAGGTAGCCGTCCAGTTCCGACAGCAGCTGCCGCGTATGCCGGTCCGGTCCGGCAGCCTGACTGCAGGAAAAGACAGTAAGAAGAATGAGCGACAGGAGAGCCGGGTGCTTCATATCGCAAAGATAATAAATAATTTACAGACTTCTGACGGCGGCTTCAACCTCGGCTTCGCGGCCTTCGGGGATCACCGGGGAAAGGAAAGAGAGCATCTGAAGGGTGCGGGCTTCCTGCTCGGGAATGCCGCGGGAGCGCATGTAGAAGAGTTCGTCCGGATTCAAAGCCCCGACGGTGGCGCCGTGGGAACACTTGACATCGTCGGCATAGATTTCCAGCTGGGGACAGGTGTCCACGCGGGCCTGCTCCGACAGGACGATATTGTGGTTTTCCTGATAGGCCTCGGTCTGCTGGGCGTCGGGGGCCACGACGATGGTGCCGCCGAACGTCACCCGTGCTTCCCCTCCGGCGATGCCCTTGATGAGCTGGGTACTCCTGCATCCGGGAGCGCGGTGGTGCATGAGGATATGGAAGTTCACCTTTTCGCCGGCCCTGCTAAGGTACAGGGCTTTGATATGGGCCTCGGCACCAGGTGCCACGAGGTCTACCGTGAGGTGGATGTCACGGGACTCGCCGGGAAGGACGACGAACTCCAGGTTCAGCACTTCTCCGGCCCGGACGGTGTACAGCTTGCCGGGCGCACCGGCCGTGACGGGATCTATGTATCTGCCGTGTCCCATGTGCTAGAACTGGTCAAAACCCTGACTTTCAATGCGGTCAATCAGCTCCCGGCCGCCGGTGCAGACAATGCGGCCGTCCTTGAGGACGTGCACCACATCCGGCTGCACATATTCCAGAAGCTTCTGGTAGTGCGTCACGATGATGGCCGATTTCTCCGGACCACGGAGGGTGTTGACACCGTCGGCCACAATCTTGAGGGCGTCCACGTCCAGGCCGCTGTCGGTTTCGTCGAGGATGCTCAGGTCCGGGTCCAGCATGGCCATCTGGAAAATCTCATTGCGCTTTTTCTCGCCGCCGGAGAAGCCCACGTTCACTTCCCGCTTGGAAAACTCGGGCCGCATCTGCACCAGGGACATCTTTTCCTTCTGAAGCTTCAGGTACTCGCCGGCCTTCAGCTCCGGCAGTCCCAGGGCCTTGCGCTTGGCGTTCACCGCCGCCTTCATGAACGCGGTGATGGTGACGCCGGGAATCTCGACGGGATACTGGAAACTGAGGAAAATCCCCGCCCAGGCACGCTCTTCGGGCGTTTTTGCTAAAAGGTCCTCCCCCTTATACAGGATGGAGCCTTCGGTGACCTCGTAGTCCGGACGGCCGGTGAGGACGGCGCTGAGCGTACTCTTGCCGGCGCCATTGGGACCCATGATGGCATGGACCTCTCCCGGGCCGATGTGAAGGTCAATTCCCTTCAGGATTTCCTTGTCGCCGATTTTGGCATGGAGGTTCTTGATATCCAACATATTATTTTTGCTTTCTATACAGTTTAACCCAGGTGACCAGCGACCACAGGCCGTTCACCAGGTACAGGGCGCTCACGATGGACATAAGCACATTTCCGACACTCAGGTGCAGGGCAATCTGCGTCAGATTCACCAGCAGCCAGGCCACCCAGCAGTCCCACTTCTTGAGGGCGCTCAGCAGCTGCGCCGTCAGGATGAGCACCGTCACGCAGGAGTCCAGATACGGGTGCGGGTCGGCCGGGAAAAGGCGGTCCAGGGACCAGCCCCACAGGAGGGCGATCACCAGCACACCTACGACACAGAAAACGCGCTCGATCCAACTTAAAGAACTGACATTCAGCGTTTTTCCGTCGGCCGATTCTTCCGGACGGGGATGGGTCCAGCGGTAATGCCCCACCATGTTGATGACCAGCGAAACCGGCTGCAGCAGTAGGCTTGCATACAGGTCCCGGTGCAGGAAAAGCAGGAACAGGGAGGCCGTATACAGATAGCCCACCCAGAAGTTGTACTTGGAGTTGCGCCCCGCCAGGAACACGCACGTCAGGCCCAGGACAGACGAAATCAGGTCTATCAGGAGCACCGGGCGGCCGGCGAGGGAGAATATGACGGTGTCCATCATCCTACAGAACCCTCCAGGGATACTTGCAGCAGTTTCTGCGCCTCAACGGCAAACTCCATGGGCAGGCGGCTGAGCACCTCCCGGGCATACCCGTTCACGATCAGCCCCACCGCCTCCTCCGGGCCGATACCGCGCTGGTTGCAGTAAAACAGCTGGTCTTCGCTGATTTTGGAGGTAGTGGCCTCATGTTCCACCGTAGCAGTCGGATTCAGAGACTCGATGACCGGGAAAGTGTGGGCACCGCAGCGGGAGCCGATCAGGAGGCTGTCGCACTGGGAATAGTTCCGGGCGTTCTGCGCGTTGGGTCCCATCCGCACCAGGCCGCGGTAGCTGTTCTGGCTTACGCCGGCCGATATGCCCTTGGACACGATACGGCTCTTGGTGCCGCGCCCCAGGTGCACCATCTTGGTGCCCGTGTCGGCCTGCTGGTGGTTGTTGGTGACGGCCACCGAGTAGAACTCGGAGCTCGAGAAATCGCCTTTCAGGATGGTGGAAGGGTATTTCCATGTGATGGCCGATCCGGTTTCCACCTGGGTCCAGCTCAGATGGGCGCCGTCGCCTTTGCAGATGCCGCGTTTGGTCACGAGATTCAGGATGCCGCCTTTGCCGTCCACGTCGCCGGGATACCAGTTCTGGACGGTAGAGTACTTGACGTCGGCATCTTTTTCCACGATAATCTCCACGACGGCGGCATGGAGCTGCTGCTCGTCGCGCATGGGGGCGGTGCAGCCTTCCATGTAGCTGACATAGGAGCCTTCGTCGGCCACGATGAGGGTACGCTCGAACTGGCCGGTGCCGCGGGCGTTGATGCGGAAGTAGCTGGACAGTTCCATAGGGCAGCGGACGCCCTTGGGAATGTAGCAGAACGAGCCATCGGAGAAGACGGCGCTGTTCAGGGCCGCGAAGTAATTGTCCGTCACGGGGACCACGGAGGCCAGATACTTCTGCACCAGGTCCGGATGCTCTTTTACGGCCTCGGAGAAGGAGCAGAAGATAATGCCCTTTTCGGCCAGGGTTTTCCGGAAGGTGGTGGTGACGGAGACAGAGTCGAAGACGGCGTCTACGGCCACGACGCCGGCCAGCACGTCCCGCTCTTTGAGGGGAATGCCCAGCTTGTCGAAGGTTTCGGCCAGTTTGGGGTCGATCTCTTTGGGCCGATCCTTGTCCTTCTTGGGAGCGGCATAGTAGATAATGTCCTGAAAATCAATTTCCGGCATATCCAGATGGGCCCAGTCGGGCTGCGGCATCCGCTCCCAGGCGCGGAAGGCCTTCAGACGGAATTCCAGCAGCCACGAGGGTTCCTGTTTCCGCTCTGAAATCAGGCGGACAATGTCCTCGTTGAGCCCCTTGGGAATCAGTTCCTGCTCTACGTCCGTGACAAACCCTTCCTTGTATTCCCCGGAAGTGAACTGCTCTATGATTTTCTGATCTTCTGCCATAGGAGTGCAAAGATACACCTAAAGTGCCAAATCTACAAGGCAGATGGCGGCCATGGCTTCTACGATGACCGGTGTCCTGAGGGCGAAACACACGTCGTGACGCCCCGGGATGCCCGCTTTGGCAATGCTGGCGGTGGGTTTGAAAGCCACGCGGAACACCAGCGGGTTACCATTGGTGATGCCTCCGTTCACGCCGCCGGCATGGTTCGTAACGGGCGGCTGGGGGCGTTTGTGGCGGCCGCAGCACTCGTGGTCTTCTTCCCCTTCATGATGGCAACAATGGTGCTCACCTTCTTCCCCTTCATGATGGTGGCAGTGGTGCTCACCTTCTTCTCCGTCATGGTGGTGGCAGTGGTGCTCCGGGAACGGGTCGTTGTGTTCGGAGCCTTTCATGCGGGCAGCGGCGAATCCGTCGCCGAATTCGATGCCCCGCACCCCCGGGATGGCGAAAACCGCATGCGAGACCAGCGACTCCACGCTGTCCCAGAACGGTTCACCGAGACCGGCCGGCAGACCCGCCACCGTGCATTCGACGACACCGCCGAGGGAGTCTCCGTCGGCCTGAGCGGCCTCCAGGGAATTTTTCCAGGCCGATGCATCTTTCTCCCCCCCGATTTCCGTCAGGACCGCATGGAACTGTGCGAAATACAGCATTTTCTTGGCGACGACGCCGGCCGCCACGACGGCAAGGGTCATTCTCCCGCTGAAGGCACCGCCGCCGCGGGGATCGTTGAAACCGCCGAATTTAAGGTTGGCGGTAAAATCGGCATGACCCGGGCGGGGATGCTGGCGCAACTGCTCATAATCCTCCGGCCGGGTGTCCCGGTTGTGGAAAATGACGGTGAGCGGAGCGCCGGTGGTATGGCCTTCGTAGACACCGGTGAGGATTTCGGGCATATCGTCTTCCTGGCGGGGCGTGGTGCCCAGGGCGCCGGCCTTGCGGCGGGAGAGGTCTTCCAGGAAATCTTCTTCGGAAAGGGGCATTCCGGGCAGGACACCGTCCAACGTAACGCCGATGACGGGGCCGTGGGATTCACCGAAAATACTGACTCTGAATCGGTTGCCAAAAGTATTCATAGCTTGGAAAATAATTCGTTGAAATGAGGGAAAGACTTGGCTACGCAAGCCTCATCGTCGATCAGGATGGGGGAATCGGCCCCCAGGGAGGCCACTTTCAGGGCCATGACCATGCGGTGGTCGCTGTAGGAAGGGTATGCGCCGCCGCGCAGCAGTTTTCCCGTAAGGATGCGCTGGGTGAGGCCCATGCCGGTGATGGTCATCTCGTCGTCTTCAATGCGGACGGGGACGCCCATCTGCGTCAGCATGGCTTCGATGGCGGCGGCCCGGTCGGTCTCTTTGTGCCGAAGGCGTCCGACTCCCTTCAGGGTGCTTTCCCCGGGGCAGAAGGCACTCAGGACCGCGACCATGGGGAAAAGGTCCGGACAGTGGTTCAAGTCGGCCTGGAAAGGGCTCAGAGGAGCTCTTTGGACGCGGATGCTGCCGGTGGGTTCGTCGGCCTGGGACATGCTGGCGCCGGCCTGCATGAGGATATCCAGGATGGAAAGGTCGGCCTGGAGGCTCCGGGTGTCCAGCCCGGTGACTTCCACCTCGCCGAAAATGGCGCCCGCGGTGAGGAAGGGAGCGGCGCCGGACCAGTCGGCCTCGATGGGGAAGGCGGCCGCCTGGTAGCGCTGGCCGCCCCGGATCCGGAAATTCACGCCCGTGCACAGGCTCCAGTCCTGCGTTTCCAGGAAATCTTCCCCGCCTTCCATCTCGGAGCCGATCCGGATGCCGAATTTCTTCAGCACGTCCACGGTAATGAACAGATACGGGATACTCCTGGGCTCATGCACGTACAAGGCCGATTTTTCCGCGCAGAGCGGCAGGGCGGCGAGCAGGCCGGAAAGGAGCTGGGAGCCGCCTTTTCCGGAAACGTCGGCCCTTCCGGGGATGAGCGGACCGGCAACGGTGAGCGGCAGGTAACAGTCCTCTTTCCGGGGATTGCTAACTATTTTGTTACCAGCAATTTCGGCCGATTTTTCGCAAGTAACACGATTGTTACCTTCGGGGTACAGACGGACGCCGTATGCCGCCATGATGTCGTGCGCGCCGCTGAGCGGCCGGTTCAGGAGGGTTTTCTCCCCCGTAACCCGGACAGGCGATGTGCAGAGCACGCTCATCAGCGGAATGCTCAGGCGCGTCAGGAAACCGGATTCGCCGGTATGGAGCTGGGAAAGGGTGGAAAGGCAGCCCGGTTCTGCTCCTATACCTTTAATAATCAGTGTATTACCGTTAATCTCTACCTGTGCACCCAGCGTCCGGGCAACGGCAATGGCGCTTTCACTGTCGCCGCACGGAGAGTAGGCCGACAGGGTGGACGTCCCCTCCGCAAGCGCCGCCGCGATGATAGCCCGCTGGGCAAAGCTCTTGGAGGCCGGCATAGCCAGATTATGCGCATGCACAAAACGGAAAGGACCGTAAACCGCCTCGCTGAGGGCGGCAACGGGCATCTGACCGGGAGCCGCAGCTTCCTCTTCCGACAAACAGGCATAAGTGAAAGGCGCACCCTTCCGAAGCGCTTCTATGCGCGAAGGGCGTCCGGCCTCACCCATGCAGAAGGCCACAAGGGTTCCCGCGGCCTCGCCTTCGTACAATGCGCCGATGGTGGCATTATCGGCCTCTAACGTGGCTGTAGTGACGATTTTCACAACCTCGGCGCCAAAGTTGCGGGCGCGTTCTGCAAGGCTCCGCAGCACCGGCAGGGGCGGCGTATCCTCGAAGTTGTGGTAAGAGCGGATAAGGACTGTTCCCCATTCGCGGCAGGCCTCGCGGATCCGCCGACCCACGGCGGCGGGGGCCTCCATCTCCAGGTCCACGTACTTGGCGCCGGCCTGAATGGCCCGCTCCAGGATATCGGCAGCCTGAGGCTCTTCGCTGAGGCGGCAGGTGGCGATAAGCGGTACGTCGGACTGGGAGAACAGCAGATCCACGTCCTCGTCCTCCAGGGCGCAGCGGTCCAGGCGGATCTCGGCCATCTCGAGGCCGGGAAGAAGGTCCAGAATCTGGGACAGTTCCTTATTTTGTATCGATGTGCAAATCATTCAGATCAAGGTCTTTAAGGATTACTTGGCCCGGCGCCTGCAACAGGACGAAGCGGACCTTTCCGCCCGCCGCCTTCTTGTCCTTCGCAACGGCCTCGACGAGAGTGTCGGCCGGATAAGGACTGTCCACAGGCAGGCCGATGCGGATAAAATCAGCCCTCAGAGCATCTGCAAGGCCTTTCTCCGCCACGCCCAGGCGTTCCGACAGCTGTGCCGCCAGGATCATGCCCATGGCGACGGCTTCTCCGTGGGCGACATCGTCCCCGCGCAGATGGGCTTCGTGCTCGATGGCATGGCCGAAGGTGTGGCCCAGGTTCAGTTTGGCCCGCACGCCGTGCTCCTCCGGGTCTTCCGCCACGATCCGGGCCTTGATTTGAGCCGCCTGCAAGATGAGCGGCTGCAAATTGTCATGCTGAGCGGAAGCGAAGCATCTCACGGCCTTTTCATAGGCCGCCCCGTCGGCAAGGAGGAAGGTCTTGACCAGTTCCGCCATGCCGCAGCGCCATTCGCGGGCAGGGAGTGTCCGAAGAAAAGAGGCTTCCAGGACGGTGAATTCCGGCATCCTGAAGGCGCCCAGCATGTTTTTATAGCCGTCCAGGTTCACGCCGGTCTTCCCGCCGATGGCAGCGTCCACCTGTCCCAGCAGCGTCGTGGGCACATTGGCATAGCGGACGCCCCGTTTGTAGATAGCGGCCGTGAAGCCCACGAGGTCGGTGGTGATACCGCCGCCGATTCCCACGACCAGCGCCTTGCGGGAGGCGTCGGCCTTCAGGAGCCAGCGTTCCAGGGCAAGCACGGAGTCCAGGGTTTTCCCCTGCTCCGAGGTTTCGATTTCGAGGGACGCCTTCACCGGGAGGGCGGGAATCAGCTCCTGCGCCACCCAGGCGGCATTCCGGTCATACACGACGAACAGCTCCGGCTCCGCTTTCAGGCGGGTCAGGGCGTCGGAGAGGGAGACAAGGGCGGGGGCGCTCATTGCAGGTATTTTTCCAGGAACGCGGCACGTTCACGGTCCCACAGGGGCTCCTGCCACATGGCATGACCGCAGGTAGGGACGCAGAGGAAGCGCTTGTCGGCCGTTCCCAGGTTGTTGTAAATTGCAAAATTGGTGTGCGGCGGGCAGGTCGGATCCTGCAGGCCGAAGCTCATGTACACCGGGCATTTCACCTTCGGGGCGAAGTTCTTGAGGTCGAAGTAGCGCAGCATGCCGAAAAGGTCTTCCCGGGAGATGGCCTTGGCGTCGGCCTCTTCGAAGACTTCGTGGACGGGCCACCAGACAATCCGGGCATAGTCCGGATAGTCGCCCAGGAAGGGCACGGACGGAGCGATAGCCTTGATGCGGCCATCCACGGCGGCCGACAGGAACGTAAAGGCACCGCCCTGGCTCTCGCCCCAGGCTACGATGCGCTCAGTATCGGCTTTTTCCAGGGAAGCGACAAAGTCCACGGCCCGTTTCACGTCGCAGAAAGCACCTCTGTAGTAGAAAGTTTCCTTCGACTCGATTCCCCGGTCGATCCAACGGTCCTGTCCGGCCTTGAAGATGCCCTGGTCGCGGACGCTCACCAGGAACTGGATCTGCTCCGGAGAGGCCGACGGGTCCATATAATACGGTTCCGCGCCATAGCCCATGTACATGATCTGAACCGGGTATTTTCCGGGAGCGTTGGGGATGCAGAGGATACCGCCGGAGACGGCCCCGCCCCACGAGGCGTAGGACACTTCATAGGTGGTCCTGAGGTCGTTGGAATGTTCCGGAATCATCTTGTACTGAGGCTCCAGGGGCACTTGCGCCAGTTCTGCGAAGGTGGCCTCCCAGAAGGCGTCAAAGTCTTTCGGAGCGTCCGGTTCACTCACCACGGCGTCGGGCCGGACGCCGATGTTCCAGCGAAGGCTGTCCCGCAGGCGCAGCTGATAAAAACCGGGATCCAGCATGCCCAAGGGCACATTCAGGGTGCTGTCGGCCGCGATTTGGGCGATGACGTTCAACACCGTGTCCTGCTTCGGCTCCATGAGGGACAGATCCGTCACCAGCACCAGCGTAGCCTCGCCGGGCGCTGCATCCACATGGGTATGGAGGGTATAGGGGCCTTTCTCGAGGAAAAGCCAGCCCAGATCCGGCTCACAGCGGCCGGTAAGGATTTCCTGACGGGGCGCGCACGCGAAAGCCACGAGAGCCGCTATCCCCAGATAGAGAATTCGTTTCATAGATTACAAAGATAACGGAAAAATTTGGCAGTTCCCTTTATTTGCCGTATTTTTGCAATCCTACCGGCCCGGATGGCGGAATTGGTAGACGCGCTGGACTCAAAATCCAGTGTCCCTTAAAGACGTACGGGTTCGATTCCCGTTCTGGGCACGAGAACCGGAATCTCCAGAAGAATTTGGAGGTTCCGGTTTTTTGTCTTGTAAACGCTTGGTTTCCTGGAAGATGTGGTCAGAATCAGTGTTGACAATAAGGGTTCGATAAAAATTTATCACAAGGGCATAGGGCTACAGAAGGCCCTTTTCCTTTAGGATTGACACAAGTTCGGCCGAATTTGAGGCCTGGAACTTTTCAAGCAGCCTCTTCCTGTACCACTTGATGGTGGCAAGGGAGAGGCAAACTTTATCGGCAATCTGCTGGCTGGTAAGGCCCGCCGCAAGGAGTGGGACTATCTCCATCTCCCTATCTGTAAGTTCCTGATCCAGAGGTTTTTCCTCCAGAGCCTCCTCAATGACAATATCGGCCCCGGCCTTTTCAAGGGATAGCTTCCGGTTGCGGCGGAGGATGAGTCCCAGCGCAAGGATAAGGCCGATTATTATTGCGCCTCCAAGGGCCACCAGCCTCCAGGTTTTCTTCTGACGCTGAAGGATCTTGTTGGTAAGGCCCAGCGTCTCAATCCTTGCGACAAACTCCTGGTCCTGGTGGAGTGAGTAGTAGGAATCGGCCTCCTCAATATATTTCATGGCCTTTCCTATCTTTCCCTTTGCCAGATAATAGCTCCCCAGCCCTTTGTAGGCCGATGAAATCTGCAGCGAGTCCCCGCTTGCCTGCGCGTACTCAAGGGAGGTCTCGTAGCAGGGGAGGGCCTTTTCCAACTCTCCTTCCTCGAACCAGGTTTCTCCCATGTTGTACCAGAGGATGGCGTTAGACTCGTTCCAACCGTATTTGGTGAAGATTTCCCCGGCCTTTTTGTAGTACTCCATGGCCTTTGGGATGGAGTCCATCAGGTTGTAGGTGTTGCCGATGGCGCCGTAAAGGAGGCTCCGGGTGTCGTCAATGTCCATCTCGGGGTATGGCTTGTCCATTGTGAACGAAGTTTCCCCGCGCAGCATCCTCTCCGTAAGTTCCAGCGCTTGGTTATAGTAGAACAGAGAACTGTCATACTGGCCCCTGCCATAGTGGATGATGGCTATTCCGTTCAGGCCATCGGCCATCTTTACAAGCCAGTTCCAGCGGGTGGCAAGTTTGTAGCACTTCCGGGCAAAGAACATGGAGCGCTCCGCGTTGATGTTCCGGTAGCCCAGCATAAGGCTCCAGTAGGCGTAGACGATTTCCTCTGACTGTTTTTCGGAGGCGTCCGCCCAGCGGTCTTCCGTCCAGGGGGCAACAACCCTTTCAAGGGAGTCCACGTTGTGGCCGCGGTGGTCAAAATAGGCGTTGGCCTTGCCGGCGGTAAGGCCGATTACGGCAAGCAGTATGAGAAGTCTTTTCATTTAGGCAAAGATAGTAAAAGCGCAGCATAAATAGTCTAAAGTGGTCAAATTCTATGCTTTAGTATAGTATTTTCTATCCTTTGGGATGGTGTTTTTCATTTTTTGGATGGCGAAATTTGTAGATGATATTTTGAGCTACTTTATGGAGAACAGGGCAATACGTCTCACCGCCAAGGAACAGCGCATCCTGCAGATGATAGCAAACGGTCACACCAGCCCGCAGATAGCGGAGGAAATGTGCCTGAGCCTTCCCACAATCAAATGGTATCGCAAGAAAATCCGCGCCAAGTTTGATGCGGAAACAACCATCGAGACCATCCGTAAGGCCCTGGAGCAGGGCCTCATCTAGCCTGGTAGTTATTAACCTAAAATACAGTACGTATGAAAGAATTAGTCAAAGGCGAATACCTCGCGCCTGAAACCGAGGTTGTGAATCTCACCCTTGGGAGCAGTGTCCTGCAGGTTCTCTCCCGGAGAATCGAGGATTCTAGTGAGAACCCCACCGTTGACTGGTAAAAAAGGAGGACAGTATTATGAAGAAAAGTTTATTGATGATACTTGCCGCTGCCGCTGTATTTGCCGGTTGCCAGAAAGAGGTCAAAGCCCCGGAAAATGTTCAGCTCGCAGCCCCCAAAGTGATTTATGCCGATATTGACTCCGATGAAACAAAGGCCGGCATGGACCGTTACTATGACGACGGTACCAGCAGTTACAAATACCGTCACCACTGGGAGAACGGTGATGTAATCTATGTCTACGAAGGCACGAACGTCACGACTTATACGTGCACGAACGCTGCGGCCGGCGAATTCACGGAAACGTCGACATCGACTATTCCGAACGGCAGGAGTTTTACAAACTGCCGGGCCGTTTATTCTACCGTGGGGCCTGTCTCTGTCACGGCGAACGACAAAGTCAGCATACTGAATACCGATGCTTATGGAGGATATGTTTCTAGCTCCGACACGCCTGGATACGGCAATTTCATGGTGGCATCCACGGACGACGGCATTCATTTCCGTTTCGTCAGCCAGGTGGGATGGGTAAAACTCCAGCTCAAAGGCACAAAGACGGTAAAGAGCATATCAATGAGCAAGTATGGTTCAGGAGAAGAGTATGAGGGGCGGTATGAGTACGATTTCTCTACGGACACTTACAGTTTCGATGAAAGCCAGGGCGAGTCTTTGACCCTTACCTTAGATTCCCCCATCGCGCTCGATCCCGACACTCCCACGGACTTCTATTTTGCTTTTCCAGCCATGTCCTATGCCGGGATGAGTTTCGAGTTCGCCTTTGATGGGGGCGGATACGATTATCTCTCAACAGCTAAAACCGTCGTGGTTAACCGCAACACCGTAACTCCGTTGGCCGTGAAGGAAGTCGGTTTCAGATCCACGCTCTGCAGTGGTGTGAACTTCAATGTGACCTTGAAATCTCTGGCAGCAGGTACAACTGTGAGCGCCGGAGATGCGGACAATCTGATCAAGGGTATCGTCTTCTCTCTTGGAGAGACATCCCCTGCTGCTACTTCCGTCAATCTGGCCGACAGCGGAAAGCCCATCTATGCGACATTCGATGCCGGAAGCGGCCTGATCACGCTGCATACGGCGGCGGATATAGTGACGCTGAATTCGGAATGCGCCGAGATGTTCAGGCAAATGACTGCCCTTGAAAGCGCCGCTATGCTCTCTCAGGTCGCCCGATCAAAAGTCGGCGTAATCAGCATGTTCAGGGGATGCGCAAGCCTGGAGTCCATCGATTTGAGCAAACTGGATGTCTCCGAAGCGATATCATTCAGCAACATGTTCAACGGATGCAGCGCGCTTACTGGCCTTGACCTGTCCACCCTGAACACATCTTCGGCTACTACCTTCACCTATATGTTCGGTGGTTGCGCTGCCCTTACATCCTTGGATCTCAGGGATTCGACACGAAGAAGGTCACGGATTTCAGTTACATGTTCAACGATTGCACCTCCCTCGCCAGTATCGATTTCGGCACATCCTTTTTCAAGAACAATCTGATCCGGACTTTGGACGGCATGTTCGCGAATTGCTCAAGCCTGGGTTCTGTCAACCTGACGAAAAACGCATCAGCCTCTTTTGAGACTAATACTCCTTATAGCACGATGGACATTATCTGCTTCGGTTGTACTTCCCTGACCAGTTTTACCCTTCCCCTCCCGGGCCGTGTGAAGAGTTTCATACAGGCATTTATGAACTGTACCAAGCTCGAGGTCATCGATATGGACGCCTTGCAAGATTACAATAACCCTAATTACAATCAGATGTTCAGAGAATGCAGGAAGTTGAACACACTCAAAGTCAGTCATTGGAATTGTCCTACCCTAAGCAGTGGTACGACAACAGAATTTAACAGGAACATGTTCCTGGGAACGTGTGCAGAGTCCACCGGCCTGGACATCTATATCAGTTCGTCGCAGTTTACCTGGCTGGGATATTACTTCAATGCAACGATGAAAGCCTCCGGCTTCGTTACCCGTCACAACCCCAACCTCTAGCGCACCCCATTGCAAATAATGCATTTAAGGGCCGGCTCAACTTGTGAGTCGGCCCTTTTCTTATCTGTCCGAGCGGTGGAACTACCGGTTTTCGGCAGCCTCGACGGCTTTGAAATAGCGGTAGCTGGAGACTTTCACCTCGCTGATGGAGTTCTCGTCGCAGACGATGGTGCCGGCGGGGTGGTTCTGCAGGCCGCTGAGGGTGCAGTAGTGGGACATCGGCCCTTCGATGGCGTCTTTCAGGGCGCGGGCTTTCTTGGAGCCGAAGGCCAGGATCACCACTTCACGGGCCGACAGGACCGTAGCCACACCCACGGTCAGCGCCTGGGCGGGAACGGCTTCGGGGTCGCCGTCAAAGAAGCGGGCGTTCACCTCGCGGGTGTCCTGGGTGAGGGTCACCACGCGGGTGCGGGACTGTAGGGAGGAGAAGGGCTCGTTGAAGGCGATATGGCCGTCTTCGCCCACGCCGCCCAGGAACAGGTCGAATCCGCCGGCGTCCACGATGGCTTTTTCGTAGGCGGCACATTCGGCCTCCACGTCGGCCGCGTTGCCGTCGAGGATGTGGATGTTCTCGGGTTTTTCGTCGATGTGGTCAAACAGGTAGCGGTGCATGAAGCTGTGATAGCTCTCAGGATGCTCCACGGGCAGGCCCACATATTCGTCCATATTGAAGGAAATCACATTTTTGAAGGACACTTCCCCGGCCTTGACCATACGGATGAGTTCGGCATAGGTCTCGATGGGGGTGGAACCGGTGCACAGGCCGATCACGAAGGGCTCGCTGGTGCGGGCGGCCTTCTCGTTGATCTTGGCGGCGATATAATGGGCGGCCCACAGGGAGCCTTCCTTGGCGTTGTTTCGGATAATGACTTTCATGACTAATAGAGTTTTAGGAATACTTCAATGGCCTGGTATTCTGCCATACCCAGGGCGTCGTACAGGCGGGCGGTGTTGGAGGTGCGCTCCTCGGCCCGCTGCCAGAACTCGCGGGGGTCTTCGCCGGGGAACGGGACAATGTCTTTCTGGGACAGGTGGCGGAAGATGGCGTGGCGCTTTTTCACCACTTCGTCGGGGGACAGCGGAACGGCCATGTCCACGCGGCCCAGTTCCCACTCCATCCAGGCGCCGCGGTACAGCCAGACGTGGGTGTCGGCCATCCAGTCGGCCCCTTCGGCGCGGAGCTGGTCCATCGCTTCCATGGCGGCTTCCGTGCAGACACGGTGGGTTCCGTGCGGGTCCGCAAGGTCGCCGGCCATGAACACCATGTGCGGCTTGATGTCGCTCAGGAGCTTTTTGATGATGTCCACGTCGGCCTGGGTGCGGGGATTCTTCTTGATGCCGCCGCTCTCGTAGAACGGGAGGTTCAGGAAATGGGCGTTGGTGTTGTCATTCAGGCCGAAGGAGCGCACGGCGCCGCGGGCTTCGCTGCGGCGGATGGCCCCTTTCATCTCCAGCAGGGCACGGGGTTCGGGCTCGCCGGGGACTTTGCTTTCCACGAGCTTCTTGACCTCGTCGAACTTGTCGGCAAAGCCCAACTGGAAAGCGGCGTCCATGTGCTGAAGCACGACATCGTCATGGACGGCGACGTTGCCGGAGGTCTCATAGGCCACGTGGACATTGTGTCCCTGCGAGACCAGGCGGATAAAGGTGCCGCCCATGGAAATCACATCGTCATCCGGGTGCGGAGAGAAGATCAGGACAGTCTTGGGATAAGGCGTGGCCTTGACCGGGCGGGTGCTGTCGTCGGCATTGGGTTTGCCGCCGGGCCAGCCGGTGATGGTGTGCTGGAGGTCGTTGAACACGTCGATGTTGACCTTGTCGAAGGTGCCCACTTTTTCCAGCAGCTGACCCAGGTTGTTGTTCAGATAATCCTTTTCGGTGAGCTTCAGGATGGGTTTATGGACCGTTTCGCAGAGCCAGACCACGGCTTTGCGGATGAACTTGGGCGTCCAATCGCAGGGACCCACCAGCCAGGGTGCGACGCTGCGGGTCAGAAGGCTGGCGGCCGTCTCGTCCACGTAGAAGGAGATGTGGTCGTGCTGCTGGAGGAGCGAAGCGGGGCAGTCCGGCGTGGAGGGGCCTTCGGCAATGTCCTTGACCGCCTGGGCCTTGTCCTCGCCCCAGGCCATCAGGATAATCCTCTTGGCGCTGAGCATGGTGCCGATGCCGATGGTGAGGGCCTTGTCCGGCGTGGCGGCCAGGTCGTGGTTGAAGTTCTTGGCCTGGCGCTTGCGGGAAGGATAGGACAGACGGACGGTGCGGGTGCGGGTCTTTTCGTTGGAACCGGCCTCATTGAAACCCACCTGGCCCTGTTCGCCGATGCCAATCACCAGCAGGTCCAGTCCCCGGGCGATGGTGTCGAAGCGGGCGCAGTAGGCCGTCAGGTCCTCCGGCGACACGGTGCCGTCCGGGATGTGGATGTTCTCCTTGAGGATGTCCACTTTGTCCAGCAGGGCTTCGTGCAGACGGTAGTTGCGGCTCTGGAGTTCGTCCTTGGAAGAGGGATAGTATTCGTCGATGGAGACAATCTCCACGTTTTTGAAGGAGACCTTGCCGTCGCGGTAACGGCGGGCCAGTTCATTGTACAGGGAAGTCGGGGTCGCGCCCGTAGTGAGGCCCAGGCGGAACAGGCCGTCCCGGTGGGCATTGATGGAGTCTACGATGAAATCGGCGATGGCGTAGGACGCAGGGCGGGATTCCGGGTAGACATGGGTCCAGATTTTCTCATAAGTATGAAGGATGCCGGCCGGAAGGCCTTTTTCGATGAGGCCGCCTTCATAAGGGAGCGTAAAATGGTTAGACATAGTTTATTTCAGGATTTTCTTGATGCGGTCCAGTTTGCCGTCCACGGGGGCGGGCTCGATGCCCAGCAGTTCGCAAAGCAGGGGATACAGGTCGATGTTGCGGAAAGAGGAGGCCTCCCCTTCGGTGAACGGAGCATCGTACCCCTTCTTGAAATCCGGGCCGATGGCACGGAATGCCACCATCATGTCCGGTTCGGTGCAGTCGAAGCCATGGGCGCCGCCGCCGCTGCGGGGGCTGTGGTTGAATGTCCAGCCAAGGTCCGGGCTTACGATGATGTCACCCAGGCGGTCGGATGTACCATAGCACAGATACTCAGGCACTTCACCGTGTTTCCAAACCGTCAGGTGCTCAATGCCCTGCAGGTGGTTGTAGAGGCTGTCGGCATAGCCTTCCTTGGCGAAGATGCTGGTGGGATTGGAGCCGATGATGCGTTCGGTCCAGCCTTCGGGAATCACGTCCTGCCAAGCGATGAAGCGGTCCGGGGAGACATCGGTCATTCCATGGTCGCCCGCCAGGATGAAGTTAATCTTCTTTCCGTGCGGCAGGGCCTTCAGGCGAAGGTACAACGCATGCATCAGGCTGTCCAAGTGTTCGCACATCGCTTTGGTTTCCGGGCCGATGGGGCCGTAAACGTGTCCAGTGTGGTCCGGCTCGTCAAAGTATCCCATGACCAGGCGGGGACGCTCCTCTTCCGGGAGGGACATCAGGCGGACAATCTCGTCTACGCGCTCATCGAAGTTCCAGTGGGGCTCATCATCCCATTTGCGGTAGTATGTAGGATAAGTGTCACAGATGGGAATGTCGGAACCCACCCAGTAGACATTGCCGGTCTTTACTCCCTGTTTCTGGGCAGTAACCCAGATGGGCTCTCCTTTATAGTAATGCGGGTCGTAACGGCACGCCTGGTCTCCCATGGAGTAGGTATACTGACGTTCAGGATCCCAGAAACTGTTGTTTACAAGGCCGTTGTGATCCGGAACCAATCCCGTGACCATGGTGTAGTGGTTGGGGAAAGTGGAGGACGGGAAGGACGGCTGCATGCGGGCCTTTACGCCCACCGTGGCCAGAGAGTCGAAGAAGGGCATGTCGTAGTAGTCGGCATAGTCCCAGCGGCTTCCGTCCAAGGAGATGATAACCGTGTAATTGTCGCGTTTTGCCTTGCAGGCGACGGCCAGCGAGAAGATACTGACCGTTAGCAGCAGAATTCTGAAACCTTTATACATTGGATCGAAGATAGATTGTGAATGACAAATTTACGAAAAACTAGAACATATAGTAGACGGCCAGTTTCAGGTTGCTCCGGTGAAGGGTGATCGAAGAGGAGGTGTCCCGGTCCAGGAGGCCGTAGTCGTAGCCCAGCGTGACGCGGAGGTGGTCCACTGCCTCCAGGCCCACGCCACCGCCCAGCATCAGGTCCAGATGCGTGAGGGTGGGGTAGGTCTCGTAATTGGAGGTGGTTCCCTTTGCATGGGCATCCAGGGTAACCAGACAGGCCGACGGAACCACACCGCCGAACAGGTACAGTTCCGCAAGGTGCGTCAGCGGGATGTAATACTTTGCCCGCATGGGGATGTCCAGATAGATTTCCCCGAGGTTTTTGGATGAGCCGGCGAAGTGGTAGCCCGCAACGCCGGAAAGCGCCGCTCCGGCACTGACACCGAAGTTCCTGTACAGGCGGAACGAGGCCTCGAAATCGGCCGACAGGCCCAGGGCGGCACCGCCATGGGATTCACTCCCCTGACGCATCGTATAGCCCTGGCTGGAGATACCGACGCCCACGCTGATCTGGGCCTGCATTTCCCACATGCCGGCCGCCACAAGGGCCGCCAGGCAGAGAATCAGCTTCCTCATTTATTTGACGATTTCGCGGACTTTCCGGACGATGTTGGCGGCGTCCAGCCCATAGAGTTCCATCAGGGCGGCCGGGGTGCCGGTCTGGCCGAAACGGTCCTCGCCGTTGAGGAAGGTCAGCGGGGTGGGCAGGCGCCGGGCCAGCACACCGGCGATAGCTTCTCCGAGGCCGCCGGCCATGTTGTGCTCTTCGGCCACGATGGCGCGTCCGGTCTTTTTCACGGAGGCAACGACGGTTTCCTCGTCCAAGGGCTTGATGGTGGCGACGTTCACCACCTCAACGCCAATTCCTTCTTCTTCAAGCGTTTGCGCAGCCTGAAGGGCTTCCCAAACCAGGTGACCGCAGCAAAAGACGGTAAAGTCTTTCCCCTCGTTCATGACATAGGCCTTGCCGATCTCGAAGGGCTGGTCCGGGTCGGTGAAATTGGGAACGGAAGGACGGCCGAAACGAAGGTAGACGGGACCGTCGTACCGGGCGGCGGCCAGGGTGGCCTGCACGGTCTGGTTGTAGTCGCAGGGGTTCACGACCACCATGCCGGGAAGGGCGCGCATCAGGGCGATGTCCTCCATGGTCTGGTGGGTGGCGCCGTCCTCGCCCAGGGTGATGCCGGCGTGGGAAGAGGCAATCTTCACATTGGTGCAGCCGTAGGCGACTTCCTGGCGGATCTGGTCGTAGACGCGGCCGGTGACAAACTCCGCAAAGGAGCCGACAAAGGGGATTTTCCCGGCGATGGCCAGGCCGGCGGCGGCGCCAATCATGTTGGCTTCCGCGATGCCGCACTGGATGAAACGGTCGGGGTAGGCGTCGGCAAAGGCGTCCATCTTCAGGGAGCCTTTCAGGTCGGCGGTGAGGGCGACGACGCGCTCGTCGGCCTGTCCGGCTTTCAGAAGGCCTGCGCCGAAACCGCTGCGGGTATCTTTCTTTCCTGTATCTGTGTACTTTTTCATAAGCTTAGTCTTTAAAAATCGCCGAGGGTTTCAGGGAGCTGGGCAAGGGCGGCCTCGCACTGCTCGGGGGAAGGGGCTTTTCCATGCCACTTATGGGTGCCGGCCATGAAGTCCACGCCGTGGCCCATGTCCGTCTGGAAGAGGATCATGGTGGGCCGATGGGTCTTTTTCCCCATCTCTTTGGCTTTGTCGAAGGCGGTGAGGATGGCTTCCATGTCGTGTCCGTCGGCCGTGATGGTGTTCCAGCCGAAGGCCTGCCATTTGAGCTGCAGGTCGCCGCCGCCGGAGACGGATTCTACGGGGCCGTCAATCTGCTGGCCGTTCCAGTCCGTGATGCCGATAAGGTTTCCGAGGCTGTGGTGGACGGCAAACTCGGCGCCTTCCCAGATCTGGCCTTCTTCGGACTCGCCGTCACCGCACAGGACGTAGACAAGGTGTTTGTCGCCGTCCATTTTCTTGGCAAGGGCAAGGCCGGCGGCAACGGAGACGCCTTGGCCCAGGGAGCCGGAAGCCTGCGTGACGCCCGGGAGGCCTTTGCGCACGGAAGGATGGCCCTGCAGACGGGTTCCCATCTTGCGGAAACCGGACAGCTCGCTCACCGGAAAATAACCGGAGCGGGCCAGGACCGAATAGTACACCGGGGTCAGATGACCGGCCGACAGGATGAACTGGTCCTGTCCTTTGCCGTCCCGCTGCCATGTGGCGGGATTGTGGTCCATCACCTGGAAATACAGGGCTGTGAGGATGTCGGCGCTGGACATGGAGCCGCCCGGATGGCCGGATTTGGCGGCCGTCACCATGCGCACGATGTCTCGGCGCACCTGGGTAGCAATGTTTTGAAGATTTTCGGTATTGTTTCCCATATAGACTGAGTAGTTATTTTATGCAACTTCTTACAAAAATAAGTATATTTGAGGAAAAATAAAACTGACCCGTATGCTTAAACGCCTGTTTTTCTTTGCCTGCACTGCTTTCGGCCTGCTTGCCGGTTGCAGCAGCCCCCTCACACAATCCGGCCTGGACCCGCGGAACTTCCTCACAGACAGCACCGCCCTGTATACGCTTTCCAACAGCAAAGGGATGGAAGTGTGCATTACCAACTACGGCGGGCGCATCGTCTCGCTGCTGGTCCCGGACAAGGCAGGACAGCTGAGGGACGTCGTCCTGGGCTTCGACAACATCCGGAGCTATTACCCCGAGAACAACGCGACAGACTTCGGCGCCGCCATCGGCCGGTATGCCAACCGGATCGCAAACGGGCAGTTCACCCTGGAAGGCGTTACGTACCGGCTTCCGCAAAATAACTTCGGCCACTGCCTGCACGGCGGTCCCACCGGCTGGCAATACCGCGCCTACAAAGCCCTGGAGGCCGACAAAACCCACCTCAAACTGGCCATTACGTCCCCGGACGGCGACAACGGCTTCCCCGGAACGGTGAACGCCACCGTCACCTACGTCCTCACGGAAGACAACGCCGTAGTGATTGCCTATGAGGCGGTTACCGACAAGCCCACGGTCATCAACATGACCAACCACTCCTACTTCAACCTCTCCGGAGACCCCGCCTCCCACTGCATCGAGGACGACGTCCTGTGGCTCAATGCGTCGGCCTTCACGCCGGTGGACAGCACCTTCATGACCTCTGGCGAAATCCGCCCCGTCGCAGGGACTCCCATGGATTTTACGGAGGCAAAGAGTATCGGCGCGGATATCCGCTCTGACTGCGACCAACTCCGCAACGGCCACGGCTACGACCACAACTGGGTCCTCGACACCCACGGCGAACTGTCGGAAGTCGCCGCAGAGCTCTGGTGCCCTTCAAGCGGAATCAACCTCAAAGTCTACACCGACGAACCCGGCATCCAGGTGTACACCGGCAACTTCCTGGACGGCAGCAACGTTGGCAAGAAAGGTGTCGCCTATCCCTTCCGCAGCGCCGTCTGCCTGGAAACCCAGCACTACCCCGACACCCCCAACAAACCCGACTGGCCCTCCGCCACCCTCCACCCCGGAGAAACCTACTCCAGCCACACCGTCTTCCTGTTCGGTGTCAAATAGCCCCTGACACTTAAACATCTGACACACAGCAAGATACAGAAATCGCCTGCGACTTTTTGCCGTAGGCGATTTCAGGAAACGACTGAGTATCAATTACTTGCTGTCCACGGGAAACGCGGAGGCCTCAGACCCCACAGACCCCGCAGGGCCCGCAGTTGCCACCGGGGAAAGGGTGGAGATGATATCATCCAGGGTGGCGAAAAGGGCCGGGGCCGATTCCGCATTCAAGGATTGGCACATGATGGCCTTGCCGATGTGCAGGGGCACGCAGGAAGCCCGGTTCTCCAGCGACCGGCCTTTCGGGGTCAGGTTGACGATGACCTGGCGGGCGTCTGCACTGGAGCGGGAACGGGAGACAAAGCCCTCGGCCTCCATCCTTTTCAGGAGGGGGGTCACGGTATTGGTTTCCAGGTACAGGCGCTTGGCGATGTCGTTTACCGGAAGGCAGTCCTGCTCCCATAGCACCATCATCACCAGATACTGGGGATATGTCAGGCCGATCGCGCTCAGGAGCGGATAATAGGCCTGCGTGATGAGCCGGGACGCAGTGTAGAGCCGGAAACAGAGCTGGTTCTCCAGTTTGAGGGCCTCGTGCATGGGATTAAAGCATTTCCTGGATGTCCTTTTCGAAGTCCTCGGGGGCGGTGGTGGGAGCGAAGCGCTTCACGGCCGAACCGTCTCGGGAAACGAGGAACTTGGTGAAGTTCCACTTGATGTCGCTGTCCTTCTCGACGCTCTTGCTGATGGT
Source organism: Bacteroidales bacterium UBA4231 (assembly GCA_002396335.1). Taxonomy (GTDB): domain Bacteria; phylum Bacteroidota; class Bacteroidia; order Bacteroidales; family UBA932; genus Cryptobacteroides. The sequence goes on from DGXN01000013.1 coordinate 64,092, forward strand.
CTTGAACAGCGCTGCCGACGCTTTGGCTTTAAGGCCGACGTACTCCTCGGCGGGAGCCTGGGTTTTCAGGTACTCGAAGATGGGCTGCGCGTTGGCGCCGTTCACGTCGCCTTTGGCCATAAGCGGGAAGGTGACGCCGTGGTTGAGGCGGCAGAACTCGGCAATCTCTTCGTTGGAGCCGGGTTCCTGACCGGCGAACTGGTCGCAGGGGAAGCCGATAATCACCAGACCCTGGTCCTTGTATTTCTGATAAAGGGCCTCCAGGCCGTCATACTGCGGGGTAAAACCGCACTTGGAAGCGGTGTTCACAATCAGGAGCACCTTTCCCTTGTACTGGGAGAAATCCACTTCCGCACCCTTGTTGCTGAGGGGTTTGAAATCGTAAATGCTTGCCATATCTCATTCGTTTTGAGCGGCAGCCCCGAAGGCGAGACCCCCCCCGAGGCCAGTTTGGTGAGACCCTGGGATTTGGATAGAAAGCTGTGTATTCATAGTATAGTCGTGTTTTATATCGTTCACGATGCAAATATACGACAAATCATTTATATCGCAAGCGATATTTCTATTTTTTTTGCGAATTATTTTTCGCTCAGTTTCAAAAACGCCTGATTTTGAGTATCTTTGTATAAACTCCGCGTGTCATGAAAAAACTGCTGCTTCTTCTGTCCAGCCTCCTTGTCGGTATGCACTGCTTTGCAGGAGGCATCCTCTCCGGTCCTTGGGTGGCCGACGTCCGGGAAGACCGCCTCACCGTGGTCTGGACCACCGCCGAGCCCTCCACGGCTTTTGTGGAGCTCAAAGACGGGACTACCCTTTGGGAGACTTTTGCGGGACGGCGGGTTTTCGGCCGGCTGCACAAAGTCCGCATCACCGGACTCACGCCCGGAGAAGTTCTGCACTACCGGGTAGGCGGCATTCCCGTGGTGGACGACACGAATCCGCGCGATCCCACCTTCGGCGATCCTTTCGCCAGCCCCTGGCACAGCACGCGCACCTTTGATTCCGCAAAGGGAACCTGCCGATTCTCCGTCTTCAACGACATCCACATGCGGACGGAGCAGTTCGCCGCCCTGGCCGGCCAGGTGGACTCGTCGGCCACGGATTTCCTGTTTCTGAACGGAGACATCGTGACGGCGGCCAACTACACGCTGGATTCGCTTGTACACAACGCCATCGATCCGCTGGGAAGCCTACCTGCCGGCATTCCCCTGCTGTTCGCCCGCGGCAACCACGAAGGACGCGGCAACAACGTCCAGCTGGTGGCCGACGTATTCCCGAACGAAGACCCCGCCCCCTTCTACTACTCCTTCCGCGAAGGTCCGGTCGCCTGCCTGGTGCTGGACGGCGGAGAGACCCACACAAAACGATCCACCGTGTACAGCGGCGCCAAGGTGTATGAAACCTATCTTCAGGAACAATACGAATGGGCCGAAAAGGCCTTGCAGGAGTCCGCGTTCCGGGAGGCACCGGTCAAAGTCTGCCTCATCCACGTCCCGATGATCGACCCGGAAGGGAAACAGGGGTTCTATATCCAGCGCTGGCTGCACAAACGCTTCCTTCCGCTGCTGAACGAAGCCGGCATAGACCTGATGATCAGTGCCGACCTGCACGAATTCCTGTTCTATGAGCCGGGGACCATGAACAATGCTTTCCCCATCCTGGTAAACGACGACCTCCGCCGCCTGGATTTCACCTACGGGGATGGAACTGCCCTCATCCGCACCTTCAACGCCAAAGGGGAGCAGGAGTTCGAATACCGTTTCCAGCCGTAAGCGCTATTCCTCCACGGCGTTTTTCCGTTTGGACCGGGCGTACTCCTTGGGAGTGAGCCCATAGCAGTCCTTGAAGCACTTGGTGAAATAGGAATGTGTGCTGAAACCTACGCTGTACATGATTTCGGACACCCGGAGCTGCGAGTGTTCCAGCAGGTATGCAGCCTTTGAAAGCCGCAGGTTCCGGATGAATTCATTCACGGGGATTCCGGTCAGCGCCTTCACCTTCCGATAAATCTGCAGATAGGAGTAAGGCGTATCCTCGCAGAGGTTCTTGACAGAGTATTCGGAATTGTCCAGGTTGGCTTCGATGGTCTTGACGAGGGTTGACATGAAGCGGTCGTCCGCACTGTCGGAGGCCGGTTTGGCACCGGGGTTCCGGAACTGGTCCAGATAGTACTGCCGGAGTTTTTCCCGAGAAGTGATGAGCACCTCGATCTTGGCCCGGAGAACCTTGACGGAGAAGGGCTTGGAGAGGAAACCGTCGGCCCCGCTTTCGTAGCCGCGGGCCTGGTCTTCTTCGGTGTCCCGGGCGGTCAGGAGGATGACGGGGATGTGGGAGGTGAGTTCGTCGCGGCGAAGGAGGCTGCAGAGTGCATACCCGTCCATTCCAGGCATCATGACGTCCGAAATCACCACGTCCGGGCAGTTTTCCCGCACCAGGGCAAGGCCTTCTTCTGCAGAAGAGGCCGTGAGCACCTCGTACTGGTCGCTCAGATTCACCCGGATGAAGGTGAGAATGTCGGGGTTGTCATCAATCACGACAATACAGCGTTCCAGCTCATTTCCCAGTTCTCCGGCCATGTCCTCTTTTGCCTGGGGCATCCTTCCGGGAAGCGTGACCGTGAATGTGCTTCCCTTTCCCGGCGTACTTTCCACCAGGATGGTTCCCCCCTGGAGCTCCACAAAATCCTTTGTCAGGCCCAGACCGATACCCGTACTGCTGATCTTCTCATAACTGCGGGCGGCACCCTGATAGAAGCGGTCGAAAATCTTTTCCTGCTCGGCCTCGGTCATTCCCTGGCCGCTGTCCTGCACGCTCAGGCGGACGTTTCCGGCAGCCCTGGAAACACGGAGAGTGACACTGCCCCCGTCCGGCGTGAATTTGAAGGCATTGGACAGGAGATTGTACAGAACATTCTCCATCTTGTCTTTGTCGAACTGACAGGAAACTTCTCCGTCGGCCTCAAAACTGTAATTCATTTTCCGAAGGACGGCGTTTTCACGGAATGAGTCAAAAACTTCCCGGGCAAAAGCCACCATGTCGCCCGAAGACAGGTTCAGGGTGAGCTTTTCGTTGTCAATCTTCCGCAAATCCAGAATCTGGTTGATCAGACGGAGCATGCGCTGCCCGTTCTGCTGCATCAGTTTCATCTGCACCAGCTGATGCGGGTCGGAGGTATTCTCCATCAGCGATTCCAGCGGTCCCAGAATAAGCGACAGCGGGGTTTTGAATTCGTGGGAAATGTTGGTGAAGAAATTCATCTTCACTTTATTCAGGGATTCCACCCGGCTGCGTTCTTCCTTCTCCGCATCCAGCTGCAGGGACAGTTTCCGGTGGGTAATGTACTGCCAGATACCGATGCCCAGCAACGTCAGGAACAGGAGCGCCATCCCCAGGATGGCCCACCAACGCAGAAGGAGGGGCTGCCGGATCCAGAATGGGAAGGAAACTTCGTCGGAGAAAACACCGTCGGGATTGTATCCTTTTACCACAAAACGGTATCGGCCGGGGCTCAGGTTGGAATAGGAGACCCGGTTCAGGTGGCCGTCTGTCTGTTTCCAGTCCGTGTCGAATCCTTCCAGCCGGTACTGGTATTTGTTGTTCAGTTCCGAGGAATAGTCCAGCAGGGCGAACGATACCGTCACCGCATTTTCGCCGGAGCCCAGGACCAGACGGTCGGACGGAATATCATCCAGCGGGGCACGTCCCGGAATTTCAATGCCGGTAATGCGCATGGGTGCCCGGGCGCTGCGGATAGAGACCGACTGCGGGTCTACGCGAACGACGCCGCCATATCCGCCGAAATACAGGTTCCCGTCCTGCTGGGTGCAACTGTTGTACTCCAGTTCGTCACAGTCCAGGTCCTGCTGAACGTCGCAGACAATCTTCGTGTCCGTCGCCGGGTCGTACATGATGACCTTGTCCAGCAGGCAGATCCACAGCCGTCCCTCCGGGTCGGAAGTAATGGTCCGGACAGCCTGGGAAAGATCCAGGTCGTCCGAAAAACGCCGGCATTTCCCGGTCCGGGGGTCCAGCCGATACAGGCCCATGTCCGTTCCCACCCAGACAAATCCGTCCTGGGAAACGTGAAGCGTGTAGATGCGGTTGCTGGAAGGACTGGACGGATTGTCCTTCTCGAAGATATACTGGCCGATCACCCCCGTCCGCTTGTCATAGGAGAACAGGCCGTCGTTGATGGTCCCGAACCAGATGCGTCCCTCGCGGTCCGTATCCAGGTAGGTGACATCGGTGTTGCCGGAATAGATCATGTGGTCAATCCGGACGGAGCGGGTTTCGTAGGAAGAGAGGATCCCGGAACGGCTGTAATGCGGCGTAAGGATGCACAGGCCGTTGCTGATATTCACGATGATATCCCCGTCGGAATCCTCCTTCATGTCATAGACATACTTGATGCTGATATCCTCACGGGACGGGCGCACGGTGACGAAACGGTCGGTCTGGGGCTGGTAACAGGCTATGCCGTTGTTGGTTCCCACCCAGACCTGGCCGCTGCGCGTGCGCAGAAGGCGTTTGATCATGTTGTGCGGCAGGCCGCTCTTTCCCAGGGAATAAACCTTTTCCAGTTTCATGTCCGGATTGTAGGACAAAATGCCCTCGGCCGTTCCTACCCACAGGTGGCCGTCCGGAATAAAGACCAGGTCGCTTACCATCACGTCCCTGAGGTTGTCGTCTTTTCCGGAGACAATCCGGCTGAAATCCAGGCTTTTACGGTTCTTGTCCATCTTGGATATTCCGTTGCTGGTTCCCAGCCACAACTCGCCCAGGCGGTCTTCGAACGCGCACCAGAGAATCTGGCTGGCCAGGGATGTGCGGTCGATCAGCGAACTGGAATAATTCTCGAAGGAGCCTTCCTCGCACTGAAAAACGGAAAGTCCGCCTGCCGTTCCCACCAGAAGACGATTCTCGTCGAAGGGAAAGACGAACTTGACGTCGTTGTTGCACAGGTCGGATGTCTCGGTACGGTAATATCGGCATGCATAGGTGGAAAGGTCCATGACCGCCAATCCATTGGACGTGCCAATGTACAGGTGCTCTCCGTCCGAAGGGAACTGGCACAGGGAGGAGACATAATTGTTGGTCTGGTCATAGCTACGGCGGTCGCGGATTTCGAAGCGCCGGTGGGTGAAGTCCCGGTCGTTGAACAGGTACAGCCCGTCAAAGGTGGCCACCCAGAGACGGCCGCCGGAGTCACGCAGGACATCTTTCACTTCGTTGGCCTGGTCGTCGGACGCTGTGGGCGACAGTTTCACGAACGACAGGTAAGCATTGGCCTTGTCTATCCGTACCAACCCTTCCGACGTGCCGGCCCAGATGGATTCAGCGTCTTCCGTCACGCATTTGAAACGGAGGGTGGACAGGAGGGCTTGGCTGTCGTTCACTGCCGGATACGCAGAAAAAGAGCCGGTGAGGGGGTCGTAGCAGCTGAGTCCCATCTCGGTGGCGGCCAAAAGGGTGCCGTCCGCCGTCACAAAGACATCGTTCACCCAGGAGGCCCCCAGGCTCTTTTCGTCGCCGGGACGGTGGGTGAAGACGCGGAAACCGGCCCCGTCATAGCGGTTCAGCCCTTCGGCGGTGGCAATCCAGATGAAGCCGTCCGGGTCCTGCGCAATCGAGAGGACCATCTTGTTGGACAGCCCGGCGTCGGTGGACAGGTTGTCGAAGTGGAACCGCTCCGCACGGAGGGAGACCGCACAGGCGGCCAGAAGCCATATGACCAGAAGTTTTCTCATCGGGAACAAACTTACGAAAAAAGACCGACATTCCTATGGATGCCGGTCTTTTCGTGAACAGAATCCTACTGGTGTGCGACGCTCCGCAGATGAGGATACGGGTAGCTGCCGCCGATTTCCCAGATGCCGCTGAAGTCCCAGCCGTCGAAGGTGGACTGGGTCTTGAGCTCGGCTTCACTCTTGTAGCCGCACTCCGCGCCCATCTTGGAAGTGGAACCGCCGGCGAACGCGTGACCGCCTCCGCTGAGGGCATAGCAGGACTTGATGACGGCCGACGAAGACACACTGCCGAAGGCGTCGTTCAGGTTGCCGGAGGAGGAGTCGGTCAGTGTCACCGTGCCGACACTGTAGCAGTTGGAAACGACGGTGGCTTTGCTGGCAAATTCACCGACGATGCCGCCGAAGTTGGCTTTACCGGCGATGGTGGCCTTGCCCGAGAAGTAGCAGTTGCTCAGGGTACCCGTGTTGTTGATGTGCCCCACGATACCGCCGACACGCATGGAGGAAGAGGACACTGACGTGCCGATGATGATTTCACCGCTGTTGAAGCAGCTGTCCACGGCTTTCCCGGTGCTGTGAATACGGGAGACGATGCCGCCCACATACGCGGCGCCGCGGCCGAAGCCGGCGGGCTCGTCCATCACCAGCGTTCCGGTGTTGTAACAATCCTTGATCTGGAAGGTGCCTTTGCCGGTCGTCTTTACATAACCCACTACGCCGCCGAAGTAATAGTTGGCGGTAATCCGGCCCTTGTTCCCGCAGGAAAGCACTTTGCCGTCATTGTAGCCGGCAATGCCGCCTACAATGTTCATGGCGATGATTTCCATGCCGTTGACGCAGTTCCGGATGGTACCGGTGGCCGTATTGTAGCCGGTGATACCGCCCACGTTGAACTCGTCGGACTTGTTGCGGTCTTCGGCAGCGCTGATTCGGCCGCCGATGGTGGTGCAGCCGGTGACGGTGCCGGTGTTCTGTCCGGCGATACCGCCCACGTACAGCGGAGAAGTGCCCGCCTCCGTAGAAACGGTGCAGTCCGTCAGGGTAATGTCGGCAATCTCACCATCGTTCAGGCCGGCTACAAAGCCGATTCCGTTGGCGCTGGAAGAGACCTTCCCGTCACCCTTTGTCAGCGACAGGGCGCAGCCTTGCAGATTGAGATTCCGGACGACGGCGCCGGAAGCGACAGCACGGAAGAGGCCGAAGACAGCGTTTTCGTCGGCCATCACCGTGGGTTTCCAGGCGGACAGGGTCTTGCCGTTACCGTCGAAGATGCCGGCAAACGCATCGTCCTTGGAGCACAGCGGCTCGAACTCGTCCATTGAAGGATCGAAGTCCAGCTTGTAGTAAGCGCCGGAGAGCACGCTGTTGGCCGCACTGATGTTCTGCAGGCTTTCTTTGTCGCCGATGACAAAGGGCGCGTCGGAGGTGCCTTTCCCGGAGGTGAAGTGGCTGTTGGATTCCACCCCTTCGCTCACGGAGAAAACGGAAGGGTCTTCCGACAGGGTCTTGACCTTCAGGACCACATAACCGGCATACTCGGGCGTGGCAAACAGCGGAGCGGCCGCCAGGTCGACGGCGGTTTCCGCCCCGGCCTCGATCACCTCCTCGGTGCCGTCCACCTTCTGAACCAGGATCTGGTAGGAAGCGGCGCCGACAACAGGCGTCCACGAGGCCCGGAAGACACCGGGCTGCTTGTCCACGGTGAGCTGGGTGGCTGCGAAAACGTCATCCTGCACAACGCGTACGGTGGCCGACACGGAAGGGTCGGTCTTGGAGACTATCTTGATGGTGGCGCTGCGCTTGGCACCGCTGGTGTTCACGGCGCAGTCTACCTGAAGCGTTCCGTCGCCGCGTTCACCGCTGCCGGTCAGGGTACACCAGGGCTGGTCGCTCTGGGCAGTCCAGTCGTTGTTGGCCTTGACGGACAGGGTATTCACGCTGTGGATAATCGGGACATTCAGCTCATTCCCGTCCAGTTCGGCAATTTCCACATAGGAGGAAGAGGCTTTCTGGACCAGGGTGAATTCCCGGCTGAAAGAGGTGTTTTTGTCGTCGCCCTCCACCACAACAATGGCCTGACGGTCGGCATTGCCGTAGTTGCGGCTCAGGGTAACGTGGATTTCCACGTTGCCGTAGCCGTGGTCCGGATCCAGGGTGACCCAGTTTCCGCTGTCGCCCGCGTTATAGCGGACATGCGCCTTCCACCAGAGGTTGGTGTTGATGCGGATGGTGGCGTTTTCGGCCTTTCCGTCCATTTCCAGCGACCCTTCGTCAAAGGAAGCGGACGGCTCCGTCCGGGAGGCATTGTAGTAGTCGGCTTCCTTGGTGCAGGAAAGCACCGCTGCAAGCAGGACAGAAGCCGCGATGATTGTCTTTTTCATGGCTCTTGGTTTTTCTGTCATGGACTAGTAGTAGAGGTTCTGGTCGGCTTCCGTAATATTGTTGTTGGTCGATATTTCGGCCAGCGGGAACGGAAGCAGGAGATTCTTCCGGGCATTTTCACGGGTAAGGGTGAAGAAGTAGTCGTAGGTGCTGTTCTTCGACAGGCCCGTGATCCGGTTGTTGTGGATGGTCATGATGTCCAGCAGGTGGTCGGTTCCGCGGCGGCGGTTGTCGAACCACTCGGTGAACTCGGCCTTCAGCTCAATCAGGCGTTCGTTCATGATGCGGTCGCGCACCTCGGCCTGGGACAGGGTCAGCGGCCAGTCGGCAGGGACGGTGCGGATTCCTTCGTCGGTCTTCCGGGCCCGCAGCAGCAGGCGGTTCACGTACTGGATGGCCTCGGAGGTTTTCCCGATCTCATTGGCCGACTCGGCCAGGGTCAGGAGCACGTCGGCCAGACGCAGCACGATTACGTTCACATTGGCGTCCGTAGCCGTGAAATTCGGATCGACGTACTTCTTGATGTAGGGCAGTTCCTCGGAAGTGGACAGGTCGGAGGCCGATGCCCCGACAGGGATATTGTCCATGGTGTAAGGATAGGTATAGTACAGCTTGCCGGGGTTGGAAGAAGTGGCCGTGTTCCGGTAATAGAGGGAGTCGATGTAGGTCACGTCCATGCGCCAGTCGCCCGGATAGGTGTCATGGTGCAGGTCCCAGCTTTCGCGAAGGGCCCGGATACGGCCGTAGTTGTTGGACGAGGAGGTGAGCGGAACGCCTTCCCAGTAGCCGGGGAGGTAGTGGTACATGAATGAGCAGCTGCCGGTCACTTTGTTCTCTTCCAGTTCGAAGATGGATTCCTTGCAGTACTTGTTGTCCCACTTCCAAATGTCGGCGAAATTACCCTCGAGGGAATAGCCGCCGTCGGTCCAGACAGCCTTCGACTCATCGTAAGCCTTCTGCCAGAGAGCCTGGGCCGACTCTTCAATCCAGGAAGCGTCGAACGGGTCGTCGGGATGCTCCTTGATGCAGGCGAGGGCTACGTAGACTTTGGCCAGATAGGCCCGGGCCGCCCATTTGTGGGGACGTCCCTTGGGCTGGGAACCGGGCTCGGCCATCATTTCCCACGCATCGTTCAGGTCGGAGAGGATAAGCTCATAGATTTCGCTGATGGGCGCGCGCTTTTTGTGGGCGCCCTCGATGCTGGTGGCCGGCGTGTCCACATAGGGAACGGGGCCCAGCATCCGCACCAGGTTGAAGTACACCACCGCCCGCAGGAAATGGCATTCGCCCAGCAGGCGGGTGCGGGTCGCTTCGCTCACGGTTTCATGTTCCGGAAGATTCAGCAGCACGTCATTGATGGCGTTGATGGTCTGGTAAGACCCCCTGTACACGTCTTCCACGGCGGAATTGTTGGTCTGGATATCCAGGCTGGCCAGGTCCACCAGATACTGCGACGTAGTGTTGCCGATGGACATGGTGCCGGCGCTGCCGCACAGGACAATCTGGAGTTTCTGCCCGTACAGCCGGTAATTGGACAGGTACGCGTAGCAGGCGTTCACCGTAGCCTGGGCGCTCTCGTCGGTGGCGTATGCCTGGTCGCGGCTGAACTGTGTGGCCGGGTGCTCTTCCAGGAATTTCCCGCAGGAGACGGCGGCGAGGGCCACCAGGACCGTCAGAATGGTATTTTTGATGATTCTTTTCATAGCACGCTCACTTAAAAGGTCAATACTACACCCAGCACCCATGCACGGGCCGACGGGTAGGAGCCCCAGTCGATACCCACACGCTTGCTGTCGTTGGTGTAACTGCTCACGTCAGGATCCCAACCGGAATAGCGGGTGAACACATAAGGGTTGCGGGCAGTCACGTTGAACTGGACGCTCTCGATCCAGCGGACTTTCTTCAGGGACAGGGTATAACCCAGGGAAACGCTGGAAATGCGCAGGTAGCTGCCGTCCTCGACCAGGCGGTCGGTGAAGTCGCCCACGTTGGTGGTGCTTCTGAGACGGGGGTAGCCGGTGTCCGTATTCTCCGGCGTCCATGCTTTGTAGAACGCATCGGCCCGGATGTTATTGATGTTCTGTCCCGGGTTGGCGGGAGAAGTGTCGTTTTCGGCCATCAGGTTGCCGTTCACGATCTGGTTGCCGAACACGCCGTAGAAGTTGGCCTGCAGCGTAAATCCCTTGTACTGGAGGCCCGTGGTGAAACCGTAGGTAAAGGCGGGATTCGGGTCGCCGATAAAGGTCTTGTCCTCATCGGTGATGTTGTTGTCGCCGTTCTGGTCCAGGTACTTGACGTCACCGGGCACCAGCGTCTTGCCCCGGTAAGTGGGCAGGTCGCCGCGGTCCACGTCTTCCTGCTGGACGATGCCGTCAGTCTTGAAACCGAAGAACTTGCCGAAAGGCTGTCCCTCCATGAAAATATTCGCCGGCATCTTGAAATACGTAGCATCGTTGCCGATATCGGACCCCAGGAAGGCCGACCCCACAAGCGAACCCCACTGAGACTCGGGAACGCCGATGTCCACGATGGTGTTCCGGTTCAGCGAGATGTTCCCGCCGAGGGTCCAGGAGAAGTTGCGGGTATCCACCAGAACGCCGTCCAGGGCAATCTCGACACCCGTGTTGTTAATCTGGCCGCGGTTTACCCACATGGAGGCGAAACCGGTGCTGGGCGGGATGGAGATGGACTGCAGGAGGTCCTTGGTGTATTTCTGATAGTAGTCTACCGTGAGGTTGATGCGGTCTTTCAGAAAACCCATATCCAGACCGGCGTTGTACTGCTCGGTGGTTTCCCACTTGAGGCCGCTGTTCGCCAGGAGCGAAGGCTTGATGCCAATCTGGTACTCACCGTTCGGATTCACGGTATAATTGCTTTCCGGAGAAGCCATCCAGATGCTGTTATACACGGTGAGGGTCTGGTAAGGCGACACACCCTGGTTACCCACCATGCCCCATCCCAGACGCAACTTGAGGGTGGAGATGGCATCCACATTCTTCAGGAAACGCTCTTTCTTGGCATTCCAGGCGAAGGCGAAGGACGGGAAGAAACTGTAGCGGTTCTCCGGGGAGAACTTGCTGGAACCGTCGGCACGGATGGTGGCGGTGAGCACATACCGGTCGCGGTAGCTGTAGATGCCGCGCAGGAAGTAGGACATCAGCGAGCTTTCTTCCTCAGAGTAATAAGGGCTCTGGGTACGGGCCTGGTAGATGCCGTGGGCACGGAACGTATGGTCCGGGAAGTCCTGGGCGTCGATGGTGTGGTTGTGCACCGAATAGAACGTCGTGGAGATACCGGCGGTCGCATTCACGCGGTGGTGACGGCCGAAGGTCTTGTTGAAAGACAGGACGTTGTCCCAGTTGTAGCGGAACGCATTCAGGCTGGAGAAGCCGCCGCGGCCGTTGCGGGCATTGTCGATCTTCTCGCCGTACCATCTCATCCTTTCCTTGTAACGGTAATCCGTGCCGAAGGTGCTCTTGAACGAGAAGGCGTCGGTGATTTTGACGTCGGCATAGACGGCGACGTTGGCACGGTATTCCTGGGCGTTGTCGTCGTAATTCTTCAGCCAGATATCCGTACCGCGGAGAGCGTCTTCTTCGAAGTCTTCGGCCCCTTCCGTCAGCAGGTAAGGCTTGGAGCCCAGCATCTGACGGAGCATGTTGGTGGCGCGGGTGGCGTTCTGGGTTCCGCCCGGTTCGGTACCCTGGGTCATGGCGTTGGAGCGTTCCGTCAGGGAACTCTTCAGACCCAGTTTCAGGTACTGGCCCACCCGGCGGTCCAGGTTGATTCGGAGGTCGCCCTGGGTGACGCCCGTGTTCTTCAGGATACCCTGGTTGTTCAGATAGCCGAGGGCCACATAGTAGTTCCAGGCCTTGGTCTTTCCGCTCACGGTGATGCGGTTGTTCGTGCTCACCGCCGTACGGAGCGTATAATCCTGCCAGTCCATGGGCACCAGATAGTCGGGATCCTTGATGGTGTAGCCCACCGCCTCGGCGTACTCCTTGAACTCGTCAAAATTCAGCAGACGGTGTTTCTTGTATGCCTTACTGAAATCCAGCGTACTGGAGAAGGTCAGCTTCGGACGCTCGGAAACGCCGGATTTGGTGGTAATCAGCACCACGCCGTTGGCTCCCATGGAACCGTAGATGGCCGTAGCCGACGCATCCTTCAGGATTTCCATGCTGGCGATATCGTTCGGATTGATGGAGGTAAGGGCATTCTGGGCTTCCTGACCGGTGGAGCCAATCGGGTTGGAAACGTCCTGAGAAGCCGGATTCAGGATGATGCCGTCCACTACATAGAGGGGTTCGCTGGAGCCGTTGAACGAGCTGGTACCGCGGATTTTGATGTTCACGGCTCCGCCCGGCGCACCGCTGGCCGACGTCACCTGGACGCCCGCGGCACGGCCTTGCAGAAGTTTGTCGAAGGTGGCGGACTGGGAAGCCTGCACCTGGTCGATTTTCACGGAGGAGACCGAACCGGTCATATCGCTTTTCTTGACGGTACCATAGCCGATGACTACGGCGTCGTCCAGCATTTCCGTAGATTCGCGGATGACCACGCTGAGGTTCTTCGCACCGGGAGCGGCGGAAAGGGTCACGGTGTCATATCCCAGGCACTGGACCTCCAGCTCAGTTGCGGCCGAACCGGAAACCTGGAGGGAGAAAAGACCTTCACGGTCGGTGATGGTTCCGTTGGAAGTACCTTTGACAGAGACGGTTGCACCCCAGACAGCCTGGCCGTTTTCGTCGACCACCCTGCCGGAAACCGTCTGACGGCCGCCTTGTGCGAACAGGCAGACGGCGGACACCATCCAAGTCACCAGCATCAGGCACAAGGCCTGTATCGTTTTCTTGCTTTTCATCACTTTCTGTTTTAAAATCTGAGGGTCAAACCAAGCAGGAAGCTCCTGCAGGCAGGATATGCGCCGTTGTCAATCCCCAGGCGCGTCACATCCAGCCCGTAGCTGTTCACAAACGGAGCCGATCCCGAAAAACGGGTCAGCGTAAGAAGGTTCCGGGCCGCGAGCGTCACGGAAAGAGACTTGATCCACGGCATCCTCCGGAGCGGAAGTTCGTATCCGAGTGAGAGGTTGGCCAGACGGACATACGAGCCGTCTTCCAAAAGGCGCGAGGAGAAAACCTCAACGCCCCGTGCGGCGGCGAGGTCCACGGAAGGATCGGTGAGGAATTTCTCCAGACGGACTACCTGGAAGCCGAAAGCGCCGTCCAGCACCACCGAAGCGGTAAAGCCGCCCACTTTCAGTTCACTCTCCAAGCCGGCCACCACGCTGGGCAGCGGACTGCCGATAACGGTCCGGTCGGCCTCGGTGACGTTGCCGTCGCCATCCTGGTCAATGAATTTCACATCGCCCTCCCGGAGCCGGTTCCCCTGAAAAGCCGGGGAGAGCAGCGTATGCTCGGGACCCACCGTGCCCTGGGACTTGTATCCGTAGAAGGAACCCACGGGCTCCCCGGGACGGGCCACGGTAACGACGAGCGGATTACCGCCCAGTACGCCAACGGAATGGCCGAAGATGTCTTCTCCGCTTCCGGTCGAAAGGATTTCATTGTGATTGTACGCGACGACGGCGCCGATGCTCCACCGCAGGTTTTCCTTCTTCACGGGAAGTCCTTTCACAGACACTTCGACACCTTTGTTCAGGACGCCGCCCTCATCCGAAAACACCTTCTGGGGCTCCTCGGAAGGGACCTGGCGAAGATAGCGGACCTCGTCGGCGGAACGCATCTGATACAGCGTGAGCCCGAAGTCCAGGCGGCCGTCAGGAAGACCGGCTTCCAGACCCAGGTCGTGCTGACGGGTCAGATTGCGCCAGCGAAGGTGGTAGTAGTTTGCAAGCTCGTCGGCCGGAAGAGCCGGGTCGGCGCTGAAGATATAATAGGGGTCATAGCCGTAGGGCAGCAGTTCGTGCGTGCCGTTCCAGCCGTAGTCATAGTGAATCTTCAGGGTCTGCAGGCCTTCCGGGAAGAAATCCTCTTTCGCAATGTCCCAGGCCACCCGGACGGAAGGATACACATCCGTCTGCCCGAAGATGGAGTCGTAGCCCAGCTGGCGTTCCGTGCGGAAGCCCAGCCCGGCAAAATAGCGTTCCTTGTAGTTATACTGGATCTGCGTGGAGATGAAGGCGTTCAGCTGGCTTTCCTGCAGATGGCGGTAAGGGGCCACTTTCTCTGCGATGCTGATGCCGGGCGCCCGGAGCAGCTGGCTGAAGAAAGTGGTTCCTTCATAAATGTACTCGCGGAACGAAGTGCCGAACACACCGCCGCCGAAAGCGATATGGGCATGATGGCCGTTCGCCTCCCGTTCCCAGCTCAGGAAAGCCTGGGCCGAATAACGCACGGCGGCCGTATTGGACTGGCCGGCTTCACCGCGGACGGCAGCGGCACGGGCCAGGTCGGCCCCGACCCAGCGGTAGCGGGTCTTGCTGCGGAAATCCATCCCGGCGTCGGCCTTGAAGCGGAATCCCGCACCCAGGCCGAAGTCCGCTTCCATGTGCGGACTCACGGAATACTGCGTGCTGTTGTCGTCATAGGCGTCGGCCCAGACGGAAGGGGCCTCCGAAGGCAGCGGAGACACTTTCCAGGCCGCTTTCACCATCGAATTGCTGCCCCAGGGAGAGGTGGCCATCACCATGCTGTTGTTCCGGAGACCCAGCGCCAGCGACATCCCGAACCGGCTGTCACGGCCGAATCCCTGGTCGAACTTCGCCAGGGCCGATGCCGTTTCCAGCGCGCTTCCCTTCAGGTTTCCCCGCTGGGAGTTGTACCCGGCCGACACATAGTAGCCGCTGCGTTTTTCACCGCCGGCAAAAGACACATGGTGGCGGTGCGACAGGGCCAGTCCGTCCGTCACGGAAAGGGCCGACTTCCACTGGATGTCGCGTCCGTCGGATTGGCCGTGACGGGTCGTGATGATTACGACGCCGTTACCGCCCATACTGCCGTAGCGGGCGATGGCGTCGGCATCCTTCAGGATTTCTACACGCTCGATGTCGGCCGGATTGATATGATCCAGCATGCTCTGGAGCGCCTGCTGATCTTCCGCATCCGACCAGAAAGTGCGGCCGGCGTCGGCGGAAGGGGCATTCAAGATGATTCCGTCCAGGACATAGAGCGGCGTCGTGTCACCCCGGAAGCTTCTGAGGCCCCGGATTCGGACGGAGAACGAGGCTCCGGGAGCGCCGTCGTCAGGAAGAACCTGGACGCCGGCAAACCGGCCGGCCATCCAATCGGCCACCGATTCCTCCTGAGCGAGCGCCTGACCGGGCAGGGCCGTTCCCAACAGGAAGACCAGGGCCGCCCGGGCCAGATGGTTTCGTCTTTGTTTCATATGCAATAAGATTAGATTAACGTTTCCAAGACAATACAAGGGTTTCTTCCGGACCCAGAGTCACAGTATGGCCGGATACCGTACCGGCAGCGCTCCGGAAGACGATGGCCGGCGCTTTGGCGGCTGTTTCAAGCAGAACGGAAGCCTCGGCCCCGCTTTTGTTGACAAGGATGGTCACCAGGTTCCGTCCGCTCACGAGCGTCCGCATGAGCACGCCCGGAGCCGGTGTTACAAACCGGACCGGCACCAACTCTTTGTCTTTCAGAATAGTTCCATAGAATGCGGTCAGGGCATCGGGAGCGTCATATCGGCAGCCCAGATCCACCGCTGAAGGGAGCCAGACGGCTTTTCCCTTCCCGAAGTTGTTTTCGGTGGCATATACCCCGTCGGCATCGGACAGCAGAGTACGGGCCGACGAAGGACGGAGATAACCTTTCCAGAGATGGGTCTTCAGGGATGCACCCACCGACGCGTCATCCCCGACGGCTTTCCATTCCAGCAGCTGCGCGCCAAACACGTCTTGCAGGGGACCGCCGCCAGGGTAAGCACAGCGCATTTTTTCATCGTAAAAGCCGGTCAGACCGGTCCAGACCAGGGTTCCGCCCCCTTCCACAAAGGCCCTCAACCGGGGATACCAGGAAGCGGAGACACAGATGATATGGGGAAGGATCGCCACCTTCCCTTCCGGATGGGAAAAGTCGAAACGGTCCAGAGAGGTTACTTCAGGGACAATGCCCAGGGTGGTGACGGCCCCGTATGCGGCGGCCATGGAGCGGACAACCGCATCTTTTCCCCGGCCTTCATTCCGGGAATCCGGCTGGGCCTGGGCATTCAGCCGCTGGACCCAAAGCGCCTGCGGGTCATACAGAATACTGACCCGCGAAGGAGCGGGAACGGCATCTGAAAAGAGGTCCGGGCGTGACTGCAGGCAGCGGGCTACCGCCTCGGCGGCCAGCATCCGGTCGGAAGGCTCATCCAGAAAATTCAGCAAGGCCCATTCACCCGCTTCCCGCACGGCACGGCGGGGATTCAGGGTCCAGAACATCAGTCCGGAAGCGCCGGCCCCGACGGCCGTCCAGATGCTTTGGGTCACCTCGTCGGCCGTAGGACAGAGGACGGTGTTGCCGCTGGCGGTCACGTTCCCGCCCTGAAATTCCGTCACCCAGAACGGCAGCGGGGCCGACTGGGCCGCAATGACACCGGTCATCATGGATACACCCAGCGGATACTCCGGCCGCGTGAAACAGCCGAAATGCCACGAATAATGCAGCGAAAGGCCCATCGAGGTGAGCAGCGGCAGCAGGGCACGGAAGTCGTACTCCGGCAACGTCGAGAGCACCTGGTGCGGATTGATATGGCGCCCATGAACCGGGTCCAGGCGCTGAACCCGGTGCGACAGCCAATCCAAATACCAACTAGTATAATAAACCAAAAAACGTTGATCGGAGAAATCGGCCTCCAGATAGCCGTCCCGTTCCCGGCGGGGCTGGCTCTGCTCCCACTGCGCCCGGATTTCGCGGGACAGCGGGGTCTCTTTCACACTCAGGAGGCCGGTGCCGGGTTCATTCTGCAGCACCCAGGTATCGAGGGCCGCGGCATCCTTGAAATGGCCGACAACCTGGTCCACATATCGGCCCACTTCTTCCAGATGGGCATGGTCATAGGGGAATTTGAAACCGCCCACGTCGGTGAGTTCGTCCGTCGGGGGGAACAGTGTCGCAAACAGGCGGATATGATGCCGGCGGGCCGACTCGAACGCCGTGTCGTACAACGAGAAATCCCAGCTGCCGTCCTCCCGCTGCATGTGGGTGCCGAACATCCGGATCCGGGCATAACGGAAGCCGTGGTCTTCCAGCAGGGAGAACCAGTGGTCCACCTCGGCAGGAGTCTGGCCGGGCTCGATGAATACCTGCGCGCCCACGGAAGGGACATCCCCCGGGGACGGAGCTGCCTGAAGCAGGTTCAGCAGAAGCAGAAACAGAAGCGGTTTCATGTGGTCAGTTTATCTCAAGGACAAAATTACAGCGAGCGGGATGCTTCTATTTGTCTTTTTCTTGCATTTTTTACCACAAATCTTTCAAATCGGCCCCCAGAGGGCTGTTTTTTGAAAGATACGGGGCATGTTTCCCAAAAAAAGCTCCCTATCTTTGCAAAAAAGAGATTCCATGCGTTACCTGTTTCCTTATCTGACTGCCGCCGTCCTTGTCCTCGCCGCCCAAGGGTGCAAAGGCGGGAATGCCGCACCGGAAAAAGAGGTGACGCCGCCCAAGGGCAGCACTGTCTCTGTCAGCGTTTTTCCCGGCAGAGTCCTGACCACCTCCCGCCTGCAGCTGAGCACCACCCTCACCCATAAGACATTCCAGTACCCCAAGAACACACAGGCTGTCTCCCGGGCCGAGTCGATGCTCCGCGAAGGGGTGGACTGTATCGGCCAGTTTACCATGGACTGGGGCGCCGGCAACACCAACCCGTCCAAAGACACATACGATTTCCGCCGGCTGGACGAGCGGGTGCGCCTGATCCGCCGCCTGGGCAAAAAAGTGGTCCTGACCCTGTGCCGATGCCCCCAGTGGATGCGCCGCGACGACCCCTCCAAGGGTGTGGACGCCGCTCCCCGCGCCGACATGTATGAGGAATTCGCCCACATGGCGGCGGACTTCCTGCGCCATTACAGGGATCTGGACCTGGACATTTACGCCGTCAACGTCTGGAGCGAAACCCGCGGCTACTGGTCCAAAGACCTGGGCCGATGGCTGCTGGAAGACTACGCCGACCTGTACAACACCGTCTACGACTCTCTCAAGAAAGTGCAGCCCGCGGTACTGGTGGGCGGACCGTTTATGCACATCGAGTCGTCTCCGAAAGGACGCAACATGGCCACCTGCGACGGGAGTATCAGCGCGTCGGACCGTAAGGCTTTGGAAGCATTCCTGGGAAAAGCCCGCGCCATGGACTTCTTCAGCATCGACCGGAACCTGATGGAAAACAGCGACACAACGCCCTACACCCCGGACGAAGTGCTCCGATACACCGGCTTCAACAGTGTGGTGCACGCCCAGGTTCGGGAAATCCTTGAGAGCCGTTTCCCGGACACCCCCGTCTGGGTGGTGGACAACCAGTGCCTGAAAGGCCATTTCGCGGCCGATGTGGAAGCCGCCGGGCTGGCCTCCATGTACCGTCATCATCTCCTTGGCGGTGCTGCCTTTGTGGACAAATGGCAGCCGGAAGACGAGGGCAGCGAGCGCACGGACACCCAGCAGATTGCTCCGGAAGGCATGTACACGCATACTGACACGGCCGACGGGGCCCAGCCGCTCCCTACCTTTTATGTATTCAAGGCTTTCCGCGAGTGCTTTCCTCCGGGAACCGCCATCGTGGAAAGCAATTCCTCTTCGGAATGGGTGGAGACACTGGCCAGTTCCCGCCACCTGATGCTCATCAACAAACACAGCAAGACCCACGAAGTCACCATACAAGCGGGGAGCAAGACACAGGAAGTCACCCTGCAACGATTCGAAGTTAAAATCCTTGAGCTATGACCCTCAGATTCTCCGTCCTTCTGCTCGTCGGAGCCCTGCTCCTGTCGTGCTACAATTCCTCCGGCAATACCGACACTCCCGCCCCGCCGGTTTCCACCGGATTCTGTCAAGTCCGGGACGGTGTCCTGTATGGCCCGGACGGCAGGGAAATCCTCCTGTGGGGCGTCAATTTTCAGACCCCGCTGTCCTGGGAAGTAAACCGGCTGGCCAAAGCAGGCGTCGAGCGCAGCGGCGCCGCCCTCAACGCCGTCACCGACCGGAACCTGGACGATGTCCAGAAACTGGGGGCCACCCTGCTCCGCTGCCACCTGACCCCGGCCGATTTCACTGACTCCGAGGGTCATCTGGTCCAGACCGCCTACCTGGATGCCCTGGACCACCTGGTTGCCGAAGCCGGGAAGCGGAATCTATTCCTGTGTTTCGCTTTCCTGAATCACATGGGGCAGGACGGGCCCGGAAAGGCCTGGGCCGGGAAGGGTTCCCGGACCTGGATCCATGACCCGGCCGTCGTCCAGTGCACAAAGACCTATATCCGCGCCCTGCTGGAACGGACCAACCCCTATAACGGAATCCCTTACAAGGACAATCCGTCCATTGCCTTCTGGGAATTGATCAACGAGCCCGAAATGTATGACCGGGAAGCGCTTCGGAGCACGCCGTATGCCCAGGCCTATGACGACTGGCTGGCGGCGAAGAAAACCGGCGACTCCGAGAAAGCCTATGCGCAGTACCGGGAAGAGACCGTACGGGAGTATGTGGACGGGATGGTGGACCTCCTGCGGGCTTGCGGCGACGCCCATCCGGTGTGCTGGGGCCTAAACTGGCACCGCTTCCGCCGGGGCAACGCCGACATCTTCGCCGGCATAGCGGCCTCCAAGGCCAATCTGGTGGCCTTCTGCAACTATCCGGGTCAGGACGACGTTGCCCGTGACTACAGCAACTACCGGTACGACTTCACCGGCAAGAGTTTCACCGACTGGTTCAACCGCTATTCCACCCTGAAAGACGGCTATGGCTGGACTTTGGATCCGGAGTTTGCCGGGAAAGCCGTCACGGTGTACGAATTCGAGACTTTCTTCAACCAGAGTGCCTGGATGTATCCCGTTCAGGCGCTCCTGTTCCGTTCCCACCGGGCGCAGGCCGCCACCATGTGGACCTATACCTTCGCAGAAATCGCCTGTACCTCAGGCGGTTCCCACTATCTGAACCTCCGCACCACGCCCGGGAAGGCCGCATCGTTCATGGTGGCCAGGAAAATTTTCGAAAACACCCCGTCGGCACAGAAAGTGACGTTTGCAGATGAGATGGCCGGCGAGGGGTGGTGCATTTCGCGGGAGCATAACGCCGCCGTCTACAGCGACGCTTCCTGGTACTGCACTTCCGGAGAAACGGCATCCGGCTGGAGCGGCATCACGCCTTCTCCCACTGTCCGGCATATCCGCGGCATCGGGAATTCCCCGCTGGTCTCTTATGGCGGAAACGGCCTGTATTTCATCGACGAAACCGACGAGGGCCTGTCCGTGGAACTGATGCCGGACGTCACCGTCGTGGGCGACCCGTTTGCCAAAGGGGACGGCGTCACGCCCGTCACCGAATTGGACAGCACGGTCCCTCATCCGGTCAGCATTCTGCTGGAGCGCTGGAAAGAGCGGGCATCGGCCGTCTATTCCATCCAGGACGGACAGAAGGTCTTTGTCAAGACGATTAAAGGAACCCAGGCCCTGACCCTTGCTCCGGGCCGATATCTGATTGTTGCCCAATGAGACGTCTGATCTGTTTCGCGGCCGCGCTGCTTGTCGCCGCCGCCAGTCTTTCCGGCCAGGACCGGAATATCCGGCAAGAGTTGCAGGAGAACCCTTTGCGATATGGCGGTTCCTCCTCGCCGTATGAATATGCACCCGGCGAAGTGACAGCCCCGCCGGAAGGATTCAAACCCTTCTACATCAGCCACTTCGGCCGACATGGCTCGCGTTTCCATACTTCCAAAGACCTGTGCGCCGGCCTCCTGAAAGTATTCCGCAAAGCCGACTCCCTGGGCGTTCTCACCGCGCTGGGCACATCGGCCTACTGCCGGATACAGGTGGCCGACAGCCTTTCCCGGCACAGATCCGGAGATCTGACACCCGTCGGGGAGCGCGAGCAGCGCGAGATTGCCGCGCGGATGCTGTCCGCTTATCCGGAGGTATTCCAGGGGAAGGACATACCTATTACCGCGCGTTCCACTACGTCGGCCCGGGTGCTGCTGAGCATGGCTTCTTTCTGTGAGGAGATCCGCTCCCGTTGCCCTCAGGCACGGATTGTCCACGAGGCCGGGGACCGCACCAACGCCGTCCTGAACCACTATACCCCCAACTATAGGAAATATTATGAAAACGGCCACTGGAGAGCGGTCCGCGACCGCTGGACGGAAAAACACTTCCATAGCGACCGGATGGTGTACCGCCTGTTCCGCAGCGCCGACGTCTTCGACGGAAAGGCCGACGGCGGAAGGGCCCGGCGCTTCGTGCGCGACCTGTACAGCCTGGCCAAAATCCTCCCTGCCTACGGGGCCGGACTTTCCCTGACCGACCTCTTCCCGGAAGAAGACCTGTTTGTCCTCTGGCAGATCGGAAACATGGAACAGTATATGCGGAAAGGGCCGTCGGCTCTGGCGCCGGTTTTGGCACCGGGTATCGCTGCGCCCCTTCTGAAAGACTTCCTGGAGCGGGCCGATGAAGCTGTTTCCGGCGGGCCGGTCCGCGCGGACCTCCGCTTCGGCCACGGCGAGGGCATCATGCCGCTGGCGGCTCTGATGCAACTGGAAGGAGCGTCTGACGTATGCGACGACCCCGACCGGATGGCACAAGTGTGGCAGGACTACCGCATTACCACCATGGCGGCCAATATCCAGTGGGTGTTCTATCGGAACGCTGCCGGTGAGGTGCTGGTGCACCTGTTCCTGAACGAGCGGGAAGTCCGGGTGAACGTGCCTGGAGAAACGGGTCCCTACTACCGCTGGGACTGCTTGAAGGCATATTATACGAATCTTCTGGAGATTATTGCCCGATGAAAAAGACGCTGCTGCTCTGTCTGCTTCTGGTCTGCGCCGCCTGGTGCGCCGACGGACAGGTCCCTGCCGACGGGAAATGGTACGGCGTATACCGCATGTACGACTTCCCGGCCTATGAAAAGGTGCGCGCGCCCAAAGGGTATCGGCCAGTGGCCATCAGTCATTACAGCCGGCACGGGGCCCGCTACCAGGATTCCGAAAACGCCTATCTGAAGCCTCTGGAGCCCCTTTTGGACGGCCGTTCCGACGGAGCCCTCACTCCGCTGGGAGAAAGCGTCTGCGAGCGCTTGGAAATCCATGCTCGCCGGAGCGTTGACCACCGCGGCGAACTATCCCGCCTGGGCTGGGAGCAGCAGTTCCGGAATGCCCACCTGCTACACGACGCCTTCCCTTCCGTCGTCTCTCCCGAGGCTGAAATCACTGCCTGTTCCAGCTTCTCCCAGCGCTGCATGATGAGCATGGCGGCCTTCTCGGTAGGTCTGGAAGACGCCGACCCGCGCCTGCAGGTGTACGCCGTCACCAGCCGCACCCTGCTGGACGAGGTGAACCCCGGCGACAAAGCCAATGTCAACTACACGCCCACGCAGAAAAAAGACTCCCCCTGGGACCTTTCCTACGATAAAATGCTGGACGCAGCCGTCAGCGCCTCCATGGCCGACAGCATTCTCCTGCGTCTTTTCAAAGACACGGATTATATACGCCGCCACATACCTTCCCCTAAAAATTACTGCGGCTCCCTGTACAACCTCATTTCAGGGCTCGCCTGCACGGGCGACGGACCGGCCGTAGACGACCTGTTCACGGAAAAGGAACTGTTCGCCTTCTACCAGGCCATCAACTACGGGTTCTTCGAGTGGAGCGTGCTGGATGGCGACAAGTTCAAACCCATCCTCCGCCAGATGGCGGCCGATGCCCGGGCAGACCTGGCCGCCGGCCATCCCACCGTCCGGCTGCGGTTCGGCCACGACACCTGCCTGCTGGCCATCCTGCACCTGCTGCAGGCCGGGGACCTGGGAATCGTTCCGGAAAAAGCGGAAGACCTGCCCCTTACATGGAACTGTTACCAGACCCCCATGGCGGGCCACTTTGAGTGGGTGTTCTATCGGCACAAAAAAAGCGGCGACATCCTGGTCCTTCCGTATCTGAACGGCAGCCCGGTCCCCCTGCAAGGTCTCCCCGCCATCAACGGGCATTTCTACTCCTGGGACGACATCTGCCACCGCATCGCCTCCCTCTGAACACACCAAGGGGTGCACCGGAAAGTGCACCCCTATATCTACAACAACCAGACAATCAGGTTGTTAGCGATAAAGAGAAACGCAAGGGGTGCACTTCTCGGTGCACCCCTCGGAGGTTAAAGCCGGCCGGTGAGGGTGGCGAGCTGGTCTCCGAGGCCGATGGTGTAGCCTTCAGAGCAGAAGAAGACGCGGTTGAAGCTGTCGGCCACGACGACGAGGGGCAGGCGGCCTTCACCGGAGAGTTTCTGGTCGGCGACGATGGCGCGGCGGATGCCGTGGGTGTCCAGACCCAGTATGATGGTGGAAGGAAGGGTGCCGTAGCGGCCCTCGGCGGTTTCTTTCTGCAGGCGCTCCAGGGCGGCGGCGTCGGTGCACAGCAGGACGATGGGACGGCCCCAGGCCTCCAGGCGCTCACGGGCGGCCGCAAGGTCGCGGAGGGCGTGGTTGGTGGGTTCTTTGCCGGGATCCAGGACAGCCACTACACTGAAGCCGCGGCCCGTGGCCGACAGCAGGGACTGGACCGTTCCGTCGGCCCCGGTGAAGGGGATCTCGGCATCCAGGGAGCCCCGGACGGGAACGGAGCCGGTGCCTTCATCGATGGTGAGCGGGATGCGGGTCACTTCCCCTTCCCGGACGGTGAAGAAACGCATGGAAACGGGCACCGAGCCGTCGGAGAGGCGGTTTCCGGACACGAGGACATAGTCGCCTGCATCCATGGGGAAGCCGGCTTTGAACACGTGGGCCCAGTCTACGCCGCCGCCCATGTCCACCTCGCCTTCGTCAAAGGCCATCAGGTGCGGACGTCCTCCCTCGATCCGGGAGATGGAGAAATGGGAGTAGTACTTGGGATTGTCGATGGTACCCTGCTGGGTATAGTCCAGCTGCAGGGTGCCCTTGGGAGCCACGACGGCCTCCTGGGTTTCTCCGGTGAGGGAGACATCCAGCCACTGGCCGTCTTCCTTGTACTGGATCTTGCCGGTGACGGGGTCTTTGCGGGCTTCCATGCCCAGGGCGCAGGCCAGGTCTACGAAGAAGATGCCCAGGGAGCGGGGATCGGCCTCACGGCTTTCATAGACGCCGCGGGGGGACATGGGGATGCGCCAGGCTTTGGGGTTATCCTGGACCGTGATGTTGTCGCGGACCCACTGGACCAGCTGCGCGGGCGTGGAAATCTCTTCTTTGAAATGGGCGGCGAAATAGCCGTAGAAGGGCGTGAGGAACTCATTCTCCACCCGGGCGCCCAGGAACTGAGGGGCCGAATAGTAGTCCTGCAGGTTCTCCAGCGTCACGTCGTGGAGGTCCTTGGTGCTGAGGGAAGAGAGCACCTGCTCGATGCGCTCGTGGTTGCCGCTCGAGACCATGAAGGCTTCCAGGGTTTCCCAGTTGCCGCGGCTGCGCACCAGCGGGAAGGCCATGTGGTGGCCGAAACCCTGCTCCTCGGCATAGGCAAGCGCCTGCTCGCGCGTGAGGAACGTGGCTTCATAAGCATGGCGGAGGGAGTCTTCGCGGGCGAAGAGGACGTCGTTGCGGGCACGCAGCTCAGGCGTGACTTCCGGAAGCACCACATCCTCCGGCGGAGGAACAATGGCGAAGGCCTCGCTGCCGAAGGGGCTGTCCAGCGTAATGGTGAGCTCCTTGTCCTTGCCGAAGGAGGCGCGGACATAGCCGTAGGCCCCGTCCTTGGAGGCCCAGATGAGCATGTCGCCCAGACCTGCGCTGGAGAAAGTGCGGCCGGCCTTGTCGGTGTATTTGGTGACGGCGGGGTAGAACTCGGCATAGTTGTAGATGCAGAAATCCACCCGGGCGCCTTCGACAGGGGCACCGTCGGCACTGACGACCGTGAAGTCGATGCGCGCAGTCTTGGCGTAGTTGTCTATCAGGTTGACTTCCGTGAAGTTGGGGCTCTCGAGGACCACCTCTTCCGGACCGTCGTATTTGCCGAACACCTTGGTGTGCATGAGCATGGCGCGGGAAGCCGGGGCGTTGAACCAGCCCAGGTCCAGCACGGGTTCCGGCTCGCAGGCACCCAGGAAGTGCCACTGCCCGTCGGCCCAGGCTTCTACCCAGGCGTGGTTGTCGTCGGTATGGGCCCAGCGGGGAGTGTACACCTGACGGGCGGGAATGCCCACGCTGCGGAGGGCCGACACACAGAAGGTGGACTGCTCACCGCAGCGGCCGAGGGCGTTTTTCACCAGGTTCAGCGGAGACGAGGTGCGTCCGTCGGAAGGCTGATAGGTCACCTTTTCATGGCACCAGTGGTTCACTTCCAGGATGGCGTCGGCCATGGACAGGCCCTGGACGCGGGGTTTGAGCTCGCGGTAAAAGACCGTGCGGGCGCTGTCCAGGTTTTCGTTGTTCACCCGAAGGGGCAGCACGAAGTGACGGAATTCCCGTTCGGGCACGTTCCAGCCCATTTCCTCCCGGGCCTGGAATGCCGCGCGGACATTCTGAAGGTAAAAATCTGAAGGGTAGTCGGTTACGTCGGCCAGGGGCATGTACGCATAGAGGAACTCCAGTGCCTCTTTTTCCTGGGCCGATATGCCTTCCGGCAGGGTCATGAAAGGTTTCAGGGCGCCGCCGTTGTCTTCCATGCGGGCGAGATAATCCTGATGGGCAGTGCCGGATTGGCGCTGGCAGGAGACCGTCAGCGCAAGAAGGACTGCGGTCAGGATCGCTGTGGTTGCAAAAAAGATTTTTTTCATGGTTTGTTCTGTGTCTTACAAAGATACAAACTTTTTAGAAGTTCCATGAGCCCCCCAGCAGCAAAATGCGGCGGTTCAGGCGGGCGCTTTCCACCCACAGTTCCTTCTGGTCGGCCGACAGGAAGCTCTTCTCGATGTCCTGGTCCAGATCTTCCACCCTCTGCCCCAGATAGCCGATACCGGCCGCGGCGTCCACGCCGCACGACCACTGCGCATACAGCGGGCAGGCAGCTGCAAACAGCACGGCAGCAAGGATATATCGAAACACCTTCATCAAATATACACTATTCCCCTCAATACTAGCATAAAACCCAATCGAGGGGTGCACCGAAAAGTGCACCCCTCCGGCTGGATAAATAAGCTATATGGCAGATTATCAGGTGATTACAAATAAAGGGGTGCACTTTTCGGTGCACCCCTCGAAGGTAATGAGACCGGAAGAGTTAGTCTTCTTCCTGCTCCTGGGCGGAGTATTCGGCGAGGAGCTTGGTCTGGACGTCGGCGGGAACCTGGACGTACTCCGCGAACTTCATCTGGAAGGTGGCGCTGCCACCGGTCAGGGAGCTCAGGATGGTGGAGTAACGGTACAGTTCTGCGAGCGGAACGCGGGCGTGGAGCACGGTGAATCCCTTGTCCATATCCTGGTTCATGATCATGCCGCGACGGGTGTTCAGGTCACTCATGCAAGGGCCGACATACTCGTTGGGGGTGATGATGTCCACGTTGTAGATGGGCTCCAGAATCTTCGGACCGGCGTTGCGGAAGGCCTCTTTGAAGGCGTTGCGGCCGGCGATGATGAAGGCGATTTCCTTGGAGTCTACCGGGTGCATCTTACCGTCGTACACATAGACGCGGATGTCACGGGCGTAGGAACCGGTGAGCGGGCCTTCTTCCATCTTGGACTTGATACCCTTCAGGATAGCAGGCATGAAGGAAAGGTCGATGGAACCACCCACGACGCAGTTGTAGAACTCCAGCTTGCCGCCCCATTCGAGGTCGGTGATGTCCTGGCTCTTGAAGTTGAAGATGACGTCTTTGCCGTCGATCTTGAAGTTCTTGGGAGCTTCCTGGCCTTCCACGTACGGGCAGACCAGCAGATGCACCTCACCGAACTGACCGGCGCCGCCGGACTGTTTCTTGTGACGGTACTGGGCCGTGGCGATCTTGGTGATGGTCTCACGATACGGGACCTTGGGGGCGTAGAATTCGACGTTCTGCTTGAACTCGTTGTTCAGGCGCCACTTCACGTAGTTGATGTGCTGTTCGCCCATACCGGAGAGAATGGTCTGGCGGAGTTCCTTGGAGTATTCCACGATGATGGTGGGATCCTGGGCGGCAATCTTGTTGAGGGCGTCGCCAACCTTGGCTTCGTCGTTCTTGTCCACGGCCTTCACGGCGCAGCGGTACTTGGCGTCGGGGAAGACCATGTGCTTGATGGCCTCCTGTCCGCTCTGGGCCAGGGTGACGTCGGTCTTGCCGGCCTTGAGCTTCATGACGCAGCCGATGTCACCGGCGCTGATGGAGGTGACTTCTTCTTTCTTGGAGCCTGCGACGGCGTAGATGGCGCTGAGGCGCTCACCGTTGCCGGTTTCGGGGTTCACGAGGTCTGCACCCTTGTTCAGGGTACCGCTCATCACCCTGAAGTAGGAGACTTCACCGAGGTGCTGCTCGACGGATGTTTTGAAGATGAAAAGGGACACGGGGCCGGCCGGGTCGCACTTCAGGGTGCCGCCGTCCACGGTGGGCTCTTCCTTCCCTTCGGGAGAAGGAACCACGTTCACGATAAACTCCATGAGGCGTTTTACACCCATGTCTTCCTTGGCGGCCACGCAGAACACGGGGATGGTTTCGCCCTTCTGCAGGCCCAGACGGAGACCTTCGCGGATTTCATCGGTGGTCAGTTCCATGGTGTCGAAGAACTTCTCCATGAGCTCGTCGGAACCTTCGGCGGCCTTCTCCATGAGGGCGGCGCGGAGTTCCTCGGCCTCGTCGGCGTAGGCGGCGGGGATGTCCTGCTCTTCGTTCTTCTTGTTATAGAACTTCATGGTGATCACATCCACAAAACCTTCCAGGCCCACACCCGGGTTCACGGGGAACTGGCACAGGACGGCCTTCTTGCCGAACTCTTCGTTGATGGCGTTGCGGACGCCTTCCCAGTTGGCCTTGTCGTGGTCCAGCTGGTTGACGGCGATAACCATGGGGATGCCGTACTGGTCGGCATAGCGGGCGAACAGGGTGGTGCCCACTTCGATACCGGCGGTACCGTTCATCACCATGATGGCAGCCTCAACCACCTTAAAGGCGGACAGGGCGCCGCCGGAGAAATCGTCGGAACCGGGGGCGTCGATGAAGTTGATCTTGTTGCCGCCGAACTCTGCGTACAGGGGGGTGGCATTGATGGACTTCTGGTTGGTCTGCTCGAACTCGGTGTTGTCGGAAACGGTGTTCTTGTCTTCTACGCTGCCACGGCGGTCGATGACCTTGCCTTCGAAGAGCATGGCTTCGGAGAGGGTGGTTTTACCGCTGCGGGGGGCGCCGATAAGGACAACGTTGCGGATGTTTTTAGTTGTGTAAGTTTTCATCTGTGTTATTGATTATTTTTGCTAATTTTCAACGCAGTCTGCAAATATAAGGAATTTTCGCTCAAAATCAATATTTAATATTCCTTTCTGCGGGAAATCTGCCAGATAAACCAGGCCGATACCGCCGCGCCGATGACAACCGCAATGACGGAAGCCTCGGCCCCGAAGCTGCCGCCGGTAATCCAGGGCGAACCTTCGATCCGGGCCTTGAACAGCGAAGCCCCGGCATCCTGTCCGGAAACCCCGAAGCCGAAAATATTCCCCTGCGAGAAATTCCAGGCCCAGTGGATGCCTATCGGCAGCCAGAGCGTCCCGCTCCACTTGTAGGCCGCACCCAGCATGAGCCCGGCCTCGACGGCGATGGCAATGCTGCTCCAGAGCGTCCCGCCCGGATTGGTGATATGAATGAGGCCGAACAGCAGGGCCGACGTGACGAGCGCCGCCCAGAAGCCCCATTTCTCGTCAATCCAGCGGAACAGGACGCCGCGGAAGATAATCTCTTCGCCCACGGCAACGAGGGAGAAATAGCAGAACGCATTGATCAGTTCCATGGCCGACGCTCCGAAGCCAGAGATTCCGTAGCAGCCGGCAAGGGCCATCACACCGGTCACCACACAGAAATACCCCAGGCCGATACCCAGGCCCAGGCCGGTATGGGAGGCCAGTTTTCCCAGGGGCAGATCCTGTGCGGGGCGGGATTCAAACGCCTTTACGAAAACGGCATACAGAAACACCATGGCGGCGGAAATCGCCAGGCATGCCGGGCCGAAGAACCAGCCGCGCGGCGCCAAATCCACAATACCGGCAAAGCCATACATCAGGGTAGAGAGGACAAATCCGGCAAGAAGCAGTCCCAGCCACTTCCAAATAGTCATTTCTTTAATTCCAGCCATCGTTTGTATTTTTTTACAAAGTTAACGAAATTTGCATAGATGAAACCACAGTTGAAGCCATATTGCGAGCCCGGACGGCTGGAAGCCGGGTGCGACGAGGCGGGCCGAGGGCCGCTCGCCGGCCCCGTGTACTGCGCCGCCGTCATCCTGCCGCCTGATTTTCACCACCCGCTGCTGAACGACTCCAAGCAAATGTCGGAGAAGGCCCGCGAGGAGCTTCGGCCCATCATCGAGCGGGAGGCCGTGGCCTGGGCGGTGGAGGCGGTATCGGCCCGGGAGATTGACCAGCTGAACATCCTCTGGGCTTCGGTGACGGGGATGCAGCGGGCTGTGCTTCGGCTGGACCCTGCGCCGGCGTTTCTTCTGATTGACGGCAACAAATTCCGCCCCTTCGGCCCGTATGGGTTCAATGATTTCCGTACGGTGGTGCACGGGGATGCCACCTATGCCAGCATCGCCGCGGCTTCCGTCCTGGCCAAGACCCACCGCGACGAATTCATGCGTCAAATCGCCCGCGACTACCCCGCCTACGGCTGGGACCGAAACATGGGCTATCCCACCCCCGACCATATCGACGCCCTCCGCCGCCTGGGCCCCACCCCCTGGCACCGCCGCTCCTTCCACGTAAAAGAACTGGAAGAGCCCGGATTGTTCTGAACACCCCCGCTCATGTCTTTTGACGTGGCGCTTAAGTGATTGATACTGAAAAAGATACTGAAATCGCCTCCGGCAAAAAACCGGAGGCGATTTCTGGAAAGTGCTGAGCACCAATTATTTAAGTGCCACTATTTGGCGAAGGTGAGTTCGTTGATGATGTTGGTGGCGCCGCCGTATTTTTCCACGAGCCAGAGGACGTAGCGGATGTCCACGCAGATGCAGCGCTGGAGGTCGGGCTCGAACATGACGTCGGAGCTCATGCTCTCCCAGTTGCCGTCAAAGGCCAGGCCGATCAGGTTGCCCTTCGCATCCAGCACCGGAGACCCGGAGTTGCCGCCGGTGATGTCGTTGTTGGTGAGGAAGCAGGTGTGCAGGGTGCCGTCTTTGTCGGCCCAGCGGCCGTAGTCCTGGGCGAGGAGCAGCTGCTTGATTCCGGCGGGGAGGATGAACTCGGGATCATCAGGGTTCTCCTTCTCCAGAAGGCCCTTGGCGGTGGTGAAGTGCAGGTACTTCAGGCCGTCCTTGGGGCTGTAAGGCAGCACGTTGCCGTAGGTGAGGCGCATGGTGGAGTTGGCGTCGGGGTACAGGGCCTGGCCTTTCTGCCACTCCAGCAGGGCGGCGGCGAAGTTCTTCCGGGCCTTGTCGTACTTGGCGTTGCCGCCCATGTACATCTTCTGGTAGTACTTCATCAGGACGGTGACGGCGCTGTTGTACAGGCCGACGGCAGGGTCTTCGGCAAAGGCGGCAAGTCCCTTCGCGGCTGCGGCTTTGGCCTTTTCGAAAGAGGTGAAAGCGCTGGTGTTGAAGAGGTTGTCTACATATGCCGGGATGTCCAGGGTGGCGAAGTC
Organism: Bacteroidales bacterium UBA4231; assembly: GCA_002396335.1. Taxonomy (GTDB): domain Bacteria; phylum Bacteroidota; class Bacteroidia; order Bacteroidales; family UBA932; genus Cryptobacteroides. The sequence goes on from DGXN01000013.1 coordinate 95,079, forward strand.
ACCGCCCGGGAGGCCTTCCAGGTAGTCTTCCGGCTGGGCGTTCTTGCGGTAGAATTCCAGCAGGGCGACGGCTTCCTTGCGGTCCAGCGGTTCCACATAGTCGCGGTACTGGTCCTTCATGGATTCGACGGCCTGCAGGAGCAGGGCGGTGGTGTCGGCCCCGGCGGGGATGCCGTTGGAGAACAAGCGGAACGACCCGGCGGCAAGGCCCAGGAGCTCGATCCTGAGCGGCGCCTCGGTGAGGAGGGTGGCGGCGCGGTTGTCGGCCTTGTTCGCTTTCACGTAGGCGGCGATGTCGGCCACAGGGTCACCGTATTTTTCCTTGCGGGAGGCGTCGGCCTCGATCCAGGCTTTCAGGGCCTGCTCTTTTCCTTTTTCCCGGCCGATGATGTTGAGGTTCTCGAAGGCCAGCTCTTC
>DGXN01000013.1:95573-96744 GCA_002396335.1 Bacteroidales bacterium UBA4231
CCCTGCCATTTCTTCCAGCCGTTGGCGCTGCCGGCGTATTTGTCGGCATACTTGAGCTGGACGGAAGGGTCGGCGCACATGGCTTCCCACATGATGTCCTGGCGGACGGTGCGGGCGTCGATGCGGATGCGGTTGGTCTCGATCATGTCCTGAAGCTGCTCGGCAGTCTGGTAGCGCTGCGTGCGGCCCGGATAACCCATGACCATGGCGAAATCGTTCTCCTTCACGCCTCCGGTGGCGATCTTCAGGCTCCGGGCGGGTTTATAGGGGACATTGTCCTTGCTGTATTCGGCGGGCATGTTGTCCTTTCCGGCATAGACGCGGAACATGGAGAAATCGCAGGTGTGGCGCGGCCACATCCAGTTGTCGGCCTCTCCGCCGAACTTACCCATCGATGCCGGCGGAGCGCCCACGAAGCGGACGTCCGTATAAGTGCGGTACACGATGATGTAGTGCACATTGTCATTGTAGAAGCCCGTCACCTGCACGCGGCAGCCGGGGTTGGCGGCTTCGGCTTCCTTTTTCAGGTCATCGGCCTTGGCGCCGCCCTTCTCGATGGCGTCCGTCACGTCCTCCATGCTCACGAGGAAGGTAACCGTGAGACCCGGGCAGGGAATCTCTTCGGAAAGGCTCTTGGCCCAGTAGCCGTCCATCAGGTAGTTGTGCTCATCGGTAGAGAGAGCCTGGATGGAACTGTACCCGCAGTGGTGGTTCGTGACCAGCAGCCCCTGGGCCGATATCATCTCCCCGGTGCATCCTCCGCCGAAGTGCACGATGGCATCTTTCAGGGAAGTCTTGTTGATGGAATAAATCTCCTCCGGGCTCAGTTTGCAGCCGGCGGCTTTCATGTCCTTTCCGTTCAGCTGCTTCAGAAGGGGCAGCATCCACATTCCTTCGTCGGCCATTGCACTTGCCGTTACGGCGAGAGCGGCCAGAAAAGCGATTATCCGTTTCATTTCAGTTTGTATTTGTCCTACAAAGGTAGTCAAACCCTTTTAATTCCCCAAAGAATGAACCGCAGGATTATTCGCCCACCGCGCTTTGGGGGTTGGGGTGGGGGCGGGTTCGGGGGTGAGGGATGGGCTCAGGGCTGGGTTCGGGGTTGAGAAGGTGCTCGGGTCCGGGATTGGGTCCAGGGACGGCCTTGGGGGGCGGGTTCGGGGTTGGGGAT
>DGXN01000002.1:0-19748 GCA_002396335.1 Bacteroidales bacterium UBA4231
CGTGCTCCGGCAGGGTGAAATGGCGGTCCCGAGCACAAAAACGGCCCAATCCGTGCTCCGGCGGGGTAAAATGGCGGTCCCGAGCACAAATACGGCCTAATCCGTGCTCCGGCGGGGTATAATGGCGGCCCCGAGCACAAAAACACCCCAATCCGTGCTCCGGTGGGGCGAAATGGCGGTCCCGAGCACAAAAATGCGGGCAAGGCAAAGCGCGCCCGGGGAGCTTAGCGGCTGAGCCAGGTGAGGAAGTCGTCGGAGCGGGCGCGGGCGACGGTGAGGTCTGTGTGGACGGGGAAGCCGCTTTTGAGGGTGATCCTGAGCCGGCTGCCGATAAGGCGCGAGACGGAGTCGATGACGCCTTCGGAGATGATGCAGCTGCGGGAGATGCGGAAGAATTTGTCCGGGTCCAGGCTGTCGGAGAGGGCGTCGAGCGATTCGTCCAGAACGTAGGAGGAGCCGGACAGGGTGACGATGTAAGAATTCTTGGCTTCGGAATAGATGTAGGCAATCTCGGAAGCGCGGACGGGGACGATGCGGTCGTTCAGCCGGATGAGGAATTTCTCCTTATACTGGCCGCCCAGCATTTCCCGGGCCGATTCCACCGACGGCCTGCTGCCTTGACCCGCCGTCACGCGGGCGACGGCACGGTGTAAGTCGGCCACGTCGATAGGTTTGAGCAGATAGTCGATAGCGTGGACCTGAAAGGCATGGACGGCATACTGGTCGTAAGCGGTAGTCATGATGACGGGGGCTTCGACGGTGGTCCGGGTGAAGATTTCGAAACTGGAGCCGTCGCTCAGCTCGACGTCCATGAAGATGACGTCCGGAGCGGGGTTGGCAGCGAGCCACTTCAAGGTGTCTTCCACGGAGCCGAGTGCCCCGACAACCTTCATCTCGGGGAATTCCTGTGCGAGGAGGCTGACCATGTGGGCGCGGGCGCGCGGTTCGTCTTCGATAATGAGCGCTTTCATTGCGTAAGAACCTATTTTATACAAAAATAAGAAATTATTCCCACTCTGCCAAAAGGGGCACCGTGACGCGGAAGAATTCGGGGTTGTCCTCTACGAGGATTTCCTTTCCGGCCAGGTCGCGGTATTGATTCCGCACATACTGCAGGCCGATTCCGCTCGACGCCGCCAGCGTGCGTTTGGGAATGCGGTTGTTCCAGACGCTGACCGATTGTCCGTCCGTCGTGGCGCGGATAATCAGCGGCTTGTCCGGGCCGATGGCGTTGTGCTTGATGGCATTCTCCAGCAGCAGCTGCAGGGTGCAGGGAACGATAAACCCGTCGGGAATCTCCTCGCCGATTCCGTCCTCGATCACGAGCCCTTCCGGAAAGCGGATCTGCACCAGGTGGCGGTAGTTTCGGGCGAAGGCAATCTCGTCTTTCAGGGGGACGGCACGCTTTCCGTCCTGCTGCATCATGTAGCGGTAGATGGAGGCCATCTTGTGGATGTAGGTGCTGGCTTCTTCCCGCGTGCCTTCCTGGACAATGGAGTCCAGTACATTGAGGCTGTTGAACAAAAAGTGCGGGTTTACCTGGTTCTTGAGGTTCATGTAGCTGAACTCGGCCTGATGGCGGCGCGTGCGCTGGGAGGACGCTTCCCGTTGCATCCGGACCGCCAGCGCCACCAGATACGCCAGCGAAAGCACCGTGACGAGCACCAGCAGGCCGATGACCCCGGACTCGCGGAACAGGTCGCCCTGGTAGGAGATGTCAATGTAGACGCGGAAGCCGTATACGACGATGATGGCGCAGATTAGCCAGCCGATATTGCGGTGCCAGGATTGTTCCTGCTCGTATCGGGCCGACCCGGAGGGGGAGACGGCGTAGGAAAAGGCGTAGATGGCCCAGCCCAGGACTTCGGTTACGAGGAAGGTGGAGAGGGCATGCTGCCACAGGGGAGGGAGGAAGTCGAACACCCATTGGGCTGCCAGGCTGCCCAGCAGGAATCCCAGAATGTTCACCAGCACCAGGGTGGCGACGGTAATATCTACGGTGAGTTTCTCCCATCGGCACAGGATGACGGCGAGGGCCATGGTAAGGGCCGTAAGGAGCAGGCTGTCCTGGATATCCAGCATCTGGCATGCCACCGTAGTGATGGCATGAAGCAGGGCAAATCCGTGGATGAGCCAGATGGTTCCTCTGTGTTTCATTGCAACCGCGAAAATACGGATAAATTCCGTTCGTCGCAAAAAAAACTCCATTCAACCGGGTTTCCGCGCGCGTATATATATGTCTTGCGGACAAATGATTAGTTTTGCAGACGCCATTGTGGCTAAAACTAGTAACTTATGTCCGAAAAACGTGATTTGACATTCCGCCAGCTGGTCGACCTGAGCTTCGGCTTCTTCGGTGTCCAGATAGCCTACGCCCTGCAGAGTGCGAACATCAGCCGCATCTTTGCCACCCTGGGTGCAGACCCGCATCAGCTGTCTTTTTTCTGGATCCTCCCCCCGCTGATGGGAATGATCGTTCAGCCCCTGATCGGCAAATATTCGGACCGGACCTGGTGCCGGATGGGACGCCGCAAGCCGTATCTGCTGGTGGGCGCCATCATCGCGGTTCTGGTCATGGTGCTGCTCCCCAATGCCGGGAGCCTGCATTTTTCCACCCGGCTGTTCCTGGGACTGAACATGGCCATGTGGTTCGGCCTGTTCTCGCTGATTTTCCTGGACACGTCCATCAACATCGCCATGCAGCCCTTCAAGATGATGGTGGGCGACATGGTCAACGAGAAGCAGAAGGCTACGGCCTACAGCATCCAGAGCTTCCTGTGCAACGCGGGCTCTCTGGTGGGCTATGTGTTCCCCATCCTGTTCACCTGGATCGGCATTGCCAATACCGCCCCGAAAGGCGTGGTTCCGGACAGCGTCATCTACAGTTTCTACTGCGGTGCCGCCATCCTCATCCTCTGCGTGATGTACACCTTCCTCCGCGTGAAGGAAATGCCGCCCAAGGAGTATGCCGAGTTCCACGGCATTACCCCCCCCTCGCCGGCTAATCCCTCGGAAAAGAAGGCCTCCGACGGCCTTGTGAAGCTGCTCCTGAAAGCCCCCAAGGCCTTCTGGACTGTAGGCCTGGTGCAGTTCTTCTGCTGGGCTGCGTTCCTGTACATGTGGACCTACACCAACGGTGCCATCGCCCACAATGTCTGGAACACGGCCGATGTGGCCTCCGAGGCCTATCAGACCGCCGGCAACTGGGTAGGAGTTCTGTTCGCCGTACAGGCTGTCGGATCCCTTGTCTGGGCCGCCGTCCTGCCGCGTTTCCGTAACCTGAAAGTCGCCTATGTGGTGAGCCTGCTCATCGGAGCCGCCGGTTTCGCCTCCGTCATCCTCATTCACAACCAGTATCTTCTGTTTGTGAGCTATTTCCTGATCGGCTTTGCCTGGGCTGCCATGCTGGCCCTGCCGTTCACCCTCCTGACCAATGCCCTGGAGGGAAGCCCTTATATGGGTAGTTACCTGGGACTGTTCAACTGCACCATCTGCCTGCCGCAGATTGTGGCTGCCGCAACGGGTGGCGCCGTGCTGTCGCTGGTAGGCGGCAGTCAGGCCGCCATGCTGCTGGTGGCCGGGGTGCTGCTGGCCCTGGGTGCCCTGAGCGTGAGATTCATCAAATAACAATATAAATATTAACCAACTATCGCACTAATGAAAAGGATTTTAACCGCAATCGCAGTGTTGCTCGCAACCTGCGCACCCGTATTCGCGCAAGGCGCCGGATACCAGGTTAAAGGTGTGGTGGTAGACGCCATCGGCCCCGTTATCGGAGCTTCGGTGATCGAACAGGGAACGTCCAACGGCGTTTCCACCGGTCTGGATGGCGACTTCACCCTCACCGTTTCCAATGCCAATGCAGTGGTGGAAATCAGCTGCATCGGCTATGCAACCCAATCTTTTACGGCTTCCGCCGTTCCCGCCGTCATCACCCTCTCCGAGGATGCCGAATTCCTGGATGACGTGGTGGTCATCGGCTACGGTACGGTCAAGAAGACGGATATGACCGGATCGGTTTCCACCGTCCGGGCCGACCAGGTGAACAAAGGTATCGCCGCTTCTCCGTCCCAGCTGCTGGCCGGTAAAACCGGCGGCGTTGTGGTGACGGCCGGTGACGGTGCTCCGGGTTCCGCCTCCACCATCCGTATCCGTGGCGGTTCCTCCCTCACCGCTTCCAACGACCCGCTCATCATCGTGGACGGCCTTCCCGTTGGTTCCCACGGTGTTGACGGCATGAATGACGCCCTGTCCACCATCAATCCGGACGATATCGAGAGCTTCACCGTTCTGAAGGATGCATCGGCCACCGCCATCTATGGTTCCCGCGCATCGAACGGCGTCATCATCATCACTACCCGTACCGGTAAAAAGTCTGACGGCGTGGTTCCGCACGTGAACCTCGATTTCACCACTTCCCTGAGCCAGAACGTCCGTTTCATGGAAATGCTCTCCGGAGACCAGCTCCGTAACTTCATGCTGGGAGAAAACGGTTATATCGCCACCCGCATCAAGACCGCGGTCGACCAGGAAGCTGCTCGCGCATTCCTGGGTACCGAGAACACGGATTGGCAGAAGCAGATCTACCGTCTGGGCCAGACCTACGAAGGGAATCTGGGCATCACCGGCAACATCCGCCTGGGGAAGGAAAACCTTCTCCCGTATCGCGTTTCCGGCGGCGTCCTCTTCCAGGAAGGTACCCTCAAGACTTCCGAGATGGACCGCGCCACGCTGTCGCTGAACCTGAACCCGTCGTTCCTGGACAGCCACCTCAAACTGGACCTGAGCGCCAAGGGAGTGTACATGCATAGCCGCTGGGCCAACACCGGCGCCATCGATGCCGCCGCCCGCTACAATCCCACTGCTCCGGTCTATGATCCCGACGGGGTGAACGGCTATTACACCATCAAGAACACCGCCGGCACCACGTCAACGCTCGCTACCATGAACCCACTGGCCGCCCTGGAAGAGTACCATGACTTCTCGGACGCTCTCCGCTTCATCGGCAACGCCCAGGTGGACTATTCCATCCACGGTTTTGAAGACTTGCACCTGCACCTGAACCTGGGTCTGGACCGCTCCAAGTCGGGCAGCCATACCTTTGTTCCAGCCGGTGCGGAGCAGTCCTGGCACGACCAGGCCCACCCCGGCTGGGGCAGCGACCGTCCCCGCAGCGAAATCCGCACGGACAAGACGCTGGAAGCCTATGCCAATTACAGCCATGACTTTGGCAAACACAGCGTGGGCGCCATGGCCGGTTATTCCTGGCAGGAATTCAAGGTACATTCCTCATCAGTAACCACCGATGCCGACAAGGTCCGCATCATCGAAGAAGCTGACGATTACGACTACATGTATCGGCTTATCTCATTCTTCGGACGTGCAAATTACTCTTACGCAGGAAAATACCTCCTCACGGCAACAGTCCGTGCCGACGGAACATCCCGTTTCGTGAACAACAAGTGGGGCATCTTCCCTTCCGTGGCCCTGGCCTGGAACCTGAAGAATGAAAACTTCCTGAAAAACGTGAATGCTATTTCAGCTGCCAAGCTCCGCCTTTCCTGGGGCCAGACCGGACAGCAGGAAATCAACGCCGGTGACTATCCGTCCCTTCCTACCTATCAGTACAGCACCAATGCCAGCATGTACCGTTTCGGTGACCGTTTGATCGTCCCTATGCTGGCAGTTGGCTATAACGCGGACCTCAAGTGGGAAACGACCACCACCTATAACGCAGGTATCGACTTCGGGTTTGCCAATGACCGGCTCACCGGAAACCTCGACTTCTACTACAGAAAGACCACGGACCTTCTGAACAAGACCCCCATCCCGGGCGGCGCCAACCTCAAGAACGAATTGGTCGCCAATATCGGTACCCTGGTGAACAAGGGTGTGGAACTGGACCTGAACTACATTGCCATCGACAAGAAGGACCTCTTCTGGCAGATTGGCTTCAATGCCGCTTACAACAAGAACACGGTCACCAAGCTTACTGCGTATGATACGGCAGAATACAAGGGCGTGGAAACCGGTGGTATTTCCGGCGCCGTAGGCCTTAATATCCAGCGCTTTATGGTCGGAGAGCCCGTGAATACCTTCTATGTCTACAAGCAGGTCTATGATACTGACGGCAAGCCTATTTCGGGCCTGTATGCCGATCTGAGCGGTGAAAACGGTACGCCGGATGGCAAGATTGACGAAAACGACATGTATTGCTATAAGAAACCCGCTCCGGATTTCACCTTCGGCCTGAACACAAACCTCACGTGGAAGCGCTGGACCTTTGCCGCGTCGGCGCATGCCAACATCGGCAACTATGTCTATAACAACAACGCTTCCCGCTACACGCTCATGAGCGACATCTGGACCAACAACTACACGGCCAACCGCAGTGTGGCCATTCTGGACAATCCCATGTATGCCGGCGGTAACGAGCACTATATGAGTGACTTCTTTATCGAGAACGCCTCCTTCCTCAAACTGGACAATGTGACGGCGGGCTATACCATTCCCATCAAGAGCAGCTGGTATGCCGACAGGGCCATCTCCCTGAACATCTTTGCCACCGTCCAAAACGTGCTCACCCTCACGCGCTACACCGGTATCGACCCCGAGGTCTATTCCGGTATCGACAACAATATGTATCCCCGCCCGCGCAACTATATGCTGGGTGTGAAGTTTAACTTCTAATCAAGGGAGGAAAGACAGTATGAAAAAATATATCGCTATTCTTGCAACCGCCGCTACCCTCATCGGCATGTCCTCCTGCATCAAGGACCTGGACATCGAACCCCTGGATGACGACGTGGTTCTCCCCGAAGATATCCTCACGGGCATAGAACAGTATGAACAAGTACTTGCGAAGTGCTATGTCGGCCTCTGCACCTCCGGTTCCTGGGGCGCCGGTTCCGCCGATATCGACGGCATCGACAATGGTTTCGGCCAGTACATTCGCGCCCTTTATTACCTGGAGGAACTTCCTACGGACGAGGCGCTTATCGTCTGGGACGACAAGACCATCGCCAACTTCTGGAAGTTTGCCTGGACTTCTTCCGACGTATTCGTGCGGGCCATGTTCTCCCGCGTGTACTTCCAGATAAGCATATGCAACGAACTCATCCGCCAGGCACAGGCCTCATCCTTCAGAGACAATGCCACCGTCAAGCAGTACATCGCCGAAGCCCGGGCCCTCCGCCTGCTCAGCTACTACCACGTGGTGGATATGTTCGGCTATGAGCATGTCCCCTTCTCCACGGAAGCCAACAGCGTGGGCTCTGTGGGCCCCGCCCCCAACATGGACCTCGTTTCCTGGATGATTTCCGAGGCCGATGCCCTTCTTGAGGGCAGTGAGCTCCCGGCCATGCGCAGTGCCGAATACGGCAGGTTGGACAAAGGCTTCGTGCAGATGCTCAAGGCGAAGATCAACCTCAACGCTCCGGTCTACCTGGGCCTTGACAGCGCGGCGGCAGCCCCTTACTATCAGGCCGCTGCAGAAGCCTGTAAGGCAATTGTGAGTGCCTATCCCACCTTGCACAGCAATTACGCCGAACTCTTCATGGCCGACAACGACCAGTGCAAAGATGAAATCATCTTCTGGGTAGAGGCCGAAAACGGCTCCATCGAGACCTACGGTTCCACCCAGTTCCTCATCTGCGCCACTTATGAAGACGGCGACTCCGTCACCCAGGGCCTTCTGGGCATGGGTACCGGTGGCTGGGGCGGTATTGTGGTGCGCCCCACCTTCATCGAGAAGTTCGACGCTGCTTCGGATAAGCGCTATACCTTCTCCGGCGGTCCCAAGGATTTCCCGTCCACTCTTTTGGATCCGGGTTCCTTCGCCTCCGGTTGGAGCGCTTACAAGTTCTCCAACATGAAGAGCGACGGCACTACCAACGCCGGCCCCTTCACGGATACGGACTTCCCGCTCTTCCGCAGTGCGGATGCATACCTGATGCTGGCCGAATGCCAGCTGCGCGGTGCCTCCAATGTCACCGAAGCCGAGGCGAAAGCCGCCTGGAATGCTGTCCGTACCCGTGCCGGACTGGGGAATGTGACCAACTACACCCTGGACGAACTCCTGGACGAGCGCGGCCGTGAACTCTACTGGGAATGCCAGCGCCGCAGTGACCTCCGTCGCTTCGGCAAGTTCACCGGAAACGCCTATTCCTGGACCTGGAAGGGTGGTGACTACGACGGAAATGTCTCTGTAGACAGCCATTTCGACGTGTATCCGATTCCTGCCGCCGAGACCAATTCCAACTCTGCCCTGGGCCAAAATCCCGGTTATGCCAATTAGTTTCGCTGCCTTATGAAAAAAGTATTCTCTATTATAGCTGCAGCCATGGCCCTTTTGCTGGGCCTCAGCTCCTGCATGAAGGAAGAGACAAGAATTGTCTTCGATCCTTCGGCTTCTACGGCTCCTGTCATTGAATCCTACGAGGCAACCTCCGACGGCGACGTCCTGGTTACCTTTACTCCCGGTAAGATGAACATTAATGGGCCGATTACCTACCATATGTTGGCCATCACGTCCGTGAACGGCGAGAAGGTGAGCAAAAAACTCAACACCTCCATTTCCGGCAACGTGGCCAAAGTGACCGCCACGAATCTCTCCCGTGCCCTCGTCGAACTGAAATGCGAGGACGGATCCAAGGCCGATTTCACCCTGGTTGTCCGCGCTGCTCCCCTCAAGAGCCCGGAAGATGATCAGCCCGACTCCTTTATCGATTCCAAAGAAGAGGCAGAGGTTACAGACTATGCCGTAGTCCTGCCCAGCGGTGACCCGTATGCCCGTTATGTCGATCTCAGTGAATGGGGACTCGTGGGCAGCATCAATAACTGGGGTAACCCGGATGCCGAGGGCACTGTAACGCCGGATATCGAGATGTGGACAAATGGCTCCCTGCACGTTGCCAAGGGCGTTAAGCTCTCCAAGGGCGACGAAATCAAGTTCCGTAAGAACAGCAGCTGGGATCTGAACCTGGGCTACGGCGAAGATGTCACCGCTTACGAGCTGGGCGAGGAATTTGACCTGACCGAGGGCGGTGCCAACATCGTTGTTGCCGAAGACGGTGTCTATGACCTTATCTTGGATCCGGTTTCCAAGAAGGCAACCATCATTACCTCCCTGATGCCCGCTGAAGACCCGTATGCGGCTTATACCGAAGACAGCCCCTGGTCCCTGATCGGCTCCTTCAACGGCTGGGGCGGAGACGTAGCTATGGTAACCAACGGTACCCTCCACGTTGCAAAGAATATCCACTTCGATGCGGGAACCGAATTCAAGTTCCGCAAAGACGGAGACTGGGCGGAGAACTTCGGTTTTGCTGCCGGTGTCTCTGAATATACGCTGGATGAAGAATTTGCAGTGGAACAGGGCGGTCCCAACATCGTCATCGCCGAATCCGGGGACTACGATATCTTCCTGGATCCCGAAAACGCAACGGCCAGGATTATCCTCACCCAGGCCGTTGCCGTAGATCCGTATGCTGCTTATACTGAAGTGAGCACGTGGTCGGTGATCGGCTCCTTCAACGGCTGGGGCGGCGATGTAGAGATGGTAACCAACGGTACCCTCCATGTTGCCAAAGCCTTCGCCGCCAACAAGGGCTGCGAATTCAAATTCCGTAAGGACGCTGACTGGACGGTGAACTTCGGTTATGCGGCCGGCGTTTCTGAGTATACGCTGGATGAGGAATTTGCAGTAGAACAGAACGGCGGAAATATCATTATCCTGGAGGATGGCGTCTATGACCTCATCCTGGATCCCGACAATGCCACGGCCAAGATTATCAAGTCTATCGCCCCCGAGGCTGGAGATACCCCGGCACCCGAACCCAAGCCGGAGGTCTGGTCCCTGATCGGCACCGTAGGCGGGGCAAATTGGGATAAGGATATTGACCTTACCAACACCAACGGTGACATCTGGGAAATCAAGAATGTCGCCATAGGCAGCGGCGAAGTTTTCAAGATCCGCGCCGACCATGACTGGGCCAAGAGCTACGGCGGTCCCGAAGCGAACTTCGAGATGCCCAAAGCTGAAGGCGGTACTGAAGGTGTCTTCAAAGCGGAACTCGGAACTGCTTTCAATGCCGGCAGCGTCAATATCTATATTGCCGAAGCGGGTGCCTACAACATCATCTTCACCTATGGCGACGCTCCTACCATCCTTATCGAAGAGTACAAGGAGTTCCCGGATCACCTGTATATGATTGGGGATCAGTTCGGAAGCTGGACCTGGACTTCCGATGACGTGGTGGAACTGACGCCGGTCATTCATAATCCCCCCTATTCCGATGCGGAAGCCCAGTGGTGGACCATCCGTTATTTCGAAGCCGGCAAGGGATTCAAGTTCTGCGCCAAGCGTGCCTGGGACGGAGACTTTACCGGTCTTGAAACCAACGATGGCTATACTGTGGACAGCGGCAACTGCTTTGTGGCGGAAAGTGGATTCTATATGGTCCATATCGACTATAAGAACGGCAAACTTCACATCGAACCCGCCCGTGTTTTCCTGATTGGTGATACCATGGGAGGCGCATGGGATGAGAATTTGGAGGCCGGTGCTTTCTCGCTCAATACTGACGGCTCGAAAACGCTTGTCAAGGAACTGCCCGGCGCCGGTCAGCTTCGCATGTATGCGGCCTCTTCCATTGCCACCTCCCCTTGGTGGTCGCGTGAATTCACTATCCTCGACGGCAAGATCCAGCACCGTCTGTCGGGTGAGCTGGACTGGCCTACGGTGAGGAAAGCCCAGAAAGTGGTCCTGGACTTCAATGCCGGTACCGGTTCCGTCGAAGGTGAAGGCGAAGCCCCCCAGTATAAGACGGAGATTATGGTTGCGGGCAACTGCTTCGACCCTGCCTGGTCTGATTCGGCTTCTCCCAAGCTGCTTGGAAAGGGTGACGGGGAATTCAAAGGTGCCCTTGTTATGGACGGGACTCCTGAGTTCAAGTTCATCCATGACGGTTCCTGGATCGGCGGAACGGCCGGTGAGGCCGGCTCCTATACGCTGGGTGCCAATGACAACATGACCATTGCGGCCGGAACGTATTTCTGGACTGTCAACCTGGCCCAGAATACCGCATCGGCCACCCAGATTACCAAAGTGGAACTGATGGGTTCCTTCGACAGCTGGGGAAGCGGCATCGAGCTCACCTTTGATTCGGCCAGCAAAATCTACACCGGAGAAGTAACCCTCAGTGACGGTGCGGAAATCAAGGTCCGCTTCAACGGTGACTGGGGCTACGCAATGGCCGGAACGCTGGACCGGCTCTCCGCAGTGGCCGATGGCAACATCGCTGTTGCAACCGGCGGCTCCTACAAGATTTCTCTTGATCTGAACAAGGGAACGCTCACCTTGACCAATAAGTAGTTCATTTTTCAGGCGGGCGCCCCTGACCGGACGCCCGTCTGCCAATAGGATACGATTATGAAAAAGTTTTTTTGGATACTGTTTGGCGCTTTGACGCTTTGGGGCTGCACATCGGATAAAAATCCTTCCGATGGCGGAAAAACGGTCGAATTCACAGTAAGCCCTGCTTCCCTGTCTTTCAAGGAGGCGGACAACTCCACCAAATTTGTCTCTGTTACGGCCGGCGGGGACTGGACGGTCACGGTGACGGGGGATTGGATCCATCCCGGAAAACTGAGCGGCACCGGGAACGGTTCCATCTCTGTGAAAGTTGACGCCAACGAGGAAGAAAACGCCCGCAGCGGAAAAGTGAACATCAACTGCTCCGGTGCCACAAAGAGTGTGGACGTGACGCAGGAGGGGAGCGGAAAAACCGCCCTGGTACCGGCCCCGGCCGCCTATGACCCCAACAACAAGCTGGCCTCCACCACTTACCAGCTGCTGGTCTACAGCTTTGCTGACAGCAATGGCGACGGCGTGGGTGACTTCAAGGGGATCCAGAACAAACTGGACTATCTGAATGACCTGGGCATCACGGCGCTGTGGCTCAGCCCCATCCATCCCTCGGATTCCTATCACGGATACGATGTCAAGGATTATTTCACCGTGAACCCGGACTTCGGCACGGAACAGGATTTCAAAAACCTGGTGGAAGCGGCCCATGCCAAGGGGATCAAAATCTACATCGACTATGTGCTCAACCACTCCGGGAAGGGAAACGCCTGGTTCCAGGAAGCCTTGTCCGACCCCACAAGCAAATACCGTGACTACTACTTTATCAGCAGCAATCCGTCTGCCGATTATGGAAAGTTCCCTATGCTCAGCGGAACATCCTACGCATCCGAAGAGTGGAAGGTGGGCAAGGCTTCCGGATCGCCGCATATCAGTATCTCCAAGACAACGGAGCCTGTGACCAGTGGAGATGCCGCCTGGAATCTTTGGCTGTGGCCGATCGGCTCGAACGGGCAGGCCATACAGTTTAAAGACAACGGTGACGGCACCATGTACCTGGTGACGGAGATTAGTGGCAATTATGGAATCCTCCTTCGTTCCAAAGACAGCTGGGACGGCTCTAAATTTGGTGCAAAGACCTCTGGCGCAACACTTTCCGACGGCGGCTCACTGGATTTGGTGGCCGAAGGAAACGACATCTCTTTCACCGGGAACGGCCGTTACAGGATAGAGATATCCAACCTTTCGGTGGAGACGCTCTATTTCATGGGCTGCTTCAGCGACTGGATGCCGGACCTGAACTATGGCGCCGTTTCTTCCGTGGAGAGCAATGCCTGCTTCCAGGATTTGCTGGCATCGGCCCAAAAGTGGATCCAGTTGGGGATTGACGGTTTCCGCCTGGATGCCGTGAAGCACATCTGCGGGGGCATCAAGTCCTTCAGTCACACTAATAACCGCACGTTCCTGAAAGCCTGGTACGACAAGTGCAATGAAGCTTACAAGGCGGCTGGCCATTCGGACAATATCTTTATGGTGGCCGAAGAGTGGGATTCCCACGACGTGGAAAAGAACTATTACACCAGTCTCACTTCCTGTTTCGAATTTGCCTACTGGCCGGTACTGTACCGCGCGCTCACCGGTGGAAACGCAACGTCCTATGTTTCCTCTGTCTCCGCTTTTGTCAAGGATCACAAAGAGAAGCGCGCCGATGCCCAGACTTCGCTCTTTATGACGAATCATGATAAATCCAGCATCAAGTATAAGACCAATCCCCATAATACAAACGAACGGCTCGCTTTCTACCGTGCGGCGGATGATCTTGGCCGGGACCTTGCAAAAGAAAAGCAGGCCTGCGCCATGCTCTTGACCTCTCCCGGAAAACCGTTTATTTATCAGGGCGAAGAACTGGGCTATTGGAGAGTCGATGATAATGATAAACTCGATGACGAGTACCTCCGTGCCCCCATCGTGTGGAATTCTTCGGCCAGCGACTGTGCCAAGGGATGGGCTAAAGGGAAAGTGGACAACAGCATGCTTACGGGCAGCATCTCCGTAGACAGCCAGAAGGCCGACAGTAACAGCCTCCTTGCCACCTACATGACCTGGAGCCGTCTTCGCAGCACCTATCCTGCCCTGGCCTCCGGCGAAATGACATCGGCCCCCGGCAACAGCGGTTCCATCGCCGCCTGGTACATGAGTGCCGATTCCCAGAAGCTTCTGGTCATTCACAACGTCGCCGCAACGGATGCAGAGGTTAATGTCTCCGACGCCATGTCTAAACCCATCGCCGTCCTGGGCACCGCCTTCACCAAAGAATCCAAACTCCTCCTGGGCCCCAACTCCTCCGTGGTCTTCCAGCTCCAGTAGCCCTGGCGCCTAAACGCCTGTCACTGAGCCATTTGCAGAAATCGCCTCCGGAAAAAAGCCGGAGGCGATTTCTGTAACCTGCTGAATATCAGCTATTTTGCTGCCACGCTTGCTTTTTCGTAAAACTATGATTACATTTGCAAAAATGATATCTGTTATGGAAACGATAGCAAGAGAACAGACCATCATCCGTTTCAGAAAAGAAGTGATGGAGAGGGCAAAGTACAAGGCAAAGCAGCAGGGTAAATCCCTGAATGCCTTTCTGGAAGAGATTGTGGGGGCCGCTGTCATGCCCCGGATTCCCAAACTGCCCGAAGATTTTCAAATTGATCCGGCCATCGAACGTTTCTCCGGCATCATGCCTGAGCCCACGAAAGAGCAGCTGGAAGCGGATGACAGATTGGCCTATATTCTTGGTAAAGGAATGCCGCGATGAAAGTTTTTATCGACACCAATATCCTGATGGACTGGTATCAGGAGAACCGTCCGGGCAATCAGTTGGCGAAAACAATTCTTTCTGCCTCCGGGGAAGATACTTATCAAATTGTAATCAGTACCCAAAGCATTATAGACATTGCCTATTCCTTAAGGAAGGTAGGGGTCAGTTATGATGTTTTCAGTCCAATGCTGCGGTATTTGCTCAGTTTTGCCCAGATTGTCGGTATTGACAAACTGGACATGCTGTGGGCGCTGGAGCATTATTCCGGCGATTTTGAAGACGACACGCAATATGCGAGCGCCTACAATGCCGTTTGCGATTATATGATAACGAGAGACAAAGATCTCTTGAGAAACAATGACGAACGCTGCCCGATGAAAGTGATTTCTCCGGAGGATTTCGTGTCGGCAATGATGGGGTAGCCTAGTCGGCAAAGACGTCCATGACGGAAGTGGGGGAGCCGTCCGCTTTGAAGGCTCCTAGTTTGTAAGCCCCCCAGGGACTGGACTGCGTTGTGCCTGTGTACTGAGTAAGCGCAGTTGTACTGTTGTAGATGGCGGGCTTCCAGCTGCCGTCCACTTCGGGTTCCCAGTAGAAGACGCCGGCGCAGTCGGAAATCTGCTGCACATCCGTCATAAAGTTTTGGAACAGGCTCTTTGCCGTGGCTTCATCTTCCGTGGCCTTAAAACCGATTTCTGCCACCATTACGGGCACTTTGAGCTCTTTCGCCAGGGATGAGATGGTGTTCAGGGCCTGGGCGTTGGCCGTTTCGGCATTGCTCTGAAGCTGCGGATAGTGGGAGAGGGCGATCATGTCCATCTTTCCGCCCTGCGCCTTGAACTGGGTAAACCACCATTTCTTGTTGTTATAGTCAAAGGCGTTGTCCTGATGCGGCATTACGTAGGCATTGGGGAAAACAGCTTTTGCTGCATCATAACCGGCGTTGGACAGCTTCACATAGCTGGCAAACTCTTTGTTCTTGTTGCTGAATTGGAGGCTGCCGGAAGGGAACAGCATGCCGTCCCGCGTTTCATTTCCGATCTGGATCCAGGTGACGTCCACGCCGGCGTTTTTGAGTGCGGTCAGGACATCTGTGGTGTGGTCGGAGACGTGTTTGCACATTTTCTCCAGGTCGTCTTTGTCGGCCGTCCAGTCGGAGGGGATGACTTGCCGGCCCGGGTCGGCAAAGAAGTCGCTGTAGTGGAAGTCGATCATCAGTTTCATGCCAGCAGCTTTGACCTTTTTGGCCAGGTTCACGACGTCGTTTTTCCCGCTCCAGCCACTGTAGGGCTTTACCCAGACGCGAAGGCGGATGGCATTGACGCCGCAGTCCTTCAGCACATCCAGCAGGGCGGCCGATGTGCCGTCCTTTTTCTTGAACGTCCTGCCGTCGTGCTCCATTTCGGTGGCCCAGCTGATGTCCGCCCCCTTGGCGAAACCGACCGCTGACGGGGTGGGGTCAGGCTTGACGGGGTCGGTTGTGGGTTCGGGGGTGTCGGGGTCGGTTTTAGCGTTGCCGCTACACGCGGAGACGGCTGCAATAAGGGCAAGTATCCATAGTTTTTTCATGCCCCTAATTTACAGATTTCCGCGTGGAATTCAAAATCGGCCGTTCCAGCCGGCTATGTCCCAGGGTGTGAAGGCGTAGTCAAGGGGCTTGCCGTACACGCGCTCGTAGCAGGCTACCTTGGCCGAATAGTCGGCCCTGGCCATGCGGAAGCTGTTTTCCCGGGCCGACAAGGACGGATCCGGGAAGATGGGGTCCAGCACGTGCAGGATGAGTTTGATGTCCCGGAAGTCGGAGGTTTCGGCCGTCTCCCGGCTCAGCAGTTCAGTGAAGGTAGGCACGACGGGTACGCCGTACTCGGCGGCGAACAGGAAGGCGCCGCGCTTGCCGGGGCGTGGTTTGCGGTAGTTGAACCACATCTCCTGCTCGGGGTAGATGAGGATGAGCTGCCCGGCGTCCAGGCTTCGGCGCATCAGCGTCTTGAAGGGGCCGTTCATGTACGAGGGTTCGCCGATCAGGGGAATGACGTCGATGTTGCGGAGCACAAAGCCGTTCATTCCCGGCATGACAAAGTTGGTACCCTGGCTGATGGCAGTGAGCCTACCCCGTCCGGCCTCCCGGGCCAGGGTCCGGTGCAGGCCGTTGTCAAACGGATTGAAATGATTGGCCGTCACAAAGGCCGGCCCGTCAAAGGAAAGCAGTTTCTCCACTCCCTTAATCTCGTTCACTCCGTCACTGTACTTCCGGATCCAGCCGTCCACGATGGCTCGTGCCACAGCCCGCCGCACTCGTTGCAGGGGACTGTCTATCTGTGCCGTGTATTGCAGAATATTCTCCTTCAGGGCCGACGGATCCCATTCGGGGTCAAAAGGCTCAGTCTTGTCGTTAAACCGCCCTTCGGCGGCGGCGCGACGGATGTTTTCGATGGCATCCTCGCGCCCGGGAGTGACTAGGAGCATAACCGGAGTTCCATTCCCTGGCCGATGATGCTTCGGAAGGACAGCTCGCTGCGGGTCAGGCGGGCGGCCATGCGGATGAGCCGGCCAATTGCACCTTTATAGGCCTTCACTGCCTTGCTGTCCTGGAGGAACGTGCTCCGGCGGGTGCGGATTTCGGCCTCATAACCTGCCATGGCGGCATATTTCCAGAAAATGGAGTCGTAGGGGACGCTTTCGTTGAGCCAGGGCTTGGATGAGAGATTGAAATGGATGATCTGCGGGTCGTCCATGAAACGCATGCATTCGGAAGGCATGGCATTCCAGTCCGGGTCCAGATAGTGGATGCCGTCCCAGCAGAGGGCGTTCAGGTAATCTTGGTCGGGCGCGACGGTCTCCAGCCCGTACTTTTGGACCCATTCCAGGAAGCGTCCGGCCAGGTTCTCCTCCCGCAGCCGCTTGCAGTTCAGCAGCAATACGCCGGAATTGACGTAGTTGCAATGATCCACCCCCACATAGCGGTCGATGTATTGCATGAACGGGCCGATCTTCTGGATGCTGTAGTCGGCCACGGCGCCGATGAGTTTGTTTCCAAGGGGCTCCCGGTACAGGCGGGAGATGTCGCCGGGAACCACCAGGTCGGCGTCCAGGTAGATGGCTTTGTCGTATTGGGGGAAGAGTTCCGCGATGAAAAGGCGGAAGTATATGGTAAGGGAAGAGAATGCGGCGAAACAGTGATTCTGAAGTTTTTTCACAGCCGGAATGGCCTGGATCCGTTCCGTAAGGTGGCAAATTTCAATCTGGAAGTGCTCGTCTGCAAATAGATGCAGTCGGAGTGCATTTTCCTCGGAAATGTCGTCGGTAAGGACGTGGATATGGTATTGACACTCGCGGGAGGCGTTGTCTTTGATGGAAGCGATGGCGGTGGCAAGGAACGGCGAATAGGCGTCGTTCACAGAGAAAAAGATGGGAACTACGGTTTTCATGTTGGGTTCGCTGTTTGTTTTCGGATGCAAATTTAGGGGATGCTCCCGCCCCGGTGAAAAAAATGTCACAGGGACGAGCGGAATGTGACGAAATCGCATATTTTGGGACGAAAGTGCCATTTTTGGGACGAATTCAGAATTCTTTGTATATTTGTCCCATCAAAACTGTGACCATGAAAACCATTGCCCGCACGTTTTACAAGATGAGAGTGACCGTCCTTTTCTTCACGGTGGTTCCGCTGTTCTTCTTCCTCTTTGTTCTGGCGTACCGCCCCTTCGACATCGACCGTTTCCTATCCCTCGGGAACGACCGCTATACCCTGAACCTGATCATCTGTACCCTCATTACCCTGGGCGTGATGACCGTTTCCCGTATCCTGCTGTTCCTGCTGCGCCGTACCATCGACCTGAACTGGCCCCTCTACATCCTCTGGTGCACCGGGGAGGTGGTCGCCTGCGGGCTGTTCATGTCCATTCCCATGGGCATCGGCTGGGCGGGAACGTCGGCCTATTTTCCCATCATGCTGCAGTGCGTGCTGTATATGGCCGGCATCCTGGTGTTCCCGCTTGCGCTCCTTTCCATGGGGGTGCAGCTGTATGTCCTGAACCGCACTGCCCGCCAGGTCCCGGCGGTGGACGAGAAGAAACTCATCCGCTTCTATGACGACCAGAAGCGCCTGAAGCTGGTCGTTTCTTCCGACGCGGTCCTGTATATCGAAGCGGAAGAGAACTATGTCCACATTTTCCACCTGGACAACGGCCGGGTCCGGAAATTCACCCTCCGCTCGTCCATGCGCTCCCTGGAAGAAGTTCTTCAGCGGCACGGCCTCGTGCGCTGCCACCGCTCGTATTTCCTGAACGCCCTCCATGTGGACCTCCTGAAAAAAGACCAGAACGGTTATATGCTGGCTAAACTGGACCGGGACGGCCTGGATCCCATCCCGGTGTCGAAGCGGTATTACGAGGCGGTAACCGCTGTTCTTTAGGCTTTTTCCTTACACACTAGAAAGTAAAATATTTTAATTACTGAAAAATTGTAAGAAAAATTTGTTTTCAAAATAAAAAATTGTAACTTTGCAGCGGACATAGAAGTTATCTTCTTGTCTATTTGTTAAGTTCGTTTTATATACTTGAAGCGCGCCCTTGGGGAGGGGCGCGTTTCTCTTTAGGTGGCAATTATTTCCGTTTTTGCCAAATATATATTATATTTGCACGATTTAGACATAAAATTTTTAAAATATTATACTAATCCCAATCTATTTATGGCAGAAATCAAAAAAAGAGTCTATCGTTTTGGCGGCAAGCACGCTGAGGGCGATGGCAAAATGAGAGAGCTGCTGGGTGGCAAAGGCGCCAACCTGGCCGAGATGAACCTCCTGGGAATGCCTGTTCCCGCCGGCTTCACCATCACCACCGAATGCTGCACCGAGTACTATCGGCTGGGTGGCGGTTACACCCCCGAACTCAAAGCAGAAGTAGCAGACGCCCTCAAAGCTACCGAGCAGATCATGGGCAAGAAGTTCGGCGACCCGAACGATCCCCTTCTCGTGAGCTGCCGCTCCGGCGCCCGTTCCTCCATGCCCGGCATGATGGACACCATCCTCAATATCGGCCTTTGTTCCGCAACCATCCCCGGCCTTATCAAGAAGACCGGCAACCCCCGTTTCGTGTATGACGCCTACCGCCGTCTCATCATGATGTACTCCGATGTCGTCATGGAGAAGGCCGAGGGCATCGAACCCGCAGACGGCCAGGGCATCCGCCAGCAGCTGGACCGCATGATGGAAGAGGTCAAGAATGCCAACGGTTACAAGAGCGACACCGAGCTCACCGCCGACCAGCTCAAAGACCTGGCCGAAGCTTTCAAAGTCCGCATCAAGGAAGTCCTCGGCGTTGAATTCCCGGACGATGCCGTGGCCCAGCTTTGGGGCTCCATCGGCGGCGTTTTCAAGAGCTGGAACGGCAAACGCGCCATCCGCTACCGTCAGATCGAGCACATTCCGGACGATTGGGGCACGGCCGTGAACGTCCAGTCCATGGTATTCGGCAACATGGGTGACACGTCGGCCACCGGCGTTGCCTTCTCCCGTAACCCCGCCAACGGCGACAACAAGTTCTACGGTGAATGGCTCATCAACGCCCAGGGCGA
>DGXN01000002.1:19854-21360 GCA_002396335.1 Bacteroidales bacterium UBA4231
CCTGAACGAAGCCACCAAGAGCGAAAAGAACAAGAACCTCGCTTCCCTCGAAACCGCCATGCCGGAAGTCTACAAAGAACTGGACGACATCCGCAAGCACCTCGAGGAGCACTTCCAGGATATGCAGGACATCGAGTTCACCATCCAGGAAGGCAAGCTGTGGATGCTGCAGTGCCGTATCGGCAAGCGCACCGGCCTGGCCGCCCTGCAGATGGCCGTCGACATGGTCGAAGAGGGCCTCATCGACGAGAAGACCGCCGTCATGCGCGTAGCCCCCGCCCAGCTGGACGAGGTGCTCCACCCCATCCTGGACCCCGCTTCTGAAAAGAAGGCCGCCGTCCTGGCACAGGGTCTGCCCGCTTCCCCGGGTGGCGCCGTAGGCCAGATCGTCTTCACCTCTGAGGACGCCATTGCCTACAAGAACGCCGGCAAGAAGTGCATCCTGGTCCGCGAGGAAACCTCTCCCGAAGACATCGACGGTATGCACGCTTCCGTGGGTATTCTCACCGAACGCGGCGGCATGACCTCCCACGCCGCCCTCGTGGCCCGTGGCTGGGGCAAGTGCTGCATCGTCGGCTGCGACGCCCTCAAGATCAACTTCAAGAACAAGACCGTCACCTTCGCCGGTATCGACAAGACCTTCAAGGAAGGCGACTACCTCAGCCTGAACGGCGCCAAGGGTCTGGTTTATGAAGGTGCCATCGAAACCATGGATGCCTCCGAGAACCCGCTCTTCGCCAAGTTCATGGGCATGTGCGACAAGTTCCGCAAGCTCGGAATCCGCACCAATGCCGACACGCCGGAAGATGCCGCCCGCGCCCTCAAGTTCGGTGCCCAGGGTATCGGCCTGTTCCGTATCGAGCACATGTTCTACGGCCGCAACAGCGAACTCCCGCTTTCCAAACTCCGCAAGATGATCCTTTGCGACACCGACGAGGAGCGCAAGAAAGCACTGGCCGAACTGGAGCCCTTCATGAAGGCCTCCGTCAAGGAAACCCTCCGCGTCATGGACGGCAAGCCGGTCGTGTTCCGTCTTCTGGATCCGCCGCTGCACGAGTTCGTCCCCCAGGGTGAAGAGAAGAAGAAAGAGCTGGCCAAGGAACTCGGAATCAGCGTGAAGGAAGTTGAAAAGCGTGGCGAAAGCCTGCACGAAGTGAACCCGATGATGGGTCACCGCGGCGTCCGTCTGCACGTGAGCTTCCCGCTGATCGCCGAAACCCAGTATCGCGCCATCTTCACCGCCACCGCCGAACTCCAGAAGGAAGGCCTGCACCCGCATCCGGAGATCATGATCCCCGTGACCATCAGCGCCCGTGAGCTCAGCTTCCAGAAAGCCATCTGCGACCGTATCAAAGCGCAGGTAGAGGCCCACACCGGCCAGATGATCGAATACCATTTCGGTACCATGATCGAAATCCCCCGTGCCGCCCTTACCGCCGACCGCATGGCCCGCGCCGCCGAGTTCTTCAGCTTCGGTACCAATGACCTGACCCAGATGACCTTCGG